>JBILYN010000209.1:0-8064 GCA_044377715.1 Aquabacterium sp.
GGCCTTGGCTGGCCGTGCTCACGATTCGACGGCCATCTTCCCGACGCCGCCCCGTACTCACCGCCGCCAGTCGACCTACAAATGCTTCTTGTAGAACGCCCACTGCATCCGCGCCAACCCACCCGTCACGACAACGATCAGCCCAGTGCAGAGTTCCCAGGCCACAGGCCCCGGCCAGACCAACAGCGCAACCCCGCCCAGCCCCAGTGCCACCAACTGCAGGTACTTCGCACGGTGATACAGGCTGGCTGATTCGCGTCCTCCGCAGGACCTGCGAATCGCACGCTCGGTCAGTCCATCCACGGCGCCCACCGCGTAGAACAGCAGCAGCAGCGGCAAGAATCGCATGAAGCTTGCGAATCGCACGCCCAGCAACTGCGTACCGACCATCGCGGTCTCGATGGCCTCGCGATGGGCCAGGTAGCTGCGACGAACCACCGTGTCAGGGATCGACAAGGCTGATGCATCAGCGAAGCGCAGCCCCATGTCGTGGATGCCGGTGGCCTCGAACACCACCCCATACAGCAGATTCGCCGGCCCGGTGATCTCGCCAGCCCCCCGACCCTGCCGTGCCGCCAGCGCTATGCCGTGCCCGAGATCGGTGGCCAGCAGACTGCGCAAGCGGTCCGCGCCATCGGGCCAGACCCGCGACACGTACACCCAGTCGATGCTCCAGCCGACCAGCAGGATCGCCACCAACCCCAGCCCCAACGAGAACGCCAGCTTCAGCGGGCTCAGCAGCACCGCAGCCCATTGACCCTCGTGGAAGAACGTGTTCTCACTCGCCACGGCGGGTCTCCACTTCTGCGGCCTGACCCAGGTCTTCCTGCGGCCGATGCCATGGGCCGTCCAGTCGGCTGCGCAGCGCCTGCCCGATCGCCGTCAGGCCCTCGGGCATCAGCGGGTCGTGTTCGGCACTGGGCAGCGGCATCCGGATCTTGTGCAAGCGGCCACCATGGATCAATGCAAAAGCCTGGCCCTTGGGCAACTGCACCAGATCGGTCGGCTCGAGCATGCGCACGCTCTGCGGGGCGATGCGGTCCTCGTTGCGGCTGGCAAAGTCGGTGAATTCGCCCGGATCGTTGGTGTCCGAAACCGACGACGACTGAACAGTCGACACCACATGAACCTCCGGCAACTGGTCGGTCAGCAGTTCGGCTGTCGCCACCTCCTTGACCCGCAACATGATCAGCGTGTTGAAGTTGCCCGCGATCTGGCCGGCCTTGGCGGGTGAGCCGATGCGCGCTTCCACGTCCGACCAGGTCTGCGTGTACGCCGTCACCTGAAACCCCGCCCCGCCAGCCTTGTTCAGCAGCGGGATGAACTCGTCGCCGATCAATTCGTTGAACTCGTCGGCGTGGATCGCGATGCGCCGCGGCCGGACCTCGCCCGGCAGTCCGCGCCCGGGGCCGAACTTGTCGAGGCTGCCAGCCACGCTGCCGGGCGGCGTCTGGCAGGTGCAGGGCGACCCGACCGAGGCCGCCTTTCTGGTGGCCGAGCGCAAGCTCGACCCGGCCCGGCTGCCGGCGCGGCGCAGCCAGCGCTTCAGCCGGCTGGCCGAGATCGTCTTCACGTCCGAGCGCAAGCGCATGTCCACGGTCGAGGCCGACCACGACCAGGACGGCGCGCGGCTGCTGGTCAGCAAGGGCGCGCCGGGCGAGTTGCTGGCGCGCTGCACCCGGCTGCGGGTGGGGACGGCGGATGTCGCGCTCGACGACGCCGGACGGCGCCGCATCCTGGCCGAGGTCGACACGCTGGCCGACGCCGCGCTGCGCACGCTGGCGGTGGCGGCGCGGCCGCTGGCCGACGGCGAGGACGCGCAGGCCGGCGCGAGCCTGGAGCATGGCCTGGTCTACCTCGGCACGGTGGGCATGATCGACCCGCCGCGCACCGAGGTGGCGGTGGCGTTGCGCGAGGCCAGGGCCGCCGGCATCCGGGTCATCATGATCACCGGCGACCACCCGCGCACTGCACTGCGCATCGCCGCAGATCTGGGCATCGTGGCGGTCGCCGCGCCGGTGCTGAGCGGGCCCGAGCTCGACGCGCTGGACACGCCGGCACTGGCCCAGGCGGTGCAGCGCACCAGCGTGTTCGCCCGCGTGGCGCCGGCGCACAAGCTGGCGATCGTGCGCGCGCTGCAGGCCGGCGGGGCGGTGGTGGCGATGACCGGCGACGGCGTCAACGACGCGCCGGCGCTGAAGGCCGCCGATATCGGCGTCGCGATGGGCCTGGGCGGCACCGAGGTGGCCAAGGAGGCGGCCCGGATGATCCTGGCCGACGACAACTTCGCCACCATCGTCGAGGCGGTGCGCGAGGGCCGCGGCGTGCTGGACAACCTGCGCAAGTTCCTGCGCTACCTGCTGTCGTCCAACCTGGGCGAGGTGTTGACGGTCTTCGGCGGCGTGGTGGGCGCCGGACTGCTGGGCTTGACGGCGCAAGGCCAAGCCGGCGCGGTGGCCTTGCCGCTGCTCGCCACGCAGATCCTGTGGATCAACCTGGTCACCGATGCCGGCCCGGCGCTGGCGATGGGCGTCGACCCGATCGCCGGCGACACGATGGCGCGCCCGCCGCGCCGCCTCGGCGAGCGCCTGATCGACCGTGCCATGGGGTCCGGCATCGTCTTCACCGGCGTCGTGATGGCGGCGGTGACGCTGCTGACGCTCGACCTCTACCTGCCCGGCGGGCTGATTGCCGGCGACCAGGACCTGGCCAGCGCCCGCACCGCGGCCTTCACGGTGCTGGTGTTGGCACAGCTCTTCAACTGTTTCAACGCCCGCGCCGAGACCGCCAGCGCTTTCCAGGGCCTGTTCGCCAACCGCTGGCTGTGGGCCATGGTGGGGCTGTCGCTGGCGCTGCAGGTGGCCGTCGTCCACCTCGGCGGGCTCAACCTGGCCTTCGGCACCGTGCCGCTGGCCCCCGCGCAATGGGCGGTCTGCCTGGCGATGGCCAGCCTGGTGCTGTGGGCCGCCGAGCTGCGCAAGGCTGTGTTGCGCTGGCGCGCCGGCGCGCGCGACCGCCGCCGCCCGCTTCCGGGCGCGCCGGCCTGACTCAGCGCGTCCAGCTGCCGAGCCGGATCGCGCCGGCGATGATCAGCGCGTAGACCGCCAGGCTGGCGGCGACCACGGCAAAAAAGCCTTCGGCCGCGCTGTGCAGCAGGTGCACGCAGACCCAGCCGCCCAGCGTCACCAGCACCAGGCGGGCCACGCTGCCGGCCAGCGGCCAGAACATCCGCCCCGCGCCCTGCGAGGCGAAGAACAGCGCCAGACCCAGGCCCATCAAGCCGTAGCAGCCGCCGACGATGCGCAGGTAGGCGGCACCAAAGGCGATCACCGCCGGATCGGTGGTGAAGTGGTTCATCCACAGCCCGGGCGCGATGGCCGCCGCCCCGCCTATCGCCCCGGTGATCACGGTGACGACGGCGCCGCCGGTCCAGGTCGCGCGCAGCGCCCGGGCGGGCTGGCCCGCGCCCATGTTGGTGGCGACCATCGCGGTCAGCGCGGTGCCGAAGCCGAAGGCGATAGGCACCATGATGTATTCGAGCCGGGCGGCCACGCCGTAGCCGGCCAGCGCGGCGGTGCCGAAGCTGCCGATGAAGGCGGTGGCCACCGCGATAGCCCCGTTGCTCAGCACCGGGCTCATCGACGCCGGCGCGCCGACGCGCAGGATGGTCCGCAGCAAGCCCATGCGCAGCTGCCAGCGTGCGCCGTGCAACTGCACCGCGCCGTCGCGGCGCAGCAGGTGGGCGGCCATCCACACCGCGCCCAGCGCCGACGTGCACAAGGTGCTGACTGCCGCACCCGCCACGCCCAGGCCGGCCACCGGGCCCCAGCCGAACACCAGCAGCGGGCACAGCAGCAAATGGGCCAGCGCCGTGCCCAGCATCAGCAGCGACGGCAGCAGCATATTGCCCGAGCCGCGCACCACGGCGGCCAGCACATTGCCCAGCCAGACCACGATCGCGCCGCCGAACAGCACGTTCGAATAGGCCAGCGCGCTGGCCAGCGCCGCGCCGCGCCCGCCCATCGCGCCGTAGACCGAGCGGCCCAGGCCCAGCAGCACCGCGCTGAACAGCGCCGCCAGCACGGCCGCGATCAGCAGCGCATGCTGGGCCAGCCGGTTGGCGTCGTCGCCCCGGCCCGCGCCCAGCGCGCGCGCCACCGCCGCGGTGACGGCGCCGCCTATGCCGCCGGCCGACATCTGCAGCATCAGCATCGACAAGGGGAAGACCAGCGCGACGCCGGCCAGCGCGTCGGCGCCGAGCCGGCCCAGGATGTAGCCGTCGTAGCCGATCACCACCGTGGTGGCGAACAGGCCGATGACGTTGGGGGTGGCCAGGCGCAGCAGCGTGGGCAGCAGCGGCGCATGCAGCATCTGCCAGGTGCGGTCGGCGATCTTGCCGGCATGGGTGCCGTCTTTGGCACCGGCCTTCGCGTTCGGCAGCGCGGTGGCCGACACCGCGCCGGAGGATGCGGCGCCGCTCATGCCGGCCTGGCCTCGAACACCAGGCAGGTGGTGGTGCCATGGGCATAGAGCTTGCCGTCGGGGTCGACGATGCGGGCCTCGGCGGTGGCCAACTGGCGGCCGCTGTGGATCACCTGGCCGATCGCGCGCAACGGGCCGGTGCGGGCGGTGGCGGCGCGCACGATGTTGACGCTGAGCTCGGCGGTGGTGTACGCGTAGCCGGCCGCCATCCGGGTGTGCACCGCGCAACCCAAGGCCGAATCCAGCATCGTCGCGTACCAGCCGCCATGCACGGTGCCCAGCGGGTTGTAGTGCATCAGCTGCGGCGTGCCCTGGAACACGGCGCGTCCGGCGCCGATCTCGACCAGCGAGAAATCCAGCGTCTGCGCGATATGCGGGAACGGCAGTTTACCCGCCAGCATCGCCTGCATCACCTCCAGCCCGGTCTTGCCGGCCACGCTGTCGGGATGCGCCAGGCCAGGCTTGCCGCCGCCCGAGCGCATGCGCGCCAGCACGCTGGCGAGTTGATCATTCCAAAGCGCTGCGCTGGCCTTGGGGCGGAGGGCGTCATCTATTGTTTGCATATGCAATGATTGTAGCTACAATCTTTCGAATGCAAAGCGACCCGTTCCATCCGTCAGATCCCATGCCCGGCAAACCCCAGGGCTGCAGCAACTTCAAGCTGCGCCAGTTGCTGCGCCGGGTCGGCCAGCATTACGACGTGGAACTGGCCAAGTCGGGGCTGAAGACGACCCAGTACTCGCTGCTGTCGCATCTGCTCAAGCTCGGGCCCATCCGCCCGGGCGACTTGGCGCTGGCGATGACGATGGACGCCTCGACCCTGACCCGCAACCTGCAGCCGCTGATCCAGGCCGGCTGGGTGACCCTGGGCCCGGGCGCCGACGGCCGCAGCCGGCTCGTCAGCCTGACCGACGCCGGCCGTGACAAGCGCGCCGACGCGCAACCGCACTGGCGGACGGCACAGCAAGACCTGAACCAGCGCCTGGGCGTGGACCGGGTACTGGCCCTGCATGCGCTGATCGACGACTCACTTGAACTGCTGGCAGCGCTGCCGGCCGGAGAACACCATGCCTGACCGCCACCCCACCCGCCCCACCCCGACCCCCCCGCCCGCCGCAGGCCGCCACTGGGCCGTCTGGGTCGTGCTGCTGGCCGCGGCCGGCAGCTTCGCGTTGACGATGGGCGTGCGCCAGTCGATGGGTTTGTTCCTCGGCCCGCTCAACAGCGCGACCCACCTGGGGCTGGCCAGCATCAGCCTGGCATTCGCCTGCGGCCAGCTCTGCTGGGGCCTGACCCAGCCCTTCGCCGGCGCGATGGCCGACCGGGTGGGCGCCGGCCGGGTGCTGCTGGCCGGCGTGCTGCTGGTCGCGCTGGGCACCTGCATCACCCCCTACATGACCAGCACCGCCGGCCTGATCCTGGCCATAGGCGTGCTGTCGGCCGGCGGCGCCGGCATGGCCGGGCCGGCGGTGCTGATGGCCACCACCGCCAGGCTGATCCCGGCGGCCTGGCGCGGCCTGGCCACCGGCATCGTCAACGCCGGCGGCTCAGCCGGCCAGTTCGGGCTGGGCTGGGCCACCGCGATGCAGGTGCTGGGCCTGCTGGTGCTGCTGGCGCTGCCGGCGGCCTATGTGCTGCGCGGTATGGGCCCGGCGGCCACGTCGGCCAGCCCGCAACAGGCGCCCGCGCCGGCCAAGCTGGGCGCCCGGGCAGCGATCCGGGGCGCCTTGCGCAACCCGAGTTTCCTGATGCTGGCGGCCGGCTTCTTTGTCTGCGGCTTCCACGTCGCCTTCCTGGGCACGCATTTGCCCGGCGTGATCGCCGCCTGCGGCCTGCCGGTGCAGTACGGCGCCTGGTCGCTGGCGATGCTCGGCCTGTTCAACATCGTCGGCAGCCTGGCGATGGGCTGGGCGGTGAGGCGCTGGCGCATGAAGTCCCTGCTGTCGGCGGTCTACGCGGCGCGCGCCATCAGCGTGCTGGTCTTCGTGCTCGCGCCCAAGACCGGCCCGGTGATGCTGGCCTTTGCCGCCGTGATGGGCCTGACCTTCCTGTCCACCGTGCCGCCCACCGCCGGGCTGGTGGCCAAGTTCTTCGGCACCGCCAACATGGCCACGCTGTTCGGCATCGTGATGCTGACGCACCAGATCGGCGGCTTTCTCGGCGCCTGGCTGGGCGGCAAGGTGTTTGAGGCGACCGGCAATTTCGACCTGATCTGGGGGATAGACATCGTGCTGGCCGTCGGCGCGGCGCTGATCCACCTGCCGATACGCGAGGCCAGGGTCGGGGTCGCGGCGGGGTGAGGGGTGGCGGCAAGACCGGCGCTTTGGGCGCAAGGGTGGCGGAGCAGCTACGAACACGGGGGGCGGGTCTTGACCTTGAACGCCTCGCCATCGTCACTCGCGCAGGCCGGCCAAAAGCACGCCTTTCAGCTATTAACCCGAACCACAACGGCGGACCGACCTACTCTGAGTTCAGCCTCTCGGCGCCAATGTGGGCCGACTGTTGGCCACCTCAGGTTTCTCAGACAACGCGCAGCCCCAAGTGCGCGGCAAAGGGATCAAAGTCCCTGTCGTTGTGCAGCAAGGAATATCTAGATTCAATGCAACGCGTCGCGATCACGGTATCGATCGTCTTGCGCACCGTTATGCCAAGCACCCTCAACTTGCGGAAGTTCTGCGCGGCTTGAACCGCGATATCGGCACCGGCAAGGTCAACAACCGGCAGGGCCGTCAGCAACCGCTTGGCGGCGTCAAAGTCGCGGTCATTCGAGAAGCCCTGCAGGACCTCCACCAAGATCAGGTCGCCCATCAAGACCGGCTCGGTCGCCAGCAGGACATCCAGCTTTTCAGTCTCCGGCGTTGCATGGCCGCGGAAGTAGGCTATCCATACGCTGGAGTCGACGAGGATCACTTGTCCGTCCTCATCGCCTCGAGGTCACCCTCCCACGCCAGTTTCCCACGCAGCCGACGAATCTCGGCCTGCTTGCCTAGGCGCAACAAGGTGCGCAGGCCAAGCTCAACCACTTCACGCTTGGTCTTCACGCCGGTCACGCGCAAGCTGTCCTGCATGAGTTTGTCGTCAATCACGATGTTCGTTCGCACAGTGTGTACTCCGGTTTTCTTGCATACACATAATACATCGATCGCGGAACAAGAGAAGCCGCGAAAATTGGCCAGGACTTTGCCCCTGACGGCCCGCAGACCGGCGAGCAACACCGTTGAGGTGACGCCTCAGCCTGGCGTTTGCAGGCATCGGCACCCACGGCGCCCAGGTCGCTGCTGGGTCGGCGGCTCATAGCCGGGCCGCCGCCCAGGGCGCCGCGGGCGCCGGCCGCCGGCCGCGCCCGAGGACACAACAGATTGTTGTCAAGTGACAGAGACTTGCATAAACTGAGTGACTTCATAAAACCAACGACGCCGGTCGTGACGTTGATTCGGGCGGAAGGCCGGCCGGGCGAGGATAGGTTTTTCAAACGCCCTTTTTCTCCCCGACGGCACCCCGAACACGGCAGAACTGGGGCGGAACGCAGCGCCCGAAGCGCTTGAACCTGCCTTTGGATGCAGGCCGAAGTCTGTTGGGCGT
>JBILYN010000573.1:0-2636 GCA_044377715.1 Aquabacterium sp.
CCAGCGCATCCTGTCGGCACGCGGCAGCGTGATCTTCGAAAGCCGCACCAACCAGCTCTTCGTCACCGACATCCCCGCCAAGCTCGAGGAAGTCCAGGCGCTGATTGCCAAGATCGACATCCCGGTACGCCAGGTGTTGATAGAGGCCCGTATCGTCGAGGCCGATGACCGCTTCGGTCGAACGTTAGGTGTCAAGCTGGGCGCCTCAGATCTGCGTGGCGTGCAGGGCGGCATTCCGGGCTATTCGGTCGGTGGTGGCAACTACCTCACCATTGGCGGCAACTACAACGCAGCCGGTTCCCAGACGCTACAGCCTGGCGCGACCAACGCCTTCAGCAACACCCAGTTCGTCAACCTGCCGGCCAACAGCGTCAACTCGGTGTTCTCGGGCGCTGCGGCCCTGCCCAGCTTCGCGCTGTCCTTGTTCAGCCCTGCGGCCAATCGCTTTCTGAACCTGGAGTTGTCGGCGCTGGAGGCCGATGGCAAGGGCAAGATCATCTCCAGCCCGCGGGTGATCACTGCCGACCAGACCAAGGCCTTGATCGAGCAGGGCACCGAGTTGCCCTACCAGGTCGCCACGTCCAGCGGCGCGACCTCGATCCAGTTCCGCAAGGCCAACTTGAAGCTCGAAGTCAAGCCGCAGATCACGCCCGAGGGCAGCGTGATCATGGTGCTCGACATCAACAAGGACAGCGTGGGCCAATCCACGCCGCAGGGCTTTGCGATCGACACCAAGCATGTGCAGACCGAGGTGTTGGTCGAGAACGGCGGCACGGTGGTGATTGGCGGCATCTTCACGCAGACCGAGAGCGTCGACGTCAACAAGGTGCCTTTGCTGGGTGATATGCCCTATGTCGGCGCGCTGTTTCGCAACACCACCAAGGTGGCGACCAAGACCGAATTGCTGATCTTCATCACGCCCAAGATCGTGACCGACCGCGCCGCGGCGCGCTGAGTGGCGTGAAGACCAGCCCCTTGCCTGAGGAGGTATTGCCATGAGTTCATTGAAGGTCCGGGCGGCGCTGGGTGGGTTGTTGATGTTGGTGCTGGTGGCTTGCGGCGGCGGTGGGGGTGGATCGAGCGACGCGGGCGCGCCGGTGCTGCCGGGCACCGGCTCGGGTTCTGGCGCCGGTGCCACCGGCAGTGCGTCGGTCACGCTGGCCGTGTCTTCGCCCACGGTGACCGCGGCGAGTCCAGTCACCGTGACGCTGACGGTGCGTGACGCCAAGGGCAGCCCGATGGCCGGAACCGTGGTTGACCTGAGCACCGAGCGCGGCACCTTGGCGAGCTTGAGCGTGGCTTCGGTCGCCACCGATGCCAACGGCAACGCGACCGCTCTGCTGTCTGCCGCAAGCGGTGGACTGTCGGGCGCTGATCAAGTCATCGGCGTCGCCAAGCTTGGCACCACCACGGTCCAGGGCAGCGCCAGTTTCGCCGTCGCAGGCAGCCAGCCGACGATAGGCCTGACGATCAGTGCAAGCACGCTGCGCGGGTCTACGGGTGCCGAAACATTGCGTGTCCTGGTCAAGGATGCAGCCGGCTCGCCGGTCGCCAATTCGGTGGTCACATTCGCATCGGTAGGCGGGCGTGTCAAGCTCGGCGCGCCGTCGACCAAGACCGACGGTCAGGGCGTCGCCACCGTGACCGCTGCCGTTGTGGATTCGACCTTGACCGCGGCCGACACGCTGACAGCCAGCACAACGGTGGGCAATGTAGCAGTGACGAGTTCTCTGGCCGTGCAGTTGCTGGCCGATTTGCCTTCACTGATGCTGACGCCTAGTGGCTCCAACGTCACATCGGCGGTACCTGTGACCTTGTCGGTGCTTGTCAGCGACTCGACTGGAAAGCCAGTGGGTGCGGGCACAATCGTCTCTGTCAGTTCGTCTTTCGGCTTGATAGCGTTCGACGCAAGTCCCGTTGCCACTAATGCCGTTGGCGTTGCCCAGATCTTCCTGGCGCCCAAGACTGGCAGCAGCAACGGCGCCGACCAGGTCGTTGTCAGCGCGAACGTCGGTGGTGCCTCTGTCAGCGCGCAGGTAGTGCTTCAGGTTTCGACATCGCCCACTACCTCGGTCGCGCTAACAGTATCGCCCAGCCTCATTGCGACCGGCAGTCCGGCCACGGTGACCGTCATGGTTCGTGATGGAAACGGCAATGCGATTCCTGGCGCCGTGGTCGACATGAGCACGGTTCGCGGCACATTGGCGACGTTGAGTGTCTCGTCGGTCGCCACCGACTCGAATGGCAATGCGACAGCTACGCTGTATTCAGCCAGCGGTGCCCGCGGCGGTGCAGACCAGGTGGTTGGCACGGTCAAGTCCGGCGCCATCACAATCCAGGGAAGCGCCAGCTTTACTGTGGCTGGGACGTCTGCGACGCTTGGTGTGACGGTCAGTGCGACCACCCTGCGCAGGTCGACCGGTGCCGCGACCTTCAGTGCCTTGGTCAAGGATGCGGCGGGCAACCCGGTGCCTAACCTGCTTGTCAACTTTGTCTCGGCAGGCGGTCAGGTCATCCTCGGCGCGACTTCGGCGATGACCAATGCCGCTGGCCACGCCAGTGTTACTGCGGCGGTGGCCGATGCCAGTGTGACCACGGCTGAGACCCTGACTGCGAGTGCAACGGTGGGTGGCGTG
>JBILYN010000575.1:0-2633 GCA_044377715.1 Aquabacterium sp.
GGCCTTGCTTGTCCACACCTCTTCGACGAATAGCCGGCAAATACCCTCTATGGCCACCGAAAATGTCGTCCATCAGTCGCAACCCAGCGACAGCTACGATGCCAGCGCCAAGCAAAAAGCGCAGGCCAAGACAGCTCGAATCCCGATCAAAGTGGTGCCGGCCGAGGTCTTGAAAAAGCCTGACTGGATTCGCGTCAAGGCAGGCTCGTCGACCACCCGTTTCTACGAGATCAAGCAGATCCTGCGCGAGCACAAGCTGCACACGGTCTGTGAAGAGGCATCCTGCCCCAACATCGGCGAATGCTTTGGCAGTGGAACGGCGACCTTCATGATCATGGGCGACAAATGCACCCGGCGCTGCCCGTTCTGCGATGTCGGCCATGGACGTCCCGACCCGCTCGATGCCAACGAGCCCGTCAATCTGGCGCGCACCATCGCTGCGCTCAAGCTGAAATATGTCGTGATCACCAGTGTCGATCGCGATGATCTGCGTGATGGCGGTGCCGGTCATTTCGTCGACTGCATCCGCCAAGTTCGCGAGCAGTCGCCAGCGACCCGTATCGAGATCCTGGTGCCCGACTTCCGGGGTCGCGACGACCGCGCGCTTGAGATTTTGAAGGCCGCGCCGCCCGATGTGATGAACCACAACCTCGAGACCGCGCCGCGCCTTTACAAGGAGGCGCGCCCGGGCAGCGACTACGCTTTCAGTCTGAACCTGCTCAAGAAGTTCAAAGCCTTGCACCCGGATGTGCCCACCAAGAGTGGCCTGATGGTCGGCCTGGGCGAGACCGATGAAGAGATCTTGGCGGTGATGCGCGACATGCGGTCGCATGGCATCGATATGCTGACCATTGGCCAGTACTTGGCGCCCTCAGGCCATCACCTGCCGGTGCGGCGCTATGTCCACCCGGACACCTTCAAGATGTTCGAGGCTGAGGCCATCGGGATGGGCTTTGCCCAAGCGACCGTGGGGGCAATGGTGCGAAGCAGTTACCACGCCGACAGGCAGGCTGCTGGCGCGGGTGTGAGCCACACCGTCTGATTCTGGCCGCGGCAGGCTAGCTTCAGGCCTCGGTCAGCAGTTTCTCGACCTCACGGTGCAGTGCGACGAAGTTCGGTGCACCGACCCAACGCTTGGCGATGGCGCCATGTTTGTCGATCAGGAAAGATGTCGGCGTGAGTTCCACTTGGCCGAAGCTGCGGGCGATCTCCCCGGTATTGTCGATCGCGACCTTGAACCCGAGCTTGCGGCTTTCGGCGAAGTCGGCCACAAGTGCTGGCGGGTCGTAGCGCATCGCGACGGCCAGCGTCTGGTAAGCCCGGCCTCGGAACTTGTCGTTCATCGCGCTGATTTCAGGCATCTCTGCGACACAGATGCTGCAACTGGTGGCCCAAAAATTGACCAACACCACCTGCCCCATGAGTTGACGGGTCGTCAGCGTACTGCCGTCTAGCAAGCTGAAGCTTACCTGCGGTGCGAGCACTCGGCGTTCGCCGAGCAGCCACCAAGCGCCAGCGGCAAATGCGGTCAGTGCGGCGGTGGCAAGATGGCGTCGGGACAGGATCATGATGGAGAGTTCGATGCGCAGAAGACAGTTTACGGCCGGGTTGCTGGTCGCCTCAGGCTTGGCTTGCTCGGCGGTACGTGCCGCAGAGCTTGGTGAGGCCGAGGCTGGATCGGGTGTGCGCGGCATGCTCGAGCGTGCCGCGGTCGCAGCGGTCGAGGGGCTGGGCCACAGCGATGGCTTCCTCGGCAACCCCAAGGTGCGAATTCCTTTGCCACCTCTGCTCGAAGACGCGGCGAAGCTGCTCAAAGCTACGGGTCAACAAAAACGTGTCGACGAGTTGGTGACGGCGATGAACCGTGCGGCCGAGGCGGCGATGCCGCTGGCTCGTGCGATGTTGGTGAACACGGTCAAATCGATCTCGATCAGCGATGCGATTCAGATCGTTCGCGGCGGCGACCGCGCCGCCACCGACTTTTTTGTCCGCAAGACGCGGGCGCCGTTGACCGAGCAGTTCCTGCCGATCGTCACCGAGACCACCGAGAAGGTGGCGTTGGCGTCGAAGTTCAACGCGGTCGCAGGCCAGGCGGTCAAGCTGGGCCTGCTCAAAGGTGACGATGCCAAGGTCGAGCGCTATGTCACGGCCAAGGCCTTGGACGGGCTGTACCTGATGATCGCCGAGGAGGAACGCAAGATCCGTCGCGATCCACTGGCCACAGGCAGTGCAATCCTGCGCAAGGTGTTTGGTGGTTGACCTGCCGTGACACGGGCCGAGATGACGCCCGATCCGCCGGGATAATGAGGCCCCATGATCCAAGCTAGCCAGACCGGTGGCAGAAGACGATCCCCGACTCGCCACTGGCTGTCGGGGATCGCCTGCGGCTTCTTGCTCTGTGCTTGTTCGCCGACGCTTGATTGGCGCCAGGTTCGGCCGGAAGGCTGGGGGCTTGATCTGGCCATGCCGTGTCGACCAAGCAACCAGGTCCGGCAGGTGCCGCTTGCGGGGTCGGCGGTCGAACTCCATTTGCTGGCCTGCCACGCCGATGCTCATACCTTCGCGGTGGCCTCGGCCGACATGGCCGATCCGGCGCGGGTCGGTCCAGCGCTGCTGGCTTTGGGTGATGCCGC
>JBILYN010000574.1:0-2633 GCA_044377715.1 Aquabacterium sp.
CAACCAAAGGCTAGCCAGCATGGATCTTAAAGCTCAAGCCAACTTGCATCAACGTCGAAGCAGCATTGCGAGCCGCGCGAACTCGACCCAAGCCGTTGAGTTCTTCAACCTGCTGACGAGTCCGGAATTGCTTCAGACAACCGAAGCGCTGCTGCCCAAGCACCGCGAACGGCTGTATCCGCCGACGGTGACGCTGTCGATGTTCATTCGGCAGGTGCTGGAGGCCGATGGCTCGTGCCAGAAGGCAGTCAACGGCAGCGCAGCGTGCGGCCGATGGTTTGAGCGCTTGCAGCGTTCGCGCCGGTGGCTATTGCCGGGCTCGCCAGCGGCTGCCCCTGGAGATGGTCAGTGCGCTCACGCGCCAAACAGGCTTGGTTGGATCGCGGTAGGGATGCCCGTTACCGGGCACCCCCCGCACAGATCCCAGCGTGCGCAATTAACGCACTGGGCTCCTACCTTGGGTGTTTGACGGCAAACCGCTCGCTCGGCCACGGATGAAGGATGCGGGGTGTCGGCAGCCAGTTTGCGGCGATCTGGCTCAGGCGCGTCCACGTCATCTGGTCCTTCTGACTCCGACGCCGCAGCGTGCGAAGCCACAGACGCATGACGTGGTAGCGGAACTGCCCGAGCGCCCGCACATTCGTGGGCACCGCGTGGTACGCGTAGTAGCCCGTGACCACCGACTTCAGCCACTTTCCCTGCTCGGGGATCGTGGCATGCATGCGCTTGCGCAGAGTCCTCTTTATCTCCTGGAGCCTCGCCCTCATCCGGTCAACTCGGGTCTTGCGATGGAGCAGGAACGCTCCCCGCCGCGACCTGCCGCAGATGAAGATGAATCCCAGGAACGTGAAGGTCTCCGGCTTGCCCAGTCCACGCCGCTGTCTGCGTCCTGCCGCGGTGCGGCCGAACTCCAGCAAGCGCGTCTTCTCCCCGTGCAGTTCGAGCCCGAACTGCTCGAACCGCGTTCGCATCGCGTCCCAGAAGCGCCTCGCGTCAGCTTCGTGCTCGAAGCCGACAACGATGTCGTCGGCGTACCGCACGACGATCACGTTGCCGCTGGCCTCTCGCCCTCGCCATTGCTTGGCCCAGAGGTCGAAAACGTAGTGCAGGTAGACGTTGGCGAGCAGCGGTGAGATCACCGCGCCCTGAGGGGTCCCCTCGGCACTGACGCTCCATTCCCCATCGTCCAGGACGCCCGCCTTGAGCCACTTGAGCACAAGGCGGAGGATGCGCTCGTCGCCGATCCGGTGGCCGAGGAAACGGAGCAGCCATTCCTGGCTGACCGAGTCGAAGAAGCTCCGAATATCCGCGTCGAGAATCCAGTTCACCGGCGTGCCGCTGATCGCCACCGACAGTGCATCCAGCGCATCGTGCTGGCTCCGTCCGGGTCGGAACCCGTACGAGAACCCGAGGAAGTCTTCCTCGTAGATGGCGTTCATCACTGCCACGAGCGCACGCTGGACGATCTTGTCTTCCAGCGCGGCGATCCCCAGCGGTCGCTGCTTGTCCGTGCCAGGCTTGGGAATGAACCGTCGCCTGACGGGCAGCGCCCGGTATCCGCCGCTATGGACCCGTGCATGCAGTTCGAGGAGGTTGCCCTCCAGCCCTGCCTCGTAGTCCTCCCATGTCACGCCATCGACCCCGGGGGCGGCACGGCGCTTGATCGCCAGGAACGCTTCCCGCAGCAGGTCAACGCTGACGTGGTGCAACAGCGAAGTGAACTTCTCCTTCTTCCGCTGCCTGGCAGCGTTCCGTACACGGTCCAACCCCTGTGACACGCTATCGCGGCTCTGTGTCCGTCGCGTGTGTGGTTGTCCCGCGTTCCCCTTGGTCCCGGTCCTTGGCTCCGCCCACTCCGCAGCCGGCTGCCCGGCCTTGTTCGCAGGTTTCACGGCTACTACGACCGAGTCTGACTTCTCGGGTCCGTTCATCATTGGCTTCGGCTCCTCGCCTTCCCAATGCGGGCCCGCCCGTACAGCGGCGGGTCAAACCCGAGATCTCCCGGTTCCCGTGCAAAGAGCGTGCGCACATGCCAGTGTCTTCGACCACGCCGGGTCGTTCGGGCGCTCGCGATCACGCACCCGACCGTGTTGCCTTCCGCCTTGTCGACAGCGTCGGCACCCAGATCAAAGATATTTTCGAGGCTCAATGGCTGGCCTATGCGTTCCCCTACCGACGCTTCGCCGACGCCCTCGCGGACGCCTGCGCACGGCTCGGGGCCGATGTGGTTCGCTATTCCTTCATCGCAGTGGACTTGCACCACATACTCCTTGCCGGTCTCCCGGCGCACCGACAAAAATCCCAGGTACTGCATCGTTCCCAGAAACCTGCCCGACCGTACAAAGTCCAGCGGCGAGTTGAAATAAAAGGTGAGCGACATGCCCGAGGCCCAGTCCAGCGCCCACATCAGCAGCAACAGCACAGCGCCCAGCGGCAACCACACGCAAGCCGCCAGCAGCGGCAGCAGCAGATCGACGTTCATCCATGGCCGGCTCAAGAACACCCCGTTCTGCAACCACCAGAAAGGCGCGTTCAACAGCAAGAACGCCAGCAACAGCCACAGCATGCGATAGGTCGGCTGCCGCAACCACGCTGCGGGCACCACCGCGTTGGGCACGGGCATCGCAGGCCTT
>JBILYN010000578.1:0-2632 GCA_044377715.1 Aquabacterium sp.
GAACACCTCGCGGATCAGATTTCGCTGGTGTTCGTAGAGCGGCTCACCCGTCGTGCAAACCACCTTGAGTTGGGGCAGTCTAGGCTTGCGCTTTCGGTCGACCGCATGCGCGGCCAGCAGTGCAACTGAACTCGCGTAGCCGTAGAGGCAATGCGGCTTGTAAGCTTCGATGGCGTCGAGGTACTGGTCCATGCGCGTCGGCGTCATGGCGAATGCGTTCAAGACCAACTGATTGATCAGACGGTCTCTGACCGTCTTGACCCAATCGGTCTTGTTCAACTCGACCGGCGCTCCCCACAAATAAACTTCGGGTTGGCCTGGTTGCACGCCCCACCAGCGGCGCGCCCGCATTCGCCCCGCTGCATCAGAGGCCTGGCGCTGGCGGCCAAAGTGGAAGATCAGCGGCTGCCCGCTGGAGCCACCAGTGTTGTACTTGAACGCCCCGCCGGGCACGTCAGGCCAGACCAGCCCGGCGCTGTTGGCGGCAGCCTGCTGCTTCGTCATGCATGGCAGCTTGCGCAAGTCCGCCAGGCTCATCAGCGAATCGGGTCGCAGGCCTGCATCATCCATGCGGGACCGGTGCCAAGGCGAGTGGGCATGGGCCACAACCAACAACGCGCGGAGCTTCTCAATCTGGAGGCTCTCGATGCACTCTCGAGTCATCCACTGGCTCTTCTCGAGCGCTGCCAGATACCCAAAGGTCGGACGGCCAAAGGCGCGCTCCTGAAGCGGGTAGACCAAACCTCCGGCCAGCATCGCGGGAATCTTCATGTCGTCTGTCCGATCTCAAAGTCAAAACAGATGCTCTTCAGGAATGCGCCACCGGAAACCACGATGACCGAGGACCAGCCCACATAGGCCACGCCCCGCAGTCCAAATGACACAAACCACTGGCGGGCGTGGGGATAGCGTACGCAAAACCTGACCAGACGCCACGCTGCGACCAGCGCCGCGCGGCCCCTCTCGCACAGGCGGAAGTTCGTTAGCGCCTTAGGCATCGAGCGCAGGCTCAACGCTGGCGGGCCAGCAGCGTCCCGGTACCTGGACCGACTGCTGGTGACTCGGACTCTGTCGGTCCGACACCAGCCGGTTTCTGAACCTCGACTAGGTGGCGCACGACCACTGCAACCGCGATCAGGTGGTAGATATAGTCAAAATACCCAAGTCCAAGGAAGGCGCCGGCAGACAAATATCCCGCCAGACTGACTTGGACCATTGCGCCTAAGTCTTGCGCCCACTTCAAATCTGGATTTTTCTTGGCCTGACGAATGGTGGCGCCACAGCTCAACCAAGTCATGAAGAGCAGCAGCAGAAATAAAAATAAACCAAAGAATCCGTGGTTGCCCAGCACCTGAAAATATATGCTGTGCGCATCGTGAACCCTGCCTGGCTCCGGGGCATACTGCCGGAAGGCGGACGGCTGAAACATCATAAACCCCCCTCCAGTGACACGGTCCTTGGCGACATTCCATGCCGTCCACCAAGCATTGATTCGACCCAACGCTGAATCATCCCGATCGTAGGTCTCGATCGTGTTCATTCGGGCGTACCAGGCGTCGGGCATGATGCTGGCAATCAAGGCAATTGAAACGGCTATCAGCAACGCGCTCGAAAACTTGTTCCGGCTCTTGGCCCAGAAGATCGTCCCCATCAGCACCAATCCCACCAGTGCGCCTCGCGACTGGCTGCCCACGGCTGAAATCGCAGACAGCAACATGCCGCCCGCCAATGCGTTCTTGATGAGTTGGTTCTGCTCTTGTAAATGCAAATAGCGAATGAGCGGTATGGTCATCACCAACGCCAGAGCCAATTCATTGTTTCCCTCGATAAATGTGCCGGTTGGACCTTGCACTCGGTAGGCGCCGCCGTTCAGTATGGTAAATATTCCGCCCTTGATGCCGTAGAAGCCGAGCGACAATACGATCGTCCAGATAAATAAATGCACCCGCTGTCGGGAATTCAACATCAGCAGGGTCATGAAGGTCAAGATCTGAATCTTGATGACCTTGATGTATTGCTCTGAGGCCAGTTCAAAGTAGAAGGCTTGGGTCGTGGTAATACCCATCCAGATGACAAAGATAACCAGGATGACGATTTCCCGACTCCAGATCATGCGCTTGACCTCCTTGGAGGCCAGCATGCCGGCCAGCGTCACAATCGCAACGATCTGAACCACTGGCATGGAAAGCATGAACCCATAGCACAGGCGGTGCGCATTCATGTATCCGAGCCAAGCGAGCATGAGAATGCCCCAAAACGGACGCTTCAAGATGAACGGGAGCGAACCGAACACGATGCACGCGATCAGGAGGTCACGCATGAGAGAACCCACCCACGGCCGGAGTCCTGGCTGAGCCGATTCCGGGGACGCCGATTGCCGCGCATCCTAGAAAAGTAAAAACACTAACTCCCTTAACTTTTGGGCGTGCGGGATCGCGGTCATACGCGCATACTTTCAAAATGCAAGGCCGTGTTGACTGGCGTGCGCGCATTGACGAAAACAGCTCGGCCGACCATGCCTCGGGATTCCTAGATTCAGACATGACCTGGCCTTCGAGGCGATGCACACACCGCACGTGATGTCGCATGGATGGCACGAAACTCCTTTATGAGTGCTTGAACGCGCAGATCC
>JBILYN010000577.1:0-2632 GCA_044377715.1 Aquabacterium sp.
GTGCTGGTGACGACAGCCGGCGCGATCGAGAGCCTGTCCAGTGGCGCGGTGACAGCGGGAGGCAACCTGCTGGTCAAGGCGGGCGGTGCGAGCAGCGACCTCACGCTGGGCGCGGCGCTGACGAGCAGCGGCGGCAACATCGGCCTGGACGTGGGCCGTGACCTGCTGCAGAACGCTGACATCACGGTCGGCTCGGCAGGCAAAACCATTGAGCTGTTGGCTGCACGTGCGATCACGATGGCCGACGGCGCGGGGGTCGTCACTGCGGGCGGTGAATTGCTGGCTGCTGCGGCAGCCGATATCACCGTTGGCGTACTGGACGCGCGCTCTGTGGCAGACCGAGTCAACGGGACGACCACTGGCCGGGCAGCATGGGGAAGCGTGGGGGTTTTCAGCCTTGCGGGTTCGATCCTTGACAACGCCGGAGAGGCCGTGGCGAGCCGGGTCGACTTCTACGCCGCCGAGCTTCGTTTGAGCGCAGCGGCCGGCAGCGTCGGCGAGCCCAACAATGCCCTCGAGACGGAAGCTTCTCGTGTCAGTGGCGCAGCGGGATCGGGTGGGCTGTACCTGATGGAGTCGACGGCGCTGACGCTGGGCCAGACCGTGCCGATGGCAGTGAACCGGGTGGGCGCAGACGGATTGGCTACGGTTGGCTTGAGTCCGGACGCTTTGCAGTCCGGCTTGGTGTCCGACGGCAACCTGGTCCTGATGACCGCTGCCGGTGCGATCAACAGCTTGGCCAGCGGCGCGGTGAGCGCTGCGGGCAACTTGCTGCTCGCCGCAGGTGGCGTCGAGGGTGACATCTTGCTGGCCGCGAACCTGACGAGCAGCGGTGGCAGCATCAGCCTGGATGCAGGCCGCAGCCTGCTGCAAAACGCCAACATCGCCGCGGCGAGCAAGACCATCGATGTACAGGCTGGCGCGGTGATCACGATGGCTGCGGGTGCGAGCACCGCCAGCCTGGGTGGCAATATTCGCTTCACGGCGGTGGGTGACATCAAGCTGGGATTGGTTGATGCGCGCCTGTCCGCGGCGCAGGGCAGTTGGGGGTCGGTGAGCTTGGGTAGCCGTGCCGGGTCGATCTTGGGCCAGGTGGATGCTGTCGTCGCCGGTACGGTCGATGTCTATGCAAACCAGTTGCAGTTGAGCGCGTTGGGCGCTGGGAACAGCATCGGCAGCAGCCAAGTCTTCATCAACACCGAAGTGCAGTCGCTCAGCGCGACGACCGATTCGGGCGGCTTGCACCTCAGCGATGCAACGGCGCTGGAAGTGGGCCAGACGGCGGCGCTGCAGGTCAACCGTGTCAAGCCCGACGGGACGGCCCTGTCGTCGACCCAGGGCGATTCGCTGCTGTCGGGCGTGCACACCTTGGCCGGTGGCAGCATCGTGTTGCGTGCTGGGGGTTCACTGGCCCTGTCTGCGGGTGCGCTTGGCGGCCCTGAGCTTGCTGTCGCGGCGCAGGGCGGCGGCACGGTCTCGCTCGAGGCAGGCCTGGGTGGATCAGGTTCGGTCAGCGTGCAGACCTCGATGGCATCGGGTTCGGGCGACTTGATGATCCGGGCCGCCGATGCCGTGGTGCTCGGCGCTGGAGCCGATCTCAAGACGGCCGCGCCCGGCACGATTTCTATCGATGCGCATGGCGGCGCGCTGACGATGGCCGGCAGTGCCAAGGTCGGCGCCTTGGACAGCAGCCTGCGACTCAGTGCATCGACCGACCTGGCGCTGGGTCAGGTGAGCGCCCGCGAGGTCAGCCTGGTGGCCGACGCGGGCTCGATCCTGAGTCTGGCCGGCGGCGAGCTCAACGTCAGCGCGAACGCGCTCAGGCTGGAAGCCGGTGGGGCTATCGGTACGGCACGCCAGTTCCTGCGCATTGCGGTGGATTTGTTGAGCGCCTACAGCGGCGGATCCGGCGCGACCGGCCTGTACCTGGTTGAGTTGGACTCGGTGACGGTGGGCACGGTGACGGTGAGCGTGAATGGCTTGAGCGCCGACGGCAGCAGCGCTTTGTTCAAGAGTGCGCCGCAATCTGATCTGGCGACCGGCAACAATGGCGCCATCGTGCTGCGCACCGTCAACGGCAGCATCACGCTGACCGATGGCGGCAACGGCGATGGCCTCGCGGTGCGCGCTGACGGCAGCGGCGCGGTCACGCTCGATGTGGGCGGTGCCAGCAGTTCGGTTGTCTCGACCGGCGGAGGCGCTGGCATTGCGTCAGGCAGCGGCCAGGTCACGGTGCATGCGCAAGGTGACATCAAGGTCGACAAGGTCGACACCCAGGGCCAGACCGGACTGTCGTCGGAGACCGGCGGCACGGACATCACGCAGCCGCTGGACGCCCAGGGCAAGGACTTGAACCTGGTCGGCAACACGATCAACATCAGCGCGCCGGTCAGCAGTGTGGGTGCGACGCTGAGTTTCCGGCCCTTCGACCCGACGCGTGACATTGCGATCGGCGACGAGTCTCTGCCGACGGTCTACCCTGATTCGATGTTCCTCGGGCAGAGCGATCTGGCCAAGCTGATGCCGGGTTTCAAGACCATCGTCTTTGGCAGCGGCCTGGCGCCCGACCAGGGGATCTTCATCGTGGCCGACGAGCAGCCGGTGCGCTTTGCCGACCCGGTGTTGCTCGACG
>JBILYN010000579.1:0-2631 GCA_044377715.1 Aquabacterium sp.
CTTGACCCGACCGATAGCCTCGGAGCGCGCTTCACGCTGAACATCGGCGATGCGTTTTTCGATTTCAGCGCGTTGCGACAGCAGATCTTGCAGTGTGGACATATTAGGACTCCGTTGAAATTGATGATTGCGTTAGTGTACTTCAAGTTTTTGAAACGCCGTCACAGGAATTTTTCCGGATAATCCTGATATCACAGCCGACCGTTTTGCGGTTCAGGCCGCAGGTGGCACGTAACCGGCTGGTTGATCCACGCCTTCACCAAAGAAGTAGCGTTCCATCTGCCTGGCCAGATACTGGCGCGCGCGCTGGTCGGCGAGGTTGAGGCGGTTTTCGTTGACGAGCATCGTTTGGTGCTTGAGCCAGAGCGCCCAGGCTTCTTTGCTGACGTTTGCATAGAGTCGCTTGCCCAACTCGCCTGGGTAGGGGACGAAATCGAGACCATCGGCCTCTTTCTTCAGATAGACGCATTGCACGGTGCGGGCCATGTTGATTCTCCTTGGCGGGTTAGACTTCTAGCGTTGGGGCTTCAGCCCAGTTTCTTGACCAGAACCTGCGAGCGCCGGTCCCAGTTGTACTTGCGTTTGCGAGCTTCGGGCAGCCAATCGGGGTCGACGGGCGCGAAGCCGCGTTTGATGAACCAGTGCATGGTGCGGGTGGTGAGCACGAAGATACTGTCCAGCCCTTGCGCCTTGGCGCGCTGCTCGACCCGTTTGAGGATGCGTTCACCGTCACCTTCACCCTGGACTGCGGGCGAGACCGTCAGCGCCGCCATTTCGCCAGTGCGGGATTCAGGGTAGGCGTACAGCGCGGCGCAGCCGAAGATCACGCCGTCGTGGGAGATCACGGTGTAATTGGCAATGTCGCGTTCGATCTCGGTGCGTTCGCGCCGCACCAATGTGCCGTCTCGCTCGAAGGGCTCGATCAGTTGCAGGATGCCGCCGACGTCGTCGGCCGTGGCTTCGCGCAGGCGTTCGAGTTTTTCATCGACCACCATGGTGCCGATGCCGTCGTGGGTGAAGATTTCCTGCAATATCGCGCCGTCGACCGCGAAGGGCAGGATGTGTGAACGCTCCACGCCGCCTTCGCAGGCCTTGACGCAATGCTGCAGGTAAAAGCCCAGATCGGCAGGGGCGACCGGGGCTGGCAAAGCGCCGAGCAAACGGCGGGCATCTGCCAGCGCGAGCTCGGTGTCGATCGCGCTCTCGAGGTTGTCGGGATCTTCACGGATGCCGGCAGTCTCGGTCATGAACAGCAGTTTGTCGGCCTGCAAAGCGATGGCGGTGGCGGTGGCGACCTCCTCCATTCTCAGATTGAAGGCCTCGCCAGTGGGAGAAAATCCAAAAGGGCTGAGCAACACCAGCGCGCCGATATCGATGGCACGCCGTATCGTTGCCGAATCGACCCGCCGCACTAGTCCCGAGTGGATGAAGTCGACACCATCGACGATACCCACGGGCCGCGCGGTGAGGAAATTTCCCGATACCACCCGTACCGTGGCGTTGGCCATCGGGGTGTTGGGCAAACCTTGGGAGAAAGCGGCTTCGATCTCGAAGCGCAATTGGCCGGCGGCTTCTTGCGCGCAGTCAAGTGTTACCGCATCGGTGATTCGTATACCGTGGCTATAGCGCGAACTATGACCTTTGGCCGCGAGTTGTTCGTCGACTTGCGGTCGAAATCCATGTACCAACACCAGTTTGATACCCATCGCGTGCAGGATTGCCAGGTCCTGGACAAAGGCATTGAGCTTGCCGGCGGCAATCAACTCGCCTGCCATGCCGACGACGAATGTCTTGCCGCGGTAGGCGTGGATATAGGGCGCGACGGCCCTAAACCAGGGAATGAAGGTGTGTGGAAAGACCAGGCTCATGGTGGCAGGGATTGTGCCGCAGCGCGTTCAAGGCTAGTCATGCTGCGGCAACGCGTTTGATTCAATGCCTGTCGTGGGTCAGGTGCCGAGTTGATGACCCAGGGTCGATCAACCCAGCCGGGCGTCAACGCAGGGCTTGGGCCAATGCTTCCAGCAGACCTTCAGGGTCTTCGGCGGGCAGTGAATGGCCCGAGTTCAGGGTCACGGTGCGGGCCTTGAGCGCGGCGGCGATGTCGCGCGTACTGCGTGGCGGTGTCATCTGGTCCTGCGCGCCCAGCACCATCGTCACCGGACACCGAACCTGGGCCGCTGCCGCCATTGCGTTGGCGTAGCGGTCGCAGACGCTGAAGTCATGGTGGAACAAGTTGATCGCGCAGCCCTTGGCATTCGGTCCCGCCAGCACACGGCGCATCAGCGCCCGGTTGCTGCCATGCAACCACATGCCAGGGCCTGGGAACGAGGGCTTGGCGGCGAGGGTGCTGATCGAGAACGCGTTGACCATGTCGATGGCCTTGAGCGGCGCATCGCGCGCGGTGTCGAGCAAGGCTTGCGAAACCTTCATGGGGTAGGCCGTGCCCACCATCACCAAGCGCTGCACCAAGTCGGGAGCCCGTGCAGCGGCCTCTAGCGCAATCAGCGATCCCATGCTGTGGCCCACCAGCGTGGCCTGGCTGCGAACGCCGGCCGCCGCCAATAGGGCCAGCAGCCAGTCAGCCGATGCTTCCACCGAATCCGGCATCGGTCCGGGGCTGCGGCCGTGGCC
>JBILYN010000581.1:0-2629 GCA_044377715.1 Aquabacterium sp.
ATCGGCGCCAATAGCTTTTCCATCCAACCAGTCGATAGGAGATCAATGCCTGACCTGTTTAGCCCCTACACCCTGAAGGGCGTCACACTTCGCAACCGCATCGCCATGTCGCCGATGACCATGTACCGCGCGGTCGATGGAAAGATGGACGACTACCATGTGATGCTGATGGGCTCGCGCGCTGCGGGCGGCTTCGGCTTGGTGTTCGCTGAACAGATCGCTATCACGCCAGATGGCCGCACCGGTACCAGTTGCGCAGGTATTTGGGACGATAGCCAGATCGAAGGCCTGGCCCGCATGTGCCGCATGGTGAAGGCGATGGGTGGCGTCCCCGCCATTCAGCTGGGCCACACCGGACGCAAGGGCAGCGAGCAGAGGCCCTGGGAGGGCAAGCTTCAGATTGCCCCGGATCACGAGGACGGCTGGCAGGTGCGTGGCCCCTCTGCCATCACCTACGGCGGTCGTTACACCTATCCGGTGCAGGAACTGACCATCCCCGAGATTCATGAGTTGCACAAGGCCTATGCCGACGCCGCGCGGCGGGCGCTGGAAGCAGGCTTCGAATGGCTGGAGATGCACTTCGCCCATGGCTATCTCGGTGGCAGCTTTTTCTCGCCGCTGGCCAACCAGCGCAAAGACCAGTACGGCGGCAGCCTCGAAAACCGCCTGCGATTTCACCGGGAGGCGCTCGACAGCGTGCGCGCCGTGTGGCCGGAACGGCTGCCACTGACCATGCGCCTCGGTTCTGACGACTTCCACCCGGACGGCGTGAAGTTCGATGACTCGATCTGGGCCGTGGGCGAGCTGAAGAAGCACGGGCTGGACCTGGCTGACCTGAGCCTTGGCATGAACACCGACGACGTGCGCGACCCGCCTTTTTCACAGGCGGCTTTCATGGTGGAGCGCGGTAACCGCGTGAAGCGGGAGGTCGGTATCCCTGTGGCGGTCAGCTGGAACCTAGGCACTCCCGCCATTGCCGACCGGGTGATCCGCGAGGAGCTGATCGACCTGGTGTTCCTCGGCCGCCCGGCCCTGGCCAACCCTCACTGGCCCATTTGGGCGGCGCGGGAGTTGGCACACCCTGATCCGTTTTCGCTGTTACCGCAGGACTGGTCTTGGTGGCTGAAAAACCGTCCGGGGTCAGTGAATTCCCAGGGCTGGCCTGCAGCCAAAGCCTGAGCGTTCCAGCACCTTTCTGAAAAAAGCAGCCTGACTCACTTCAGTTGGGCGACAACTTCCCTGACAACCGCCACTGCCGAACGCAAAGGATACGAAATATTCATTGGCAAAGTGCGCAGCTGGGCGAAAAACGTACAGCGCGCCAGTTGAATCGTTTGGTTGCTCAGACACCAGGCGCCCGCCCAGCCACTGCCCTTCGGCGCACAACTGAGCCACCAACGTTTGTGTCAGCTGTATCACCGCCTGCGATGCCGACAACACAGGGATATGACGTGACCAGCAAATCGCCAGGACCCGTTCCAGCGGCGGATCGACGATTTCAGAGGCCCACAAGAGGCCCGCCTCGATCTCTTGCCTAAGCGGCATCACGGGCAAAAGCGTGCGCCCCATGCCCGCCAGCAGCGAGGTGCGCAAGATGCTGATGGAGCTGATGTCGGCCTCAACCAAAGGCGCAGCCACCCCGGCCTGCAACGCTGCGGCCTCGATGATTGGCCGCACACCATGCGGGCTCGCGGGCAAGACCAGTGGCTGGCTCAGCGCCTGCTTCAGCGTGATCCGCCGCCGCGCCTGTTTACCTGGCTGAGCCGGTTCGATCAGATACATGCGTTCGCTCAGCATGGATGTGTGTTTGAACTCGGGCAGGTTGGCGTCATCAAACAGTACCGCCAGGTTTAGCTGCCTCGTCGTGAGCTGCTGGCTGAGGTTGCCCGTGAGCTCTTCGGTCAACTCCAATTGCACGCGAGGTAGGCGCTGGCGAACCGCTCGCAGCAAGAGCAGCCAAAGCGGCGCAGGACAGCGGCGCTCCCACTAGCGATGCGCCGGCGCAAAAGCGGTCAATCTTGAAGTTGCCCAGCAAAGCGGCGGAACTGCCCGATCGTAGTTTCGGTTCGGGCGATGCTGAAATTGCCCAAAGCCTGCCAATCCAGGCCAGCGGAGTTGGGTGCAGACCGGGACTGGGCCAAGACGCCGGGCGACAGGCAGACCAGTGCCAGCAGAGAGGCGAAAAGCATGACCACGAGGTGTAGCTTGCGGACGGTACGAGCGCCGTGGTTGTCACGTCAGGCTTGCGATGTGTCGATGCTGAAACTGCCGGCCGAGTGGTTGATACTGCCTGGCACCGCTGCCGGCATGAGCGAAGGCTAGCTCAAGACGGCGCTTTTTGCAGCCGACCGACCGAATCTTGATCGTCACGCCCGACGCGGCTTTTTTGGTGGCGGCGACAGTCGCATCAAGTCTGGCCGCGCTGCGGTGGTCATCGCTCCTGCCGGGCTCGCAACAGGGTCGACGCCGTCGGAAACCCCGTACCGCAGTCTGTAAAAAGTCTGTAAGAGCCCCAAAAACAACAAAGCCCCGTCTTGTGAACGAGGCTAAGTGCTTGATTCTATTGGTGCCGGAGAGAAGAGTCGAACTCCCGACCTTCGCATTACGAATGCGCTGCTCTACCAACTGA
>JBILYN010000580.1:0-2629 GCA_044377715.1 Aquabacterium sp.
CCAAGCAGCCCATGATCCGCAACACTTTCGCCGTCCGCATGTCCGCCGTCGCGGTCGCAGCCACCTTGCTGCTGCCGTTGGCCGCTGGCGCCCAGAACATCACACAAGTCAACGGCAAGTCGGTGCCAAAGTCCCGGGTCGAGTTGCTGCTGCAGCAAGCGCAGCGCGCTGGCCAGCAGGTCACGCCCGAGATGCAAGCCATGGCCAAGGACGAGGTGGTGCGGCGCGAAATCTTCGCCCAGGAAGCCGAAAAACGCGGCATCGCAGCGCAAGCCGATTACAAGGCGCAGATGGAACTCGCTCGCCAGAGCATCTTGATCCGTGAGTTGTTCGAAGACTTCAAGAAGAAGAACCCGGTCACCGACGCAGAAGCCAAGGTCGAGTACGACAAGTTCAAGGCCCAATCCACCGGCACCGAATACCGGGCTAGACATATCCTGGTCGAAGGCGAAGAAGAGGCCAAGGCCTTGATCGCGCAGATCAAGGGCGGCGCCAAGTTCGAAGACCTGGCCAAGGCCAAGAGCAAAGACCCAGGGTCGGGCGCAAACGGCGGCGATCTGGACTTCGCCAAACCCGAGTCCTACGTGCCCGAGTTCGGCGCCGCGATGAGCAAGCTGAAGAAGGGCGAGATGACCGAGACCCCGGTCAAGAGCCAATTCGGCTGGCACATCATCATGCTCGAAGACACGCGCGAAGCCCAATTCCCAGAGTTCGCGAGCGTCAAGCCGCAGATCCAACAGCGCCTGTCGCAGACCAAGCTGCAGAAGTTCCAGGACGACATGCGCAAAGCCGCCAAGACGGACTACAAGTTCGCACCCTGAGACCCTAGCCTGCTGCCACCCGGTGGCTAGGCAACAGAGCGCCTCAGGGCGCTCTTTTTCATGTGCGCCCTGCCCTGCAAGTCGGTTTTACGGCACCAATCGGCCCGCCTCGATCAGCAGTTGGCGATCGCAGCGGGTGGCGATGGCTCGGTCATGCGTGACGAGCACCAGCGTGGTGCCGGACTCGCGGTTCATCTCGAACATCAGCGCCATCACCCGCTCGCCGGTGGCATGGTCCAGGCTGCCGGTCGGCTCGTCGGCGAGCAATACGGCCGGCTCGACGACGAAAGCCCTTGCCAGCGCCACGCGCTGTTGCTCGCCGCCCGACAAGGTGCGCGGGTAGTGCTTGAGCCGCTCGCCCAGCCCCACGCGAGCCAGCATCTCGGCGGCGCGGGCGCGCGCGTCAGACCGGCCCAGCAACTCCAGCGGCAGCATCACGTTCTCGAGCGCATTCAAGTGGCCCAGCAACTGGAAACTCTGGAACACGAAACCCAGCTTGCGCGCGCGCAGTCCGGCGCGCTCGTCCTCACCAAGTGCGAACAGGTCTTCGCCGTCCAGTCGCACCGTGCCGCTGCTGGGATGGTCCAGCCCGGCGATGATCGCCAGCAAGGTACTTTTGCCTGATCCAGAGGCGCCGACGATGGCCGTCGATTGGCAGCGCTGCAGTTGGAAGTCGATGTCGTGGAGAATCGTCAAAGTACCAGTGGAGTCAGAAACCGAGCGGCTGACATGCTCGACAGAAATGATGACGGGATCGCTCATGGGATGGATGTTGGCGCGACGCAAGTCGCGACGAGTGGCACTGGCGCACTGTAGCCTGCTGGCCTTGGCGGCGCTGGCATTCGACCTGCCAAGCGCTGCGGCAACAGGCCCCAAGACACTGCTGGTCCTGGGCGACAGCCTGTCGGCCGAGTACGGCCTGGCGCGCGGCAGCGGCTGGGTGGCGCTGCTCGAGCAACGCCTGGCGCAGGACAAGATTCCAGCCACAGTGGTCAACGCCAGCATCAGTGGCGACACCACCTCAGGCGGCAGGTCGCGCCTGCCCGCCTTGCTCAAGCAGATCCAACCCAGCCATGTGTTGATAGAGCTCGGTGGCAACGATGCGCTGCGCGGCCTGCCATTGCAGATGACCAAGGACAACCTGGCGACGATGGCGCGCCAAGCCAAGGCTGCAGGCGCCCGCGTGATGATCGTCGGCATGCAACTACCACCGAATTACGGTGCGCGCTACGGCCAGGAGTTCTCACAGCTGTTTGCCCAGGTGGCACATGACAGCGGCGCTGCGCTGGTGCCTTTCCTGCTCGCCGGCGTCGCCGACAGCCCACAGGCTGATCGCTTGTTTCAGCCCGACCGCATCCACCCGACGGCCGAGGCCCATCCGCGCATGCTGGCCAATATCTGGGCGGTGATGAAGCCCTGGCTGCGCTAAAGCCTGAGTCTCAAGCCTTCAGCGGCGATCCACGCGATCGGGCCGTGTGTCGACAGGCGCAGGCACCTGGGGCCGAGCTCCGTCGCGCGGCGGGCCACGGCCATCGCGACCCTCAGGCTTGGGGGCTGGATCGCGCGGACGGACCAACGGCTCGGGCGCCACCGCAGCAGGCGGCGTCACCGGCGTCACCGGAGTGAGCGGCGTGACCGGCGTGAGCGTCGCCTGGGCCGGTGGTGCCGGTCGAGGGGATGGGCCTGTCGTCGGAGCCGGCGGCACAAGCGTCGGACTGGCCTCGTCTCGGTCGCGGCGAGGTGGCGGTGCCTCGGTCTTCAGAGGTGGCAACACAGGTGGCGTGGACGGTGACGCAACAGGCCCGACA
>JBILYN010000582.1:0-2622 GCA_044377715.1 Aquabacterium sp.
GATGCCGGCTTCATCAACGGCGCCGAGATCGACATCGACGGCGGCGCCCACCTGTGCCAGGTCGTGCTTGGCAGCCAGCGCGAGGTGCTGGGCCGACGCGCCGCGCCGACCGCAAACCTCGGCTGATACACACCGGCTGATGCACACCGGGTTCAGCCCAGCATCCGCTTCAATTCTCCGCTGGCGATCAGCCGGCCCAGGTCGGTGGCGCCGCCGACCAACTGGCCCTTGACGAAGACCATAGGGAAAGTCGGCCAACCGCTCCACATCTTCAGCGCATTGCGGCGCCGCCAGTCGCTGAGGTAGCCGCCGTAATCGAGGTCGTGGTGGGCCACGCCGGCAACGTCGAGCGCGCGGCGGGCCTTCTTCGGGTAAGGGTTGGCACGCATGCCGACCACCACCACCGGATGGCGAGCGATAGCGTCCTGCACCTCGCGGACGATCGCGGCTTCGTGGCTGGCCACCTGCTCTCGCACGGCGGGATGGATCGCGGACTCTTCAAGGATGGTGCGTGGCATGCTAGGTCTCGTTGGCTGTTGGGCGACCAAGCATAGGTGAGCCGCGGCCCCAAGCCCTCGGTCCTGGGTCAACGGCCGAGGCCGCTCAAGCCTTCTTCGGGATCGGCTTGAGGACAGCCTCGCAGGTCGCGCGCTGGGCATCCCCCGCCTCCAGCCTGCCACAGACCGCCGCCAGACCGTCTGGCCCATCCCTGAGCCGGCGCAGCGCCTCATCGTGTTGGCCTTCCTTGTTCCATTGGCCCAGTTGGCTGCCTACTCTTTGCAGCGAGCGAGCGCTGCGCTCGTGAAAAGCCGCAGGGTCCTTCGCCGCCTCAGCGAACAACTGACGCGCCAGCGTCTCGATGCGGGCGGCCTCGCCAGGCGCGAGCTCAACCAGCGCGCTGAAATAGCCAGCGCCCCACTGCAACCTGGTTGCCGGGCCTTGGCTGCTGGCATAGGCCTGCTCGTACCAGCGCAGCGCTTCGTCCTTGCGGCCGAGCTTGCGTGCATTGCCTGCGAGCTGGCTCATCAGGTAGTAGGGTGAATGGCTCTTGACCAGGTTGGCCTTGAGCAGCGCGTCGCTCTCGGCCCAAAGCCCCGCCTGGCTCAGCGCGTAGGCACCCGATGTGATCACCGCCTGGCGCTCGTAGCCGTCGCTGATCTCGCGGTCGTCGCGCGCCACATGGTCGCGCACCCGCTGCTTGAGCGCTGCGCCGAGCTTGGGCCTGCGCTCGTCCTTGGGCGCGTCGATGCGCGCGAGCGCAACGCGCGAGATCAGCGCGCCCAGTCGGTCAGCGCGAGACAGGCTGGCATCGGCCTCGAGCTTTTGCAGCGCGAGATCGAAGGCCTTGGCCAGCGCCTGTCGTTCGGCGCCAGGCTCGGGCGCCAACGCCTTGGTGATCTCGGCCGCTGAGTTGGTCACCACATCCATCTGTGCGCGGGTCGCCACCGCATCGGCCAACAGCTTGCGCACGCGCTCCCGCAGCGCAGCGTCGGGCCTGATGCCTTTGCCGTCGTCGCTCTCGGCCAGCGCCTTGAGCAACAGCCGGGTCGCCGATTCGCGCTCGCCCGCCGGGCAGGCCGCCGAGAGCTGGGCCAGCAAGCCAGGGCGGTCAGCGGCCGGCACCAACTGCGCCTCGTCGATGTCCCAGCCGTAGAACGCCAGCATCCGCCATTCCGGGCCGCTGACCTTCCTGCCGGCGCTCGCATCGGCCAGCACCGCCTTGACCGAGCGGCCGCCTGACAGGCCGAGTTGCAGCGCTTTCATCACCTGCGGCGCGTCGGCCTCGCCGGGCAGCCGGGTGATCTCTGTGCCGTCGACGCTCATCAGGATCAGCGTCGGGTAACCGCGCACCTTGAAGCGGCCGCCGAGCTTTTGCGCACCGGGCAGGTCGCCGTCGATGTTGACGGCGACGAAACTCTTGGATCGCTCGATGAAATCGGCACGGTTGAACAGCGTGGCTTTCAACTGGTTGCACGGCGGGCACCAGGCAGCGCCCCAGTACAGCAGCAGCGGTTTGTTCTCGGCCCTGGCCTGGGCGAAGGCGATCTCGATGTCGGCATCGGCAGCGGCGTTGCGCCAGGCCACCGCAGGCCCGCCAGCGGGCGCGGCAGCCAAAACTGGCTGCGCCGCGATCAGTGCGGCTGCCAGGCCGGCGACCAGCGCAGATCGGTCCAACAACTTGAAACAACGCATGGTCAACAACTCCTCGCTGGGCAGGACCGATGGTGACTAGACGCGCTGCGCGCCGGCGACAGGCGCTCGGCAGCGCCCGAAGACTCGCTCAGTCCGCGTGGTGCGCCTGTTCGTAGCCCGGCTGGCCAGGCAGCACCACGCCACGCACGCGGCCTTCGGCGTCGACCTTCATGCGTGGGTGAATCGCCGGCAAGCGGGTCTGGGCTGCGGCGTGGTCGAGCAAGGCCTGAGCCGTGGCAAACGGCCGCAGCGACTCGACGGTGCTGACGGTGGCGAACTCCATCGGAAACTCGCCCTTCTCGCGCATCTCCAGTGCCGAAGGCGGGTTCACCCAAGCCAGCGTGGTGGTCTCTCCGGCGTCAACCTCAGGCGTCTGGCCAACCGGCGTGCGCGCGACAAAGAACAGCGTGTCAAAGCGCTTGGGCAAGC
>JBILYN010000583.1:0-2618 GCA_044377715.1 Aquabacterium sp.
ATGACACCCAGTTGGTGCGATCCCGGCTTCTTGCGCCGCCAGACACGCCACTTGTTGGATAAAGATCAAGCCAAACCTTAGGACCGGCCCCGATGATGTGCTGATTTATCGAACGAACAGCCCATGAAACCTGCCCTCGCCCTCACCGCCACGCTGTTGCTGGTCGCCGCATTCAACACCCAGGCCTTGCCACCCGCGCCGCCGCTGACCGGCGAAGTCGTCGAGTCGCGCGATGTTCAGGGCTACACCTACCTGCGCATCAAGACCGCTTCGGGCGAGACCTGGGCCGCCGTGCCGACCAGCGCGGTCAAGGTCGGCAGTCAAGTCGGCATCGCCAACCCGGTGACGATGCAGAATTTCGAGAGCAAAACCCTCAACAAGCGCTTCGACAAGATCGTGTTCGGGCAGATCCTCGACCCGCTGGCCAAGCCTGCTGCGCCACCAAGCGCTGCGCCACCAAGCGCCTCGGCCATCACCACAGTGGCCAAGGCGGTCGGCCCGAACGCCAGAACCGTGGCCGAGGTGGTGACCGGCAAGGCCGGGCTCAAGGACAAGACGGTGCTGGTGCACGCTCAGGTGGTCAAGGCCAGCACGGGCATCCTGGGCAAGAACTGGCTGCACCTGCGAGATGGCTCGGGATCGGCCGCGGCCGGCACCCACGATGTGTTGGTGACCACGCTCGACAACGCGGCGGTCGGCGACATCGTGAACGTGCGCGGCAAGGTGCGCACCGACGTCGACCTGGGGTCGGGTTACGCCTATGCCGTACTGATCGAGGACGCCTCGCTGCGCAAATGACCAGCCGCTCGGGCATGTCAGCGCTGGGTCGACGGGCTTGGCACAGCTCTTGCCTCGATTGACCTGAGTCGCCGACGGCATCTCCGCCACGACCGCCTCAACACCAGGTCCCCATGGAACTCACGCCCCGCGAAAAAGACAAGCTGCTGATCTTCACCGCCGCCTTGCTGGCAGAGCGACGTCGCGCCCGCGGCCTCAAGCTCAACTACCCCGAGGCCGTCGCTTTGATCAGCGCCGCGATCATGGAAGGCGCGCGCGACGGCAAGACCGTCGCAGCGCTGATGAGCGAAGGCAAGACCGTGCTCAGCCGCGAGGACGTGATGGACGGCATTGCCGAACTGATCCCGGAAATTCAGATCGAGGCGACTTTTCCGGACGGCACCAAGCTGGTGACCGTGCACCAACCCATCGCCTGAACCACAAGGAGCGCACCATGACAAAGCATTTCACCGCCCTCTTCCTGCTGGCCTGGACCGGGCTGACGCAGGCCCACGAAGGCCACGGCCTGCCCGGGCTGTCGCACTGGCATGCAGACGACGTGCTCGTCTGGCTGGCAGTAGCGGCCGTGGCTGGCGCCGGTCTGTGGCTGGCGCGCCGAAAGTGAATCGGGCATGACTCCCGGCGAACTGCTCACCGACCCAGGCGATCATGCCCTCAACCCGGGCCGCCGCAGCATCACCTTGGTGGTGCAAAACGCCGGTGACCGGCCGATCCAGGTCGGCTCGCATTACCACTTCGCCGAGACCAACGCGGCGCTGCAGTTCGACCGCGCGGTCTCACATGGGATGCGGCTGAACATCGCTTCGGGCATGGCGGTGCGTTTCGAGCCCGGCCAGCAGCGAACGATCGAGCTGGTGGACTATGGCGGCGCGCGAGAAGTCTGGGGTTTTCGCGGCCTAACCCAAGGAAAGTTGTAATGGCCGCGGCGGGTCGCGGCCTGGCGCAAGGAAAACTCTGACATGGCAACGATTGGCCGGCGTGCTTACGCCGAAACCTATGGCCCGACCGTGGGCGACCGGCTCAGACTGGCCGACACCGCGCTGATCATCGAGGTCGAGGACGACTTCACGCTGCGCGCCGGCGGCTACGGCGAAGAGGTCAAGTTCGGCGGCGGCAAGACGATCCGCGACGGCATGGGCCAGAGCCAGGTGCCCAACGGCCCTGGCGTGCACGAGGCCGCAGACTTGGTGATCACCAATGCGCTGATCGTCGACCACTGGGGCATCGTCAAGGCCGACATCGGCATCAAGCGGCAGCGCATCGTCGCGATCGGCAAGGCCGGCAACCCCGACGTGCAGCCGGGCGTGGACATCGTGATCGGCCCGGGCACCGAGATCCTGTCGGCCGAAGGCATGATCGTCACCGCTGGCGGCATCGACACCCACATCCACTTCATCTGCCCGCAGCAGATCGAAGAGTCGCTGATGTCGGGCATCACGACGATGATGGGTGGCGGCACCGGGCCGGCCACCGGCACCTTCGCCACCACCTGCACACCAGGACCTGAAAACCTGAAGATGATGCTGCAGGCGGCCGAGGCCTTCCCGATGAACCTGGGCTTTCTGGGCAAGGGCAATGCCAGCCGGCCTGAGGCCTTGCGCCAGCAAGTCGAGGCCGGCGCGATCGGGCTGAAATTGCACGAGGACTGGGGCACGACGCCGGCGGCGATCGACAACTGCCTGGCGGTGGCCGAGGAGCACGACGTGCAGGTCTCGATCCACAGCGACACGCTCAACGAATCGGGTTTTGTCGAGAACACCATCGCGGCGACCAAAGGCCGCACGCTGTGCGCCTTCCACACCGAAGGCGCGGGCGGTGGC
>JBILYN010000584.1:0-2599 GCA_044377715.1 Aquabacterium sp.
GCCGATAATCTCTTCCGGCTTGTGCCTCTTGCCCATTTCGAAACTCCTTCATGATCCAAAATAACAGAGATTTTGGGCCACTCAGAAGGGGGCAGCTCACCGCAGATCTTCAACGCAATCACGCCAGATGCAGGAAACCGAACTCGGCACCAACCATGTCGGGTTTCGCACGGTCCGCCGGGTCGCCGCGGTCAACGCAGAAACCAAAGCACCAGGTAACCAAGGCCAATAAGGAACAACCAGCCAAGCTTGCCCCATATGGCCAGCCGGGGGTTTTGGTGGTTCCACAACGACATCGAACCTGCCGCGCCGATCGCCCCCACGCCGGGCAACCAGAACCCGGCAAGGCCAATCAAGCCCAACAGGCCCAGAAGGCGAATCTTGGCCCCCGCCCTGCCCTTGGCGACAGGCTGGCGCAGCCCCGCGAGGCCAGCCAGGCCGATGAGCCCGATCAGACCGGCCCAAGGCGCAAATGCATCGATCATGTTCATTGTATTATCCCTTAATCAGCGGGTCCTAGGTTCGAGCCCTAGTGCGTCCACCATTGTATCCTTTGATTATAAAAACCTATGATGCGCCCCGAACGCATCGTCGCCCAATGATATTTCTCTAGGTAGTTACCTAATCTGAGATTTCCCAGATGAACTCCAGGAAAAGCCTTACTGGGCGCAAGCGTGGGGCGATATGCAGCCTTCTGCAAACATTTTTTGGCCCAGCATCGGGTGAAGCGGAGGATTGACGCCGCAATCAGGCAATTCGGCTGCTCGATCTTCGCATGAGGCGCGATTTTCACGGGAGCTGGACGCAACTCGCCCGTCGGTGCCGATGCAGGGCTCAGAGCGGTGGTGTCAGTCCAATGCGAACTCGGCCTTGACCACAATGAAACCCGGTCCTGGCATGGCTGGCATCAGGGTGTCCTCGCTGGCCACGAACTGCCCGGACTAAGGCAGTGTCCGCCATCGCATCGAACTCGATTGGCACCGAGAGGCGCTTAGGCCTCGAAACCGTCTGACTCATGTTTGAACCTCATGGGGTTGGTTGCCCACCCATGAAAGCACAAATGTAAATAAGCACCAGTCGGTTTCATTCACGCTGCAAAGCAGCGTGAATCAATACTTAGACCAGTCGGTTATCCAGTTGCGGTAAGTTCCGAGCTTTAAATCGCCAAATTCAGTATATAGGTCCCAGGCAGCATCCTTTTTAATTCTATATATCATCTTATTAGCAAGGTAATGCTTCCTAGCCTTCTCCTTAAGCGCATTACCTTCTGCATGTTTACGTCTTGCGCTGTCAGTCGCATGCTCCGACCGCTCAGCAGCTGCCGCCTTATACCAAACTGCGCTGTGGGTGACTCACATGGGGGGATTCCCTGTCGGCTGAAAGTCTGAATCTATGAGGTTGTGCTTTGGAGGGCGCGATCATGGGTTCAGCGATTGGCTTGCGTGATGATTTCGACGGTTTGGCATTGAGGGGTATGGCGCGTGCTTCGAGTAGCGCGAACCAGACCCGGCGGCTCTTGGCCTTGGCCGAGATTTACGATGGCGGTAGCCGGACTGCGGCGGCGCGGATCGGTGGTGTGGGCTTGCAGATCGTGCGGGACTGGGTGGTTCGGTTCAATGAACGAGGCCCGGATGGCCTGCTTGATGGCAAGGCTCCCGGCCCCCGGTCGCGGCTCAATGATGCGCAACGTCATGCCCTTGTTGACGCAGTCGAGCGCGGGCCGATCCCGGCGATCCATGGGGTTGTGCGCTGGCGGTTGATCGACCTGGTCCAGTGGCTTCACGACGAGTTTGCGGTGTCGCTTGATGAAACGACCGTTGGGAGGGAGCTGAAGAAGCTGGGCTACGTCAAGCTCACGGCGCGGCCCCGGCATCATGCCCAGAACGAATTTGCCATGGAGGCCTTCAAAAAGGGGGCTTTGCCGCCGAGCTGGCAAAGGTCAAAACCACCCTCCCACGCGGCACGCCCATAGAGATATGGTTCCAGGACGAAGCGCGCATTGGTCAGAAAAACAAGATCACGCGCCGCTGGGCCAAGCGCGGAACCCGGCCCTCGGCTCTCAAGGACCAGAGGACGAAATCGGCCTATATCTTCGGCGCGATCTGCCCCGAACTCGGCAAGGGCGCAGGGCTGGTGCTACCCTTCTGCAACACCCAAACCATGTCGCTGCATCTGATCGAAATATCCCTCACTGTCGCCCCCGGTGCCCACGCGGTCGTGCTGATGGATCAGGCGGGCTGGCACATGACCGGCAAGCTCGATGTTCCCGGCAACATCAGCATCGTCGCGCTGCCGGCCAAATGCCCCGAGCTCAACCCGGTCGAGAATATCTGGCAGTTCATGCGCGACAACTGGCTCTCCAACCGGGTCTTCACATCCCACGACAACATCATCGACCACTGCTGCGAGGCGTGGAACAAACTCATCGATCAGCCGTGGCGCATCATGACCATCGGACGCCGTAAATGGGCGCGTGGGTCGTAGTCAGTGCAGGTTGGTATCATTCGCCATCGGCCTTGAGGGGGCCAAGAGCAGGCGAACTCTTCGCCAGCGGGCACATTCCCCCTAGGAATGCAAGTTTCGGACCCCTGCCAAGGGT
>JBILYN010000585.1:0-2592 GCA_044377715.1 Aquabacterium sp.
ACCCTCGCAACCCTCGCTGCCACCGCTGCCACCGCTGCCACCGCTGCCACCGCTGCCACCGCTGCCACCGCTGCCACACCACTCAATTCAATTCATGCAGACTTGCGCGAGGGACACGCCGCGACAGGCGCCATCCCTCCCGGGTTGGTGGGGGGTCTAAACGATTACGTATTGAGAACCCAAAGAACTGCCAGCCGAGTTCAATATATCCAAATACCAAGATGCCGTCGTTGAATCTGTACTTATATTTACCGAAAACACTCCAGCGCTGCCCGCCGGAACAACCACTTTGTAGTAGTCAGATTCGTTGTTGTCAGACTGCCCGCTAATGGATTGGTTCAATACAGCAGTGTTTGCTGTCGCTAGGCTGTTATTTGGTTCGACTTCATTGCTCATATGGGGTAACTAGCGTTTCTCAGCGTCAGATTGCACAGACCACAGGTTGAGGAGCGATCGAACTGCTTGGCCAGTTCGGCGACCGGCGTGTCCCGAAGGGCTAGGCCTGCAAAGCGCTGACAAGGGCCAGCAAGACAAGGACTCTTTTTCATTTGATCTCCTTGATCGCCAGCAGCTTGGCCCCAAAGCTCTCTGTCATGCCGGCGGCGCCCTGACCGGCGAAGAAGTCTATCAATGCAGCGCGCCCAGGCAGGTCCTTGAGGCTGATGGTGAACGGCGCTGCCGCCTCAGGCGGCAAGGCGATCAAGGTCTTCAGGTCGCGCGGGGTGTCTGAAACCGGCACCAGCAACTGGCCGGCTCCCACAGCCCCCTGGGCCACGAGCTTCCAGGCGGGCCGGGGCAGGCTCAGCGTGTTGCTCTGGGCAGTTACCTCATCGGCCTGCGCCGATACGCTGGCCGCACACATCGCCGATACCACCGGCCACTTTATGGATCACGGGTACACACCGAACTGGGTCAAGTTCAAACCTGTATAAGCGGCCAGTTGCTGGAAATAAGGCAGATCCAAGCTCTGCGACCCACCGCCGCCATAGCTGCCATCGACATCCCCCCGCAGCGCGCCGACCAGGCCGACATGGGTCGCACCCGTCGCCGCCAGCGTGGCGGTCAATGCGGGCATAGCGCCCGGGCTCAGGCTGGACTTGCCTGGCATCGAGGTATCCGCCTCGTTGAAAAACAACCACTGCACCTCGGGTGACGGCAGCCCGACCACATGCCTGAGCACCCCGATCGCGTCGCTGAGTTCGACCTTGCCGTTGCCGTCGAAGTCAGCCGCAAAGGCTTGGTATGGCGACAGCGCCTTGCCAGCGCCGTTGACGTCGAGCCCAACGATCATCTTCAGAATCGCGATCGCGTCCTGCAGGTTCACGGCCTGGTTGGTTTCGGTGAACTCCGCGCTGGAGATCAGTCTGCTGGCCGTCAACGCTGCGCCGTTGGCATCTGCGAGCTTCACCGCGCCAAGCGCATCGGTGCTGCCGCTGTGGCTGCCGTCGCCAAATGCCACAGCGGTCAGCAGCGTGTGGGTTTTCCAGCTGTAGGCCTGCAGATCGATGGCCTTGCTCGCGGTGGCCACCTGCACCGCCAGCGAAGCCACGGCTTCAGGCGTTCCATGGCCATCCAGGTAGCCAGCCAGCACGCTGATGGCCTTGCCGGCTTGGGCCGCACCCAGCAACAGCGTGTTGGCTGTCGCACCGACGATGGGCAGGCCATTGGCTTGCCACTGGTACCCGATCGCACCCAAACCGTCGGCGTCGGCCAGCGTGTTGGTGGCGGTCAGCACCTGGCCCTGGGTCGCGGCGCCGCTGACCGTGACCTTGCCCGACGGCAAATCGTTGACGTTGGCCACCGCAGCAGTCGCGCCGCTCGTGAACGTTTCGGGCGTGCCGTGGCCGTCGGTATAGCTGGCCACCAACGAGATGGCTTTGCCGACCAAAGCCTCGGTCAACACCAAAGTGCTGGCGGTCGCGCCGCTGATGTTGGTACCCGCCGCTTTCCATTGGTAGCTGACCACCCCCAGACCGTCAGCATCGGCCAAGGTGTTGGTGGCGGTCAGTGTCTCGCCTTGTTTGGCGTTGCCGCTGATCGTCACATTGCCAGTGGGTGTGTCGTTGAAGTTGACCACCGCGGCCGTTGGCCCACTGTTCGTTGATTCGGGCGTGAGCGTCCTTTTCGCTGGCACAAAGGGAATGTTTTCGCCGCCGTCAACCGCTGGGATGGTCACTACGACCGTATAACTGGCCACCACTGAGATGGCCTGGCCCACCAGTGCTTCGGTCAGCACCAGCGTGCTGGCTGTCGCGCCACTGAGCTTGCTGCCGGCTGCCAACCACTGGTAGCTGATCACCCCATCAACATCAACATTGGCCAGCGTGAGGGCGGCGGTCAGCGTCTGGCCCTGCGCGGCCGCACCGACGACGGTCAGGCTGTCAGTGGCGGCGTTGTTTGCACTGGCCACCGCTGCGCTTGCGCTGCTGGTGATGGACTCAGGCGTGCCGCGACCATCGGTGTAGCTTGCGGTCACCGTGATCGGTTTGCCGACCTGCGCATCTGCGAGCAGCAAGCTGTTGCCAGTGGCGCCGGCGATAGCAGTGCCTGCCGCTTGCCACTGGTAGCTGACGGCACCCAGACCATCGGCAT
>JBILYN010000599.1:0-7939 GCA_044377715.1 Aquabacterium sp.
GTCGGCCAGGGCACGCTGTCGATCTCGAAGTTCGTCTACATCCAGGGCTCGTTCGCTTTCCAGAAGGGCAATTTCGGCACCGTCGTCACCAGCACGGGCGCCTCGCTGCCCAATGCTGAGGGATTCACCGTCGGCGGCTCCAACGTCGACGTCTTCGTCGGCTACGCCGAGAACGGCATCGACCGCAGTCGAAGCTTCACCCAGCAAGCCAGTTCGCTCTATGGTTTCGGCGCCGAGGGCATCGATTTCGCGTTGATGCAACTCAAGGTAGACGGACAGAAGTTCACCTCGCTGAAAGCCCACATCGACACCGTCGCAATCTACGGTTTCGATCCGAATGACTTCCAGCTGTCTGCCAGAGGCATCGATGTAGAGGTCAACACCGGATTCATGGACGTGACGCTGGACCTCAAGGCCAGCTTCCCGGCGACCACGGTCGCGGGTGTCACCACGCCAGCGGGCTACATGGTGCCCACCGGCGGCATGCCGATACTGCTCGACATGACCGAGGAGACGATCGGTGCCTCGATCAACAACGCCACGCTGAGGATCTCGAGCTTCGTCTACGTCTCGGGCAGTTTCGCTTTCAAGAAAGGCCCGGCCTCTGACCTCAGCGTGACCGGTCTGCTGGGCATCAAGGTCAACGGCGTCAAGGCCAGCAGCATCGAGATCGGCGCCCAACATGTGCAGGCCTTTGTCGGCGTCGGCGGTCCTTACCGCACCGACACCAATGGCGACGGCGTCATCACCACCGCTGACACCATCAACCCCAGTGCGATCGGCCTGGTGATCGACGACTTCAGCTTCGCGCTAGGCCTGTTCACGACCAAGGCCAACAACGATCCCGAGGCGCTGCTGGCCAACCCGATGTCCTTGTTGGTGGCGCCGGGCACCGAGTTCACTGCGCTCAAGGGGACAGCCAACCTGGTCGGCTTCGTCGGCATGGGTGATGGATTCGAGTTCAAGCTCGAGGACATCGTCGTCGGCATCAACAGCACCAACAACCCGCTCTGGGTCGCTGACTTCACCGCAGGCGGTACCAAACCGGGTTATTCGATCGGCACCGGTGGCACGCCGATGCTGCTCGACTTCGACAACACCGAGATCCTGGCCACGGTCGGCAAAGCCACGGTCAACATCGCCGGCATCCTGAGCGTGCAAGGTGGGCTGACTTTCCAAAAGAGCATCGTCAAGGATGTGACCTTCTACACCGCCGGCATCCCGATCAAGATGAACGCCGAAGCGATGGTGGTCGCCGGCAAGGACGTCTATGCCTTTGCCGGCATCAACGGGCCTTACCGAACCGACAGCAACCGCGATGGCAAGATCGACGAGGCCGACCCGGCCAACGAGAGCGCGATCGGCTTTGCGATCGACGACCTCGACTTCGCACTCGCGATGCTCAAGCCCTCGTTGGGCGGCGACCTCAAGGTTGACGCGTTGCCCTTCTACGCGGTCAAGGCCACTGCCGACTTGGTCGGCCTGGTCGGCACGGCACCGTACCTGACGCTCGATGCCAAGGACGTCGTGCTGGGCTTCAACGGCTCGTTCCTCGGCGGTTATCCGGTGCCGTTCACCTACGCCGACTTCAGCACGGCCAATGGCGGACATGGGCTGGACATCCCGATCGGCAGTGATGCGGCAGCGCTGAACATCAACTACCACTCGAACATGCTGCGCATTGGCATGCAGGCCAACCTGGGCTTGTTCGACCTGTTCAACATCAAGCTGCCGGCCTTCGACTTCCAGTTCGAACTGCCGAGCACCGGCAGCCTGATCCCGACGATCAGCTTGACCGGGCTGACCGACCTGATGCCCGAAATGTCGGCCTCGACGCCGGCATGGCTCAAGGACGCCTTGAACGGCGTCAAGGACGCGATCAAGAGCCTGGATCTGCAGATCGGCATGGACGGCATCAGCGGCATGCTGTCGATCCCGAATCTCAACCTCAACTTCAGCGACTTCGTCCACATACACGGCGATTTCAAGCTCAGCCTGGGCCAGACTTTCGAGGCCGACATGTACACCGGTCTGCCGCGTGAGTTGCAGATGCTCGAGAGCGTGCTGCCCCAGACCGGCCAGTTGCTCCTCAAGGGGCTGAAGATGATCGGCGGGATGTCGGACGACTACTCGCACATCAGCGACGTGACGTTCAAAGGCATGACCTTCGGCGCCAGCGATGTCTCGATCTTCATCGGCGCTGGCAACCCCGACTTCAGCAAGCCCTTGTCCGAGCAGGGTGGTCTGGTAGGTTTTGGCATGCAGGGTGTCGACCTCGCGATCGGCGTGTTCAAGGCCGATCTGGGCATCATCAGCACCGAGAACGTGTACTCGCTGTACGCCCATGCCGATGAGCTGGGGGTCTACGGCTTCGGCGATGTGCTCAAGATCCAGGCTCGCAACGTCACGGTTGAACTCAACACGGGCGGTGAGTTGCTGGGCGGACTGATGTACACGACGCCCGACTTCACCACTTTCAAGAAGAAGAAATCCACCGACCCGTCAGGTTATGGCATCGAGACTGGCGGCGCGCCGGTCTACCTGAACTTCAAGGGCAACCAATTGATGGGGCTGGACATCGGCCTGGCCGACATCGCGGTGGCCAACTTCCTGTTCCTGCGGGGTTCGCTGGCTTTCCGCCAGGGCGAAGTCTTCACCGTCGCGGTCGACATGGGCGGCCTTGGGCCGATGATGGATGACATCGCCAAGCTGACAGGCGTCGACCTCAACCCGCTGATCATCGATGTCAACTCGATGACGCTGGGTGGTGCCAACCTCAGCGGCTTTGCCGGCATCAACGGCCCTTACCGCTATGGCCAGGACCTGACCGGGCCTTTTGGCGTGCCCGATGGCTTGCTTGACGGCATCAACGAGAACGCGGTCGGCGTGATGATCGACAACGTCGATTTCGGCCTGGCGATGATGAAGCCCAAGCTGCTGGATGCCATCCCCGGTCTGAAGGATTTCGGCCCTACGTTCTTCACGGCCAAGGCGACGATCCAGAAAGCCGGTCTGGTCGGCATCGACCCGTCGGTGATGACGGTGATCGCCGAAGATGTTGAGGTCAACATCAACACCTTCTTGCTCGAAAAAGGGTCTCCCCAAGTCAACGCGGCCATCCAGTTGTTTGGGCCGCCGTCGATCAACTACAAGATCAGCCCGAGCTTCAAGGACTACACCGAGGACAGCAACCACAACGGTGTGCTCGACACCTACGGCGAAGACATCAACTTCAACGGCAATCTCGACGCTGGCGAAGACAAGAACAACAACAGCGTGCTGGACTTGTCCGAGGACAAAAACCAGAGCGGCAAGATGGATCTGGCCGGTTTCGCGCTGCCTGCGGGCGGCGGCAACACGGTGTTCATCGACTTCGATTCGGAGATCATCCAGGCCAAGATCGGCTACGCCACGATCAACATTGGCGGCTTCTTGCAGTTGTACGGCTCGATGGCCTTCACCAAGCGGGGTTCCGAGACGGTCACGCTGTCCAATGGCGAGCAGACCATCGTCACCTCGATGGCGATCGGCGTGGCCGACGCCTATGCCTTCATGGGTGTGGGTGGCTATTGGGTTGACCACAACCACGACGGGCGCATCACTTCGCTTGACGTTCCGTATGTCAATACCTCGGCAGTGGGCCTGGCGGTTGAAAACCTCAACATCGGCCTGGTCGTCGCCAAGGAGTTCGTGGTCAGGCTCGAGAGCATCAGCATCGGCGTTTATCTTGCCGGTAGGGTAACGGTCGACATGATTGGTCTAGTCGGTGTTCCTGGCGTGACCTTCAAGGCCGAGGACATCGCGATCGAAATCAACATGGGCGTGCGATTCAAGCTCGACCTGGGCAAGATCGTCACCGACGCCAAGACCGGCGCGGTGTCTTACCAGAGCGATGTCCGTGCGTCCTTTGACCTGACCGTCATCGACTTCTCCAAGAGCACCTGGAAAGACACCCAGGGCGTCATCCATCCCGGTTACGCGATCGAGACCGGCAACCCCGATCACCCGATCGTGCTCGAGTACAACGAGCTGTTCCTGCGCGTGTTCGGCAAGGCCGAGATGAACATGTTCGGCCTGGTCTCGATGAAGGGCGTGCTCGACTTCCGCTTCAGCGCCAGCGACGGCCTGACGGTGTTTGCCGACATCGACCTGCAGATCGGCCCCGACGGCTTCAACCTGCACAGCCACGCTACCGGTCTGGTGGTGATCAACAGTGGCGGCGTCGCACTGCGTCTGGACATCAAAAACAAGCTCGACCTGGGCCCGGTCGCCAAGCTTGCGGTCGAATTCCAGCTGTCGCTCAACACCTTCGGCCGTGACATCACTTACGTCGTCCCCGAAACCTTTCGATCGACCACAGGCTTCGACACCTTCACCGTCAGCAAGAAGCCACCGGGCAAGGACGACAGTTGGACCGGCATGTACGCCGCACTCACTGGCAAGGGCAACCTGGACTTGTTCAGCGGAGCGCTCACGCTCAAGGGTGATTTTTCGATCATCATCGCTCAGCGCGGGCCGACGGTCACACTGGAACTCGGTGTCACGGCCGAGCTCTCGCTGCCGCTGCTCAAGCCATTGAGCGTCACTGGCACGATCGGCCTGGTGATCGACCCGGTCAACGGTGGCACGGGTCTGTATGGCAGCTTCGACGTCGGCGGCAGCAACGCCGACTCGGTCATCATGGACGGCGGCGTTTTCAGCATCAGCGGCCGATTCATGATGCAGATCAACACCACCAGCAACAAGCAGCAGGTGCGTGGACGAAATGCCGAGGGCAAGGTCTACGACGACGACGGCAATGCGGTGCAGGTCTGGATTGACCCGCACCTGCTGCGGATCTCCGGCTTTGCTGCAATCAACGTCGGACCGCTGTCGATGAAGGGGACGGTTGACCTGCTGATCGACAGCAAGGGCATCCAGGCGGCGATGAGTGTCACGCTCGACATCGGCTTTGCCCAACTGCAGGTCAAGGGCGCTGCGGCGTTTGGCGTCGATGCCAATGACAAGATCTACTTCGCGATGCTGGTCGAGACCGAGCTGAACTTCGGCGTCGCGATCGTCAACATCCAGACCCACGCAACGATCCGAATCAACACCAGCGACCTCGATTACCAGACGCTGCTGCCCACGCGCGACATCATCCCGGGCAAGACGTATTTCGACCTCGAGCTCGCCGGCGTGCTGCACATCCTGGCCTTTGACGTCGATTTCCACGGCCGGGTCAGCGTGATCGATTCTGTCTTCAAGATCGAGTTCGACGGCCACCTCAATTTCTTCAACTTCCTGACCATCGAAGTCGGTGGCTTCTTCAGCTCCGACGGCCAGTTCGAGATCCACGGCAAGTCCGAGCTCGACATCTACATCGGGCCGCTGCACCTCAACGCCGGCGTCAGCATGATGCTCAGCAGCCGGCCACGATTTGCCGCGGCGGTCTGGGGCTCGTTGGACTTCGAGCTCGACATGGGCCTGTTCACGATCGACTTCACGATCGCCGGCTTCCGTGGCGAGATCGACATCACGCCGATCAGCGCCTACCTGGCGGCCAAGGTCACCTTGATGGGCATGAGCATCTCGGGCAGCGTGCTGTGGACATTTGGCGATCCGCCAGACGTCAGCCATCTGGACGCTGACGGCAACCTGTACCTGCACATGGGCGATCAGTCAGGTCGCTACGGGCAAGGCCCGATCTTTGACGACACCATCAACGAGTCGTTCAACGTCGAGCAGACCTCCGACGGCAAGGTCGTCGTTCGGTCGCTCGGTGTGACCAACACCTATGACGCGGCGCAGGTCAAAAAGGTCATCGGCCACGGCGGCAAGGGCAACGACTTCATCTATGTCGGCCGGGGCGTGGCTGCGATGCTGGACTTCGATGGCGGCGACGGCAGCGACAACTTCATGATCCTGGGCGGCGCTGCCGGCAGCGTTGTTCGCGGCGGTTCGGGCAAGAACGAGTTTGTCGGCGGCGACTCCGACGGCATCAGGTATTTCGGCGGTTCTGACGCCGACAAGTTCACCGGAGGCGAAGGCGCCGAGATCGTCGACATGGGTGCTGGCGTCAACCAGATTTCGACGGGCGGTGGTGCTGACATCATCACGCTCGGCGGTTCTGTGGATACCGTCGATGCGGGTGCCGACGACGATCTGATCTATGTCAGCACTGACGGCATGGTCAACCTGATCGGCGGCACGGGCAACGACCGTGTCGTGATCGATCGGTTCTCGTCGGTGGCGATCCAGCTCAACGAGCGACAACTCGTCGTCAACTCTGCATTCGACAAACAGCGAACCATCAACTTCGACGACAGTGTCGACCGCATCGAACTCAGCGACACCGCTGGCAAGACGGTGCTGACGATGGGCGATGGCGCCAGCTGGCACGGCACCGGCCTGGTCCTCAACACGACGGGTCTGCTCGATGTGACGAAGGCCAGTCTTGTCGCTCCTGATGGGGCTTTCAGCCTCAGCGCACAGGGCGTCTCGGGTGTGCTCAACACCCAATTGGCCGGACTGTCGGTGGTCAACCTCGGCACCGACCCGCTGTACGCCGATGTGGTCGTGCGCGAGCTCGACAGCCTGAACCTGGTCGATGGCGGTTTGTTTTCGCAGGTCGGCAAGATCGATGTTCAGCTCGCCGCTGCCGAATCCTTGCTGTCGCTTGACAGAGGTGTCATCGAGGCTCGCGGTGCAGGCAAGAGCATCACGCTGGTGGCTGACGACATCGACTTTGCTTCGGGCGACAACCGGGTGCGCGGCAGTGGCCAGCTCAGCATCAAGGCGGTGTCGGCAGCCCAAGGCTATAGCCTGGGTTCGACGGCGCAGTCGACTTACGGCATGGATTTCTCGGTCACCGGGTCGTCCGGCAGGATGGAGCTCGGCATGCGTGACCTGTCGGCGCTGGCCGACGGTTTTATCGGCATCGACATCGGTCATCGCAAGGCTGACGCCGCGCTGCCCGATGTGATGATGAACATCGGCGACATCAAGGACAAGAAGGTCGGCGGCTTTGACTTCACGGCCAAGTTCACCGACAGCGTTTCGATACATGCCGACGCGATCACCGTGATGGGCAACGTCCAGTCCACTGACAAGCTCAGCATCGATGCGCGTCTGCTCGAGGTCCGTAGCCGGAATGTCCAAGACCCGATGGGCGCGCCGGATTCTGGCCTGAGCGCTGACCAGTTGGTGCTCAATATCAGCGAGCAAGCGGTGATCTCGGGCTGGCTGGACGCACAGTCGCTGCTAGACCTCAAGGTGATGGGGTCGACCGGCGTCAACGGTTTGCTCGATTTCGGTGCCCAGGTCAACAGCCTGCGCGTTGACCAATCGGGCAGCATGAGTACCCATGCGGCGGGCAACGCGCTGCGCGTCGCGACCAAGGGGTCGATCTACAGCGCCGGAACGCTGACAGCCCAGGGCGCTGGTTCGCTGTTGAAAGTCGACGCCGGCACCGGCTTGACGCTGCTGCAAGGATCAGTGGTGTCGGTTGGCACGGCGGTCGCCGACACCTCAGCCTACATTGAGTTGAGCGCCAAGGATTGGTTGCACATCGACACCGGTTCTGCGGTGATGGCCGGCGGTACTTTCCGCTTTGAGGGCAGCACGCCGATTCCTATCAAGGGCGCCGAAGGCACGCATGTCGACATCACCACCCCCGGTGAGCTCAAACTCGACGGCGTGTTGCTTGCCAACGGACCGTTGAAGATGACGGCGGGTCTGACGATCGACGACAACGCTTATTACTTTGACAATCTGCCCGGCCGAAAGCTCACCGAGACCACGGTTGCGGCCCGCATCGCGAGCCTGCTGGAGTCGCTGAACTCGGGCTCTGGCACTGCATCGGCCGATCTGCTGGCCTTGCTGTCGACTGCCGGCCTGGACCTCAGCGCCGGCGCGGCGCTGACCTCACTGGCCAACTACCTGCCGTTCACCGCACTGA
>JBILYN010000586.1:0-2585 GCA_044377715.1 Aquabacterium sp.
TGCTCTACCGTTTCTACGACGTGACCGATGGGCGCATCACGCTCGACGGCCAGGACATCCGCTCGGTCACACAAAACAGCCTGCGGCGGGCAATCGGCATCGTGCCGCAGGACACAGTGCTGTTCAACGACACCGTGGGCTACAACATCGGCTACGGCCGAACAGGCTCATCGACTGCTGAGGTCGAGGCGGCGGCGCGTGCGGCGCACATCCACGACTTCATCGCCAGCACGCCCAAGGGCTACGCGACGATGGTTGGCGAGCGCGGGCTGAAGCTCTCGGGCGGCGAGAAGCAGCGTGTGGCGATCGCCCGAACGCTGCTGAAGAACCCGCCGGTGCTGATCTTCGACGAGGCGACTTCGGCGCTGGACTCGGCCAACGAGCGCGCGATCCAGGCCGAGTTGAAGAGTGCGGCGCAGGGCAAGACGGCCTTGGTGATCGCGCACCGGCTGTCGACCGTGGCCGACGCGCACGAGATCGTGGTGCTCGATGGCGGCCGGGTCGCCGAGCGCGGCTCGCACACCGCGCTGCTGGCCTTGGGTGGGCGCTACGCCGAGATGTGGCGGCTGCAGCAGTCGGCTGACACCGAGGGCGACAAGCTCGGCGCTTGAGCCTCGACAGGCGGCTCGAAGGGCCTGCCCTGACCCTTAAACTGCTGCGGTGGAAACCAAATGGCTAGAAGACTTTGTCAGCTTGGCCGAGACCCGCAGCTTTTCGCGATCGGCCCAGCTCAGGCATGTCACCCAGCCGGCGTTCTCGCGCCGTATCCAGGCGCTTGAGGCTTGGGCGGGTGTCGACCTGGTCGATCGTTCGTCGTATCCGACGCGCTTGACGTCGGCCGGCGAGACGCTTCACGGTCAGTCGCTCGAAATACTGGGAGCGCTGCAATCGGCGCGCAATCTGATGCGCTCGCACCGCGCCAGCGGCCAGGACGTGATCGAGTTCGCGATCCCGCACACACTGGCTTTCACCTTTTTTCCGCATTGGTTGATGGGCTTGCGCGGTCGTCTTGACAGCGTCAAGACCCGTTTGATCGCCCTCAACGTCCACGATGCGGTGCTGCGGCTGACAGAAGGCGGCTGCGATCTGCTGATTGCCTATCACCATGCTTCGCAGCCGCTGCAGCTCAGCCCGGACCGCTACGAGATGCTCTCGTTGGGCCACGAGGTGCTTGCGGCTTTTGCCAAAGCAGACTCGCAGGGTCAGCCGCTGTTTCGGCTTGGCGCGCTGGGGTCGCCGACACCGTTGCTGGGCTATGCCTCGGGCGCTTACATGGGTCATATGGTCGAGCAGATCATCCGCCAGATGCTGCTGCCACCTTCGCTTGAGACCATTTACGAGACCGACATGGCCGAAGGCCTGAAAGCGATGGCCTTGGAAGGCCATGGCCTGGCATTCCTGCCAGCCAGTTCGGTCCGGCAGGAACTCAAGAGCGGCCGCCTGGTCTCTGCCGCGCCACCTGGCGTGGGCGAGCTGACGATGGAAGTGCGCATTTATCGCGAGCGGCCCGAACTGTCGCGCCACAAGAAGGCTGCTGCACAGGCCTTGTGGGCGTTCTTGCAGCAAGGCTGTTGAGCCGCAGGCTAGCGAGGCTAGGGCGATGATGCAGGGCGCTCGTCGGTGCTGCGCTCAGTCGAAGCGCGCCGACTCTTGGCCACAGGAAGGTCGAGTGGAGCGATCTTTGCCTGCGTTTGCGCGTCAGCGCTTGTCGCGTCCGACAGACAGCCATGTTTTCGGGTCAGGCGATCGACCTATACTTCCACGCCTTCATCAGCATGCTGCCGCGCGCCGGGCGCTCGGGGTATTTTCAAAAATCACAACCACGAGATCAAGACCATGACCAAAACTCCCCTGAAGACCGCGCTCGGCGCGCTGATCGCCCTGGGTGCGCTGGCGGCAACGCTGCCCGCACAGGCCGGCAAGACCATCGACACCATCAAGCAACGAGGCCAACTGGTCTGCGGCGTCAACCCCAGCCTGCCGGGATTCTCGGCCGCTGACAGCCAAGGCAACTGGGCCGGCTTGGACGTCGATATCTGCAAGGCCGTGGCAGCAACACTGCTCAGCGATGCCAGCAAGATCAAGTGGGTGCCCTTGAACGCAGCACAGCGCTTTGCCGCGTTGCAGGCCGGCGAGATCGACATCCTGTCGCGCAACACCACCTGGACGCTGACGCGTGACGCGTCGCTGGGTCTGCATTTCACTGGCGCCACGTATTACGACGGCCAGGGTTTCATGGTCACCAAGAAGTCCAAGATCACCAGCGCCAAGCAGCTCAAGGGCGCCACGGTCTGCGTGCAGTCGGGCACCACCACCGAGAAGAACCTGACCGACTACTCCAAGGCCGCCGGCCTGAACATGAAGTCTGTCGTGTTCGAGACCCAGGAAGCCACCAACAAGGCTTACTTCTCCGGCCGCTGCCAGGCCTACACCACCGACGCATCTGGCCTGGCCTCGGTGCGCAACAAGGAAGCTGGCAACCCCGAAGACCACGTGATCCTGCCTGAGCTGATCTCCAAAGAGCCGCTCGGGCCGTCGGTGCGCCGCGGTGACGACGAGTTCTTCGCGATCGTCAAGTGGGTCGT
>JBILYN010000589.1:0-2573 GCA_044377715.1 Aquabacterium sp.
CGCATGTACCTGCGCTATTTCGAGCGCTGCGGTTGGCGCACCGAGGTGATGAGCGAGTCGACCTCCGACTTGGGCGGCTACAAGGAACTGGTGCTGCGGATCGAAGGGCGGGACGTCTACGGCGCGCTGAAGTTCGAGTCCGGTGGGCACCGGGTCCAGCGCGTGCCCACAACCGAGTCGCAAGGCCGTATCCACACCAGTGCCTGCACGGTCGCCGTGATGCCCGAGCCCGACGCCGCCACCGAGATCACACTCAACCCGGCCGATCTTCGCATCGACACCTTCCGCGCCAGTGGCGCCGGTGGCCAGCACATCAACAAAACCGATTCAGCGATACGCATCACCCACCTGCCCACCGGTCTGGTGGCCGAATGCCAGGACGACCGCTCGCAGCACCGCAACAAGGCCAAAGCAATGGTCGTGCTGCAAGCCAGGCTGCGCGACAAGGAGCGCGCCCAGCGCGATGCCACCGAGGCCGCGACCCGCAAAAGCCTGGTCGGCAGCGGCGACCGGTCGGACCGAATCCGTACCTACAACTTCCCGCAAGGCCGGCTCACCGACCACCGCATCAACCTGACGCTCTACAAGCTGGGCGCGATCATGGAAGGCGACCTGGGCGATGTACTCAGCGCGCTGCAAGCGGCCCAGGCACAAGACCAACTCGCGGCACTCGAAGGCGCAGCGTGACAGCCGCGCCGACGGCAGCAGACCCGGTCGGGCTCAATCTGGGGCAAGCGATCGCACAAGCCCGCGCATTGGGATTGGACCGACTCGATGCCCAGTGGCTGCTGGGCCATCTGCTGCATCGGCCCCGCAGTTGGCTGATCGCCCACGACGACGCGAAGCTGGCAGCCGACCAAGTGCAGGGCTATGCCGCACTGTGTCAGCGCCGTGCCGACGGTGAGCCGCTGGCCTACCTGGTGGGCGAGTGGGAATTCCACGGCCTGGCACTGGGTGTGACCCCCGACGTGCTGATCCCGCGCCCCGACACCGAGAGCCTGGTCGACTGGGCACTCGCGCTGCTGAGGCAAGATGGCGAGCGCGCGCCGCGCGTACTGGACCTCGGCACCGGCAGCGGCGCGATCGCCTTGGCGGTGGCGCACCGCCACCCCAGCGCGCGGGTCACCGCCACCGATGTCAGCGATGCCGCGCTGACGGTGGCCCAGACCAACGCCGAACGACTCGGGTTGACGCTGGATTGGCACTGCGGCAGTTGGTGGCAGGCATTGCCGGGGCACCAGGAATTCGACATGGTGCTGTCCAATCCGCCCTATATCGCCGCCGACGACCCTCACCTGCCGACGCTGCGCCACGAACCGCTGCTGGCGCTGACGCCGGGCGGCGACGGACTGGGCGCGCTGCGCCAGATCATCGCCGGCGCTGGCGCGCACTTGGCGCCAAATGCCTGGCTGCTGCTCGAGCACGGCTGGGACCAAGCCGAAGCGGTGGCGCGATTGCTGCAAAGCGCCGGCTTAGAGCAGATCGCAACCCGACCCGACATAGCAGGCCGGCCGCGCTGCACCGGCGGGCGGCAACGCGGCGCCAGCTGAGTGGCGGCTGACGCCAAAAACAGCGTGTTGCCGGACATTTCGAGCACCACAATGCCGGCCAAGCGGCGTAGGATCAAGCTAGGCGGCCCAGATGGGGTTCGCCGCAAGATTCCGAAGGGTGATGTGATGCGCAAGATCCATCTGTGCCTGGCCTTGATGGCCGCCACCTCGGGCGTGCTCGCACAAGACCGTGGCTTGACTGCGCCAGTCACCGCACTGGGCGGTGCATTCTGGCAAGCCCGCTTTGAGCGTGACAGCAGCGCGATGCCCCAGGCCAGCATGGCGATGCCGAGCTTCGGCGCGCAGACACTGCGCATGTTCGGCGATTACCAGCTCAGCAGCTTGCGGCTGGGCGACACTGGCGGCCTTCGCCTGACCGGTGGCCTGCTGATCAACTTGCGCACCGGCTTGAGCATCGGCAACAGCGCTGACAACGCCGCCGCGCTGCCCTATGCCGGCATCGGCTACAGCAGCGGCAACAACCGCGGCGAATGGGGCTTCAGCGCCGATCTCGGCTTGGCCGCACCAGGCTTGGCTTCATGGCGGCTGGATCGGCTGATCAGCGGCGGCGGACTCACGGTGGACGGTGCCATCCGGCTGCAGCCCATGGTTCGGCTGGGCATGAACGTCGCTTTCTGACACAGAGACCGCCCGCGCAAAGGCAGATACTGACCCGCCCGGCTCCACAGGGCGCTTTGACGTATAAAGTCCACCCATCCATACCAACAGCCGGACCAAAACCATGACTGATGTGCAAGAACGTATCGACAGCATTGTGAAGGGCGGCCGCGTCGTGCTGTTCATGAAGGGCACCGCGCAATTCCCGCAGTGCGGCTTCTCGGGCCGCGCCATTCAGGTGCTCAAAGCCTGTGGCGTGACCGAAATCAAGACCGTCAACGTGCTCGAGGATCAAGACATCCGCCAGGGCATCAAGGATTACGCCAACTGGCCGACGATCCCGCAGCTCTATGTCGCGGGCGAGTTTGTCGGCGGCTCCGACATCATGATGGAGATGTACCAGTC
>JBILYN010000590.1:0-2571 GCA_044377715.1 Aquabacterium sp.
ACACCGGCCGTGTGCCCAAGCCCGGCGAGTCGGCGCACTGGATCACGCGCAGCGCGCTGGTGGTCGAGGTGCGCGATCCCGCACGGTCGAACGCGCCCAAGGCCGGTCCCAAGAGCGAAGTGCAGGGTGCCGACGCCAAGCCGCGCGGCCATCTCTACGTCTTCATGCCGCCGCTAGAGCAACTCGAGGACTACCTCGAACTGCTGGCCGCGGTCGAGGCCACGGCGGCCGAGCAGTGCGTCAAGGTCGTGCTCGAAGGCTATCCGCCACCGCGCGACCCACGGCTGAAAATCCTGGCGGTCACGCCCGACCCGGGGGTGATCGAGGTCAACATCCACCCGGCGGCCAGCTGGGCTGAGCTGGTCGAGCACACCGAGTTCCTCTACAACGCGGCCTGGCTGTCGCGGCTGTCGAGCGAGAAGTTCATGCTCGACGGGCGGCATACCGGCACCGGCGGCGGCAACCACTTCGTGATGGGTGGCGCGCGGCCGGCCGATTCACCGTTTCTGCGCCGGCCCGACGTGCTGGGCAGCCTGCTGGCCTACTGGCACAACCACCCGTCTTTGAGCTACCTGTTCTCGGGCCTGTTCATCGGCCCGACCAGCCAGGCGCCACGCATCGACGAAGCGCGCAACGACCAGCTCTACGAGCTCGAGATCGCGCTCGGCGAGATCGAGAAGAACAGATTGGTCTACGGCCAGCAGATGCCGCCCTGGCTGGTCGACCGCACGCTGCGCAACATCCTGGTCGACCTGACCGGCAACACCCACCGCAGCGAATTCTGCATCGACAAGCTGTACTCGCCCGACTCAAGCACCGGCCGGCTCGGCCTGCTTGAGCTGCGCGCCTTCGAGATGCCGCCGCATGCCCGGATGAGCATCGTCCAGCAGTTGTTGCTGCGCGCACTCGTCGCCCGCTTCTGGGAGCAGCCTTACCGCGCCGAGCTGGTGCGCTGGGGCACCGAACTGCACGACCGCTTCCTGCTGCCGACCTTCGTCTGGCAGGACTTCGAGCATGTGATCGAGGAGATGGGCGCGTATTCGGGCACACCCGCCGACGGCAAAGGCTTCGGCTTCAAATCCGAATGGTTTGCGCCGCACTTCGAGTTCCGCTTCCCAAAGGTCGGCGAACTGAGCGCCGAAGGGGTACTGCTGCAACTGCGCAGCGCGCTCGAGCCCTGGCATGTGATGGGCGAAGAAGGTTCGTCCGCCGGCACGGTGCGCTACGTCGATTCGTCGGTCGAGCGCATTGAGTTGAAGCTCAGCGGGCTGGTCAATTCGCGCCATGTGATCACCTGCAACGGCGTGCCCGTGCCGCTGCAGCCTACCGGCCGGGTGGGGGAGTTCGTCTGCGGCGTGCGCTACCGGGCTTGGCTGCCGCCGACCGCGCTGCACCCGAGCATTGGCACCGACGCGCCGCTGACCTTCGATCTGGTCGACCGCTGGATGCAACGCTCGCTGGGCGGCTGCCAGTACCACGTCGCCCACCCGGGTGGCCTGAGCTACGCCAGCTTCCCCGTCAACGCCTTCGAAGCCGAGAGCCGGCGTCTGACGCGCTTCGTCACGATCGGGCACACGCCAGGACGGATGGACGTCGGCGCGCCGCATCGCAGCCAGGAGTTTCCGTTCACGCTCGACTTGCGCAGCGCAAAGCCTGGTCCTGCGATCAAAGCGCCCGGTTCGGGTGACAGGACCGCCGCACACTTGGCATGATCGGGTGATGCAAAGAAGCTTCGTGGTCGACGACGACGACAAGGCCGTCGAGCGAGTCGCTGCCTCGGCCGATCGGGGCTCGGCAGGGCATTGGGATGAGCTGCGTGCCGGCTTGTCGGGCGCACAGGGCAGTGCTGGGGTGTCGCCGCTGTGGCGGACCTTCTTTGGCAGCCTGGGCGACGAAGGCTGGGGCGACCTGCGATCGCGCCACCGGCGGGTCCAGCAGCGCGTGCGTGAGGACGGCGTGACCTACAACGTTTACGCCGACCGTGATCAGGGCGACCGGCCGTGGCCGCTGGAATTGCTGCCAGCGCTGATCAGTGCCGACGACTGGGCGCGCATCGAGACCGGTGTCGTGCAGCGCGCGCGGCTGATGGACCGGGTGCTGGCCGACATCTACGGTCCGCAGGCGCTGCTGCGCGACGCGCTGCTGCCGGCGTCGATGGTGTTTGCGCACCCGCAATACCTGCGTGCTGCGCACGGCCTGTGGCAGGCCGGACAGGCCAAGCTGCACATCGCGGCCTTCGACCTCAAGCGCCGACCTGGCGGCGGCTTCAGTGTGCTGGCGCAGCGGGTGCAAGCCCCATCCGGCCTGGGTTATCTGCTGCAGAACCGGTTGATCATCGGCCCGATGTTCCAGGAGCAGTTCACCGCGTTGCGGGTGCAGCGCCTGGCCGCGAGTTTTCGCTCGTTGCTGGCCGGCCTGATGCGCGCCAGCCCTGCCGGTGAGCGCAGCCGCATCGCGATGCTGACCCCTGGACCACGCAACGAGACCTACTTCGAACAGGTCTTTCTCGCGCGCTACTTGGGCGTGACCCTGGTCGAGGGCTCGGATCTGACCGTGCGCGCCAACAAGCTG
>JBILYN010000591.1:0-2569 GCA_044377715.1 Aquabacterium sp.
CCACTGCGGTGGCGGCCTTGGGGTCGGCGATCACCTGGCGTGCGCCTTTGGCAAAAGCGCGCAGAAAGGCTTTGACGGCCTCGGGGTTCTTTTTGATGAACTCCTCGCTGGCGATGATCGCGTTGCCATAGAGCTTGACGCCGAACTGCGGAAACAACTGCACCGCCAGGTCTTCGGCCTTGACCCCGCGCGCCTCCAGATTGAGCAGGCTGGTGAAGTAAAAACCCGTGATCGCGTCGACATCGCCGCGCACCAGCATGGTCTCGCGCAAGGGCGGGTCCATGCTGATCCAGTTCACCGCACCGATGCCGTTGGCCTTCTGGAAGATCGGGAACCCGCGTCGCCCGGCGTCGAACACCGGCGCGCCGAGCTTCTTGCCGGTCAGGTCGGCTGGGGTCTTGATGCCGGTTTTCTTCAGCGAGAACACCGCCGCCGGGGTGTTGTTGTAGACCATCATCACAGCGACCGGTTTGTTGGGCGCTGTCGGGTTGTTGGCGTGGAACTCCATCAGCGCGGCCAGGTCGGCAAAGCCCATGTCGTAAGCGCCGGAGGCAACGCGGTTGACCGCGTTGCCCGAGCCGTTGCCGGCGTCGACCGCCACATTCAGTTTTTCAGCCTTGAACAGTCCTTGTGCCACCGGCAGCAAGAAGAAAGCGCTAGGCCCCTCAAAGCGCCAGTCGAGCTGGAACTTGACGGACGTCTCCTGGGCCATGGCCGGCAAAGCGGCCAGCAGCGCGGCGGCCAAAGTAGCGCCGAGCAGGGCGCGGCGGCCACGGCATGGGTTGATAAAAGTCGTGTTCATGGCAAGTCCTGTTGATGGATGTTGAGCGGCTTCGCGCAGGGGAAATCACTGCCCCAACGCGCATGCAAGATTCGTGCTCAGCAGTTTCGGTGCGGCCGTGCGCCTGTTGTTCGCGCAGGCCTTGCCGACCTTCAGGCGCCGGCGGCGATCTGGCGCAAAGCCCGCTCGAACAGCTCGACCGGCTGGCCACCCGAGATCAGGTGCTGGTCGTTGATGATCACTGCGGGTACCGAGCTGATGCCTTGCTGGTGATAAAAAGACTGGGCCTGCCTGACGTCGGCTGCATACAGGTCGCTGGTCAGCACGGCGCGTGCGCCTGCTTCGTCCAGCCCTGCGGCGACCACCGCTTGCAGCAACACCTCGGCATCGCTGGGGTTCTGGCCGTCGGTGAAATAGGCTTTGAGCAAGCCATGCTTGAGGGCACTCTGCGCTGCCGGACTTTGCAGCCCGGCCCAGTGCAGCAGGCGATGGGCATCGAAGGTGTTGTAGATCCGGCTGCGTTTGCCGACGCCGAACTCGAAGCCTACGCTGGCGCCGCGCTGGCGTATGGCCTCGCTGTTGGCGGCGATCTGCGCCGCGTCGATGCCGTATTTCTGGCCCAGGTGTTCGACGATGTCCTGGCCTTCGGCTTTCATCCCCGGGTTCAGTTCGAAGGGCTGGAAGTGCAGCGTGGCCTGGATCTGCGGGCCGATGCGGGCCAAGGCCTGCTCCAGCGCGTTCAGGCCGATCGCGCACCAGGGGCAGGAGACGTCTGAGACGAAATCGATCTTCATCGTGGGCTTTCAGTGGTGGCGCCGTCGTGGTGCCTGAGCAGTTGAGGGCTGGAGTCTAGCCAAGGGCGCGACAAACCTGTGCTCGCGGCCAATGGCCCAGGCGAAGCGCTCGCCGAGGCGCTGCCGCAGCACGCGTTCCGGCGAGAAATGACTGGACGCCGATCCGTGCGGTTAAATTAGCGCCATGAACCGTCACTGGCATTGGACCCTCGGCAACAAGCTGGCCTTGGTCACCACGCCTTTTTTGTTGCTGGCGATGGCTTGTATCGCGGCCTTGCTGTGGATGTCCTGGCAACTCGAAGGCGGCGCCGCGGCAGTCAACGAAGCCGGGCGCATGCGCATGCAGGCCTATCGGCTGGTGTTGTCGGTGGGCACGGGCCATACCCAGGCGGTGCCTAGGCAAGTGGCCGAATTCGAGCGCAGCTTGCAGTTGCTGCGCCAGGGCGACCGCGATCGACCGCTGTTCGTGCCGCAGGACGATGCGGTGGCGCAGCGCTTTGCAGCGGTCGAGCGCGAATGGGCGGTTTTTCGCACCCGCTTTGCCGACGCACCGCCGCCAGCCATGGCTGCCAGCCTGGGCGAGGACGCGGCGCGCTTTGCGTCGAACATCGACGGCTTCGTGGTCGGCATCGAGGCCTGCCTGACGCGCTTGACCTCGCTGATGCATTTGTTGCAAGTGGCGATGATGGGCTGGGCCCTGGTGGGTGCGGCGCTGCTGGTCTACACCGGTTACTTGTTCGTGCTCGAGCCCGTGGGTCTGCTCAAGCAGGCGATCGGCCGCATCCAATCCGGAGACCTGGGTGCGCGGGTCGACAGCCGAACGACCGATGAATTCGGTACCTTGGCCAGCGGCTTCAACAGCATGGCCGAGCAGTTGCAGGCGATGTACCGAAGCCTCGAGGCCCGGGTGCAAGAGAAGACCGCGCTGCTGGAGGAAAAGCACGAGCGCCTGGAGAGTCTGTACGAGGTGACCAAGCTCGTGACCCGTGCCACC
>JBILYN010000592.1:0-2554 GCA_044377715.1 Aquabacterium sp.
GGCCCATGTGGCACAGATCGTAGATCGTCATGCCGCAAACATACATGCGCACGAACCCTGGGTCGATTGGCGTGAAAATTTCCAGGCTGCGGGTCAGCGTGTTGTAAAGGCGCAATGTCATGAGGGGGGGGGGGTACAAAGACCGGCCACCTCCAGGATGGCCGTGATGTTCAAGGAGGGATGCCGTGGGCGACGGGCTTCGAGGGGCGACCTGCGACGCCGCAGCTCACGTGATCAAGACCGGGGGGGTCGATACAATGAAATCAGTATAGCGGCGGCATTGCCGCCTCCGAATTTGATCTGACTGCCTGGCAACCGGCTTGCGTTCTCCCAATCCTCCACGGTCGATGGCCCTGCCTGCCGCGCTGCGCCGCTTGAAAGCTGGACTGTTCGCCTGCCTGTTGGCTGCGACAGCCTGGCCGCCCGCTGCGGCCGCCGATGCATCGGTTCGGGCGATCGAGCAGCAATTCAAACGCGGCGAGACCGCGCTGGCGCAGCAGAACTTGGCGCAAGCGCTGGCCCGGCAACCCGGCGATGTCGCGCTGCGGTTCCTGCAAGGCGTGATGCTGTCGGCGGGCGGCAGCACGGCCGAGGCCATCGCGCTGTTCGAACGCTTGACGCAGGAGTTTCCCGACCTGCCCGAGCCCTACAACAACCTCGCCGTGCTGCAAGCCGCTGCCGGCAAGATCGATGCAGCTCGCGAATTGCTGGAAACCGCGCTGCGGCTGGACCCCGGTTACCGCACCGCGCACGAGAACCTGGGCGACGTTTTCGCACGCCTGGCCCAGCGCGCCTACGAAGCCGCTGCCGGGCCGCGCACCGAAGCCGGCTTGCAGGGAAAATTGCGCATGGCACGTGAACTGGCGCAACTGCGCTGATCGCGCGACACGTCAGCTAACCAACCACTTGAGGAGATGGAACGATGAACCGATACATCCTGGCCGCAGCACTGGCAACCAGCTGCTTGCTGTCGGCCCCTGCGCTGGCCCAGAAGGTGCGCCTGAGCACGGCCATGGGCGACATCGTGCTGCAGTTGGACGCCGAGAAAGCACCCAAGACGGTGGCCAACTTCGTGCAGTACGTCAAGGCCGGCCAGTACGACGGCACGGTGTTTCACCGGGTGATCGACGGCTTCATGATCCAGGGTGGCGGCATGACGCCCGACATGGAGGAAAAACCCACCCGGGCGCCGATCCCACTCGAATCGAAAAACGGCCTGTCCAACAAGCGCGGCACGGTCGCGATGGCACGCACCCAGGTGGCCGACTCGGCCACCGGGCAGTTCTTCATCAACCTTGCCGATAACAACCGACTCGACGCGGCCAACTCACCCGACGGCAACGGCTACGCGGTGTTCGGCAAGGTGACCGAAGGCATGGACGTGGTCGACAAGATCAGAGCCGTGCCGACCGGCAACAAAGCCGGCCACCAGAACGTGCCGCAAACCCCCATCCTCATCAAAAAAGCAACCATCCTTTCGGAGAAATGACATGACCAAAACCGTCACCATGACCACTGCCCAGGGCAGCTTCACCATCGAGCTCGACGATGCCAAAGCACCGCTGACCGTGGAGAATTTTTTGAGCTATGTGCGCAGCGGGCACTACGACGGCACCGTGTTCCACCGCGTGATCAAGGGCTTCATGATCCAGGGCGGCGGCTTCGCGCCCGGCATGAAGCAAAAAGCCACCCAAGGCGAGATCAAGAACGAAGCCAACAACGGGCTAAAGAACTTGAAATACACGCTGGCGATGGCGCGCACCAGTGCGCCGCACTCGGCCTCGTCGCAGTTCTTCATCAACGCGACCAACAACAGCTTTCTCGACCACAGCAGCGAGTCCGCGCAAGGCTGGGGCTACGCGGTGTTCGGTCGTGTCGTCAGTGGCATGGACGTGGTCGACCAGATCGAGCTCGTGGCCACCGGCCGCAAAGGCGGTCACGACGATGTGCCCAACGACGACGTGGTGATCCTGACAGCGGTCGAAGTCGTCTGAGTCCCCTGCTGTGAGCGGCGCTCAGGCCGGGGCTCCAGCCTGGCAGGCCGACCTCAGCTGGCAGCGCATCGACTTGCTGTCGGACGTGCATCTGCACGCCGACATGCCGCGAACCTTCGAGGCCTGGCGCCACCATATGTTGGGAACGCCCGCTGACGCCGTGCTGTTGCTGGGCGACCTGTTCGAGGTCTGGGTCGGCGACGACGCGCGTCACCAGGGTTTCGAGGCCGAATGCGTCAGCGTGCTGCGCCAGGCCAGCGCCCAAAAAGTGCTGGCCTTCATGCCGGGCAACCGGGATTTTTTGGTCGGCGACCAGCTGCTGGCCGAAGCCGGTGTGCAGCGCCTGGCCGACCCCACGCTGCTGTGCTGCTGGGGCCAACGCTGGTTGCTCAGCCACGGCGATGCGCTGTGCCTGGCCGACCAGGCCTACCAGCAGTTCCGCGCCCAAGTGCGCAGCGCCGGCTGGCAACAGCAGTTCCTGGCGCTGCCACTGGCCGACCGTCAACGCCAAGCCAGGGCGATGCGTGACGCCAGCACCGCACACCAGGCCAGCCTCGGTC
>JBILYN010000593.1:0-2549 GCA_044377715.1 Aquabacterium sp.
GCAAAGCCACATTTGCTTGAGTGCGCCCCAAGGCCGGCCGAAGCCGGCCGCCCCCCGTGGGGATCAAGCAAAGTGGCAAAGCCACATTTGCTTGAGAACGCGGCGAGAATCGGCGCCATGAGCGCCCTGCCCCAACGCATCGTCTGCCTGACCGAAGAACCGACCGAGCTGCTTTACGCGCTGGGCCAGCAACACCGCATCGTCGGCATCTCGGGCTTCACCGTCAGGCCACCGCAAGCCCGCCAGGAAAAGCCCCGCGTCAGCGCCTTCACCAGCGCCAAGATCGACAAGATCCTGGCGCTGCAGCCCGACCTGGCGATCGGCTTCTCGGACATGCAGGCCGACATCGCCGCGGCCTTGATCAAGGCCGGGGTCGAGGTTTGGATCAGCAACCACCGCTCGATCGAAGGCATCCTGGGCTATGTGCGACGCCTCGGCGCGTTGGTCGGTGAGTCGGCAGCAGCCGACGCCTACGCCCACCGCTTGACCGACCATCTGGAACAGGTTCGGCTGGCCGCAGCCGCGTTGCCGCGCCGGCCGAAGGTGTATTTCGAGGAATGGGATGAGCCACAGATCAGCGCGATCCGCTGGGTCAGCGAACTCGTCGGCGTGGCTGGCGGCGACGACATCTTTCCGCACCGTGCGCTGGCCTCGCTCGGGCGAGACCGCATCGTCGCCGACCCGCTAGAGGTGGTGAGGGCGGCACCCGACATCATCATCGGCTCCTGGTGCGGCAAGAAGTTCAGGCCCGAGCGGGTGGCGGCGCGGCCGGGTTGGGGCGAGGTACCGGCGGTGCGCGACGGCGAACTGCACGAAGTGAAGTCGCCGCTGATCCTGCAGCCCGGCCCGGCCGCGTTGACCGACGGCCTGGACCGGCTGCGCACGATCATCTCCGGCTGGGCGGCGCGACATTGCTGAGCGCCCCTAGGCCGGCCGACGCCGGCCGCCCCCCGTGGGGGGTCAAGCAAAGTGGCCAAGCCACATTTACTTGAGAGCAGCCGGTCGCGGCATCGGCAGCGCTGCGAGCTTCAGTCGAGTCCCTTCGCTGCCGATAGACCGGTGCAGCCCGGGCCCGGCGCGCGCACCTTGCGCAAGCACCGGGCTGCCAGCCTGAAGGGACGCTCGACCATGCACTTGATCCGTGATTTGAAAATCTGGCAGAAATTTCTGCTGATCGCCGCGATGGGGGTCGCACTGTGCGCACCACCGACCGCGCTGCTGTTGCTCGGGCAGACTCGGGCACTGCAGTCGGTCAGCGACGAGCGCGCCGGCATCCCGCCTGTGGGCGCGATCCTTCAATTGATACGGCAAACCCAGATTCATCGCGGCGTCAGCGCCCAGTGGTTAGGCGGCAACGACAGCCTGCAGGCAACCCGGCAAACCCGTGCCGCCGAGCTCGACAAGGCGATGGAGGCGATGCGATCGACCACCGCGATCTACCTCGGCGGCAGGCTGGAGGAGCGGCGGGCGGCAGTACAGCGACTGTGGCGCGCGCTGCAGGCCGATGTGGCGAACCGGGCGCTGGATGGACCCACCAGCTTTGCGCGTCACAACGCGCTGGTGGCCGAGCAGCTGCGTTTGCTGGCCGATGTGTCAGACCGCTCCGGCTTGATGCTCGACCCGGAGGCCGGCGCCTATTACCTGGTGGCTTCGGTGGTCGACGCCTTGCCCAAGCTGAGCGAGCAATTGGGTCAGAACCGGGCGCTGGGTGCGATTTTTTTGCAGCGCGGCACGATGACGCCAACCGACAAAGCCGGTCTGCAAGCCAGTCTGAGCCAGATTGCTCAACTCAGCAGCGACGCCGAGCGCAACTTCGACAACGCCGTGGAGGCCCAGCCCGACCTCGCCACGACATTGGCCGCGCCGCGCCAGTCGGCCGCGCAGGCGGCGAACGCCGCTGCGGGCCTGTTGCGCGACAAGCTGCTGAACGCGAGCAGCCTGGACGCGCCCGCGCTGGACTACTTCAACACCATGACGGGTTACATCGACGCCCAATACCAACTGATCGAGGCGACGTTCGCAGCGCTGACCCAACGTCTGGACGTTCGGGTCGCCCATGGGCGTTCCATCCTGCTGCTGCTGTTGTGCAGCATGGTGATCGTCGGCACGCTGGCAGCCTGGCTGATGGCCGCGATCATCCGCAGCACCAGCCGAACCGTGGCGAGCGCGCAAGCCGCGGCAGAGGCGCTGGCCCAGGGTGACCTGTGCCACCGGGTGCAGTCCGATGCCCGAGACGAAATCGGCCACATGGCCAACACGCTCGGCCATGCGATGCAACACTTGGCCGGGATGGTGCGTGAGATCAAGTCCACCGGCGAGTCGGTCAGCACCGCCTCGGCCCAGATCGCCGCCGCCAACAGCGACCTCAGTTCACGCACCGAACACACGGCGGCCAACCTGCAGCAAGCGGCTTCGGCAATGGAGCAGTTGCACGCCACGGTCCGCAACAACGCTGACGCAGCCCGTCAGGCCACCTCGCTGGCGGGCCAATCAAGCCAGGTCGCGACCGCTGGCGGCGACCTGGTTGGCCAGGTGGTGGCGACAATGGG
>JBILYN010000213.1:0-7856 GCA_044377715.1 Aquabacterium sp.
CCTTGGCTTTTGGTGCGTGCCGCGCGCCATGGGCCGCTGCAGCGCCCGCGTGAGGGTGCTTCTTGGCAATCGCGGAGATGGGCAGCGACAGCGCCAACAGGGCAAGCAGGCTCATGGCTGGGGCGGATCGCATGCGGCTCATTATCTCGTCGGTGCGCGGCGCAAGACAGTGGCCCTGGCAGTGGGCCAGCAGGCAGACGATACAGTCTTTGCCCTGAGACTGTTTGTCGACAATGATCGTGCTAATCTGGTCCGTGCGCCGGCACAGCAGCCGCGCCGACTTGGCATCATCCATGACTAGACCCTAGCGCAAGACCCGTCGAGACCGAGCATGCCTACAGCCTTTTACAGCCACGCCGAATGCCGTTTGCACGATATGGGTGCTGGCCACCCTGAGTGCCCGCAACGGCTCGATGCGATCGCCGATCAACTGCTGAGTTCGGGCCTTGGGTTGTTGCTCGACCAACGAGAAGCGCCGCTTGCCACGCTCGAGCAACTCCAGCGTGCGCACAGTTCGAACTATGTCTCGCAGCTGCGTGAGTTTCTCGAGCAAGTGCAAGCCAGTGGCGAGCCGCGACACCTGGATCCCGACACGGTGGCAACCCCTGGCACTTGGCGCGCTGCATTGCGGGCAGCCGGTGCTGCGGTGGCCGCGACCGAGGCGGTTGTTCGAGGCGAAGTGAGCAACGCTTTTTGCTCGGTGCGCCCGCCCGGCCACCATGCCACGCGCAGCGAGACCATGGGTTTTTGCTTCTTCAACAACGTGGCGGTTGGTGCCCGTCATGCGCTCGATGTGCTGGGCTTGCAAAGGGTGGCGATCGTCGATTTCGACGTCCACCACGGCAACGGCACCGAGGACATCATTGCCGGCGACGAGCGGGTGCTGATGTGCAGCATCTTCCAGCATCCGCTCTACCCGAACAGCGGTGCGGTGCCCATGGGCACCAACATGGTCAACGTCCCCATTCCGCCCTACACAAGAGGCCTGGCAGTACGCGAGATGATCGACGCGATGTGGTTGCCCCGGCTCGAGGAGTTCAGCCCCCAGATGCTGTTCATCAGCGCGGGTTTCGACGGCCATCGCGAGGACGATCTGGGCCAACTCGGGCTGGTTGAGGCCGACTTCGAGTGGATCACCCGGCGCGTCAAGGATGTGGCTGACCGCCACGCTGGCGGGCGTATCGTCTCCTGCCTGGAGGGTGGTTATGCCTTGAGCGCGCTGGCGCGCAGCGTGGTGACGCATTTGAGGGTGCTGGCCGACGTCTAGTCGGCTTGGCCACCGGCCAGACCTCGGCCAAACCCCGCCGGCTGCGCTGAGACAATCGGGCCATGATCAGAGACCTTGACTCGGTGCTTGAATTGCTGCTGGCGCTGAGCCGCCCGGCGGCGTTGTTGGAGTTGGGCTTGCTGGCGCTATGCCTGGGGCTGGCTTGGGCTGCTGCGGTGCGCTGGCGGCCGCGTCATGTCGAAGCGGGGATCTGGTTTGGCGACCGCGGATTTGACGGCTTGCTGTTTCCCTTGCTGGCCTTGGCGCTGGCCTTGCTGGCGCGGTGGTTGATGCGAGGCCATGGGCCGGTGTTTCAGCTGGCCGTGCCGGTGCTGGCCAGTCTGGCCGTCATTCGGGTCTCGGTGAGGGTCTTGCACCTGGCATTTCCGGCATCGGCACTGTTGCGCGCGCTCGAGCGCAGCTTGAGCTGGGTGGTCTGGGGGGTCACCGTGCTGTGGATCACCGGCTTGTTGCCCGTGGTGCTGGCCGAGATGGACGCGCTGCGCTGGACGATAGGCGGCAGCCCGGTGTCGCTGCGCAGTCTGGTCGAGGGCGGGCTCAGCGCAGTGGTGGTGATGTTGGCGATGCTGTGGCTGTCAGCCAGCATCGAGGCCCGGCTGCTGCGCGCCACCGGTGTGAACCTGAGCCTGCGCAAGTTCGCCGCCAGTGCCAGTCGCGCGGTGCTCTTGCTGGTGGGCTTGCTGGTGGCGATGTCGGCGGCCGGTATTCCGCTGGGCGCGCTCAGCGTGCTGGGCGGCGCGGTGGGCGTTGGCATCGGCTTGGGGCTGCAAAAGCTGGCGGCCAATTACGTGTCGGGCTTCGTGATCCTGGCAGAGCGCTCGTTGCGCATTGGCGATGTGGTCAAGGTCGACAACTTCGAGGGTTGCATCACCGACATCAGTGCCCGCTACACAGTGCTCCGCGCCAACAATGGACGCGAGTCCATCGTGCCCAACGAGATGATGATCACCCAGCGGGTCGAGAGCTGTTCGTTTGCCGACCCTCAAGTGGCATTGACGACGGTGGTGCAAGTGGCCTATGGCACCGATCTGCAAGGCCTGATCCCGCAGTTGGTCGGTGCGATGCAAGCGGTGCCGCGGGTGCTCGCGCTGCCGGCGCCGGCAGTGCAGCTGTCGAATTTTGCTGCTGATGGCCTCGAGCTGACCCTGGTGTTCTGGATCTCCGACATCGAGAACGGCCAGGGCAATGTGCGCAGCGATGTCAACCTGGCTGTGCTGCGGACGATCGACCAGGCTGGTGTGGAGATCCCGTTCCCGCAGCGGGTGATGCGCGCGGTAGCCGCTGGCGCTGGCAGATCGGAGACTTGAAATCGGTGCTTGCTGATCTGCGTTCATTGTCCTGTCACCCAATCGGTGTAGGCTGACGCGATTCCACCGCTGGCCGCTCTTTCTTTTCACGCTCCTAACCGGGCCAGGCTGTCATGATTCTCATAGAACCCGTCGACGATCCCGACGACGAGTTGCACAGCGCAGCAGATCGTGCAGCCGCAGCTTCGCGCAGCACCTGGGTCAGCGTGGGCGTCAACCTGGTGCTGACTGTGACCCAGATCGCGGTCGGCTTGATGGCCAAGTCGCAGGGCCTGGTGGCCGATGGCATCCACTCGCTGTCCGATCTGGTGGCCGATTTCGTCGTGTTGCTGGCCAGCCATCACAGCAAGAAGGACGCTGACCTCGACCACCCTTATGGCCACCAGCGCTTCGAGACCGCAGCTTCGCTGGTGCTAGGCGTGCTGCTGCTGGCCGTGGGCGTGGGCATGCTGTGGTCGGCGTTTCACAAGCTCGAGGAGCCTGCACTGGTGCCTCAGGTGCACATCATCGCGCTGTGGGTGGCCGGTGGCGCGCTGCTCGCCAAGGAGCTGCTGTTTCGCTACATGCTGGCGGCGGCCAAGCGGGTCAAGTCCAGCATGCTGGTGGCCAACGCCTGGCATGCGCGGTCGGACGCTGCCTCGTCGCTGGTGGTGGGCATCGGCATTGTCGGCAACCTGGCGGGCTACCCCATCCTGGACCCGATCGCCGCGCTGATCGTCGGCTTCATGGTCGCCAGGATGGGCTGGTCTTTTGGCTGGGATGCGCTGCACGATCTGATGGACCGCGCGGCCAATGAGGCCGAGGTCGAGGCGATACGTCGAACGCTGATCGAGACACCGGGCGTCAGCGACGTTCACGATGTGCGAACCCGCAAGATGGGCGACATGATCGTCGTCGATGCGCACCTCGAGGTTGATGCCTCGATCAGCGTCGAGGCCGGCCATGACATCGCGGTCGCAGCGCGCCAGCGGGTGCTGCAGCGCCACCGCGTGCTCAACCTGATGACCCATGTCGACCCCTGGCGGCGGCCCGACCTGGACCATCCCGGATCGCGATGAGCTCTCCGTCTTCGGCCTCCTCGGGACCTTCGCCCTATGGGCAGGGTGGGCAGGGTGGGCAGGGTGGGCAGGGGGGACTGAGCGATGCTGAGGCGAGCCTGCGCCTGGCGCGCGAGGGCCCGAACGAGTTGCCGATCTCCCGTCCGCGCGGCGTCTGGCACCTGTTGGTCGAGGTGGTGTCCGAGCCGATGTTTCTGCTGCTGGTGGCCTGCGGCCTGCTCTACCTGGTACTGGGCGACCCGCAAGAAGCGCTGATGCTGCTGGGCTTTGTGCTTGTCGTGATGGCGATCAGCTTTGTGCAGCAGCGGCGCAGCGAGCGCTCGCTGCAGGCCTTGCGCGAACTCGCCACCCCGCGTGCGCTGGTGTTGCGCGGTGGGCAGGCGCGGCGCATCGCCGGTCGCGAACTGGTGCTGGGCGACATCGTGTTGCTGAGCGAGGGCGACCGCGTGCCGGCCGACTTGCAGCTGGTCGAGGCCACCAACCTGGCGGCCGATGAGTCGATGCTGACCGGTGAGTCGGTGCCGGTGGCCAAGCGCTGCAACGCATTGATCGCGCCAGAGGTGCTGGACGGTGACATGCTGTACTCGGGCACCTTGGTCGTGCGCGGCAGCGGTCGCGGCCTGGTGCTGGCCACCGGTGTACGCAGCGCGCTGGGCCGCATCGGCCAGTCGCTGGCCGGCATCGCGGTTCAGAGCACACCGATCCAGCAGGAGACGCGGCGCATCGTCCAATGGATCGCTGTGGTCGGTCTGGCGCTGGCCGGCGTGCTGGCGCTGGCCTGGTGGTGGCTGATGGGCGACGGCTTGCGCGGTCTGCTGGCCGGCCTGACGTTGGCGATGGCCATCCTGCCCGAGGAGTTGCCGGTGGTGCTGACGCTGTTCCTCGGGCTGGGGGCGTGGCGGCTGGCGCGTGAGAAGGTGCTCGCGCGCAGCATCCCCGCAGTCGAACTGCTGGGCGCAACCACCGTGCTGTGCGTGGACAAGACGGGCACGCTGACGCTCAACCGCATGACGCTGCGCCGGCTGTGGTCCGAGCGCGCGCTGCACGACGGCGTGCGACACCGCGACCAAGCGCTGCACGACGAGTTGCACGAGTTGCTGGAATATGCCGTGCTGGCCAGCCACCGCCTGGCTTTTGACCCGATGGAGACGGCGATCGCCGAAGCTGGGCAGCGGCTGCTCGCGGACACCGAACACCTGCACGCCGACTGGGCCCTGGTCGATGACTACCCGCTGTCGGCCGAGATGCTGGCCATGTCCCGGGTCTGGCAATCACCCGATGGCTTGACCGATCCACGCCAGCACCTGATCGCTGCGAAGGGCGCGCCCGAGGCGATCGCCGACCTCTGCCATCTCGATGCCGATGCCTGTGCCAGGATCGCTCGCCAAGTCGCCGCGATGGCCGGCGAGGGTTTGCGGGTGTTGGGTGTGGCCCGGGCCCGCTTCGAGGGCGATGTGTTGCCCGGCCAGCAACACGATTTCGGCTTCGAGTTTCTGGGCCTGCTTGGCCTGGAAGACCCGGTGCGGCTCGACGTGCCGCAAGCCATCGCTGATTGCCGGGCCGCCGGTATCCGGGTGGTGATGATGACCGGCGACCACCCGGCCACCGCGGTCTCGGTGGCCCGGCAGGCGGGTCTTGAGGTCGACCGCCCGGTCATCACCGGTGCCGAGCTCAGCCGACTCAGCGACGAGGACTTGCGTGCTCGGCTGGCCGATACCCACATCTTTTGCCGCGTCCAGCCCGAGCACAAGCTGCGCCTGGTGCAGGCCTTGCGTGCCCAGGGCGAGGTGGTGGCGATGACGGGTGACGGCGTCAACGACGCACCGGCGCTCAAGGCTGCCGACATCGGCGTGGCGATGGGCGCGCGCGGCAGCGATGTTGCGCGCGAGGCCGCTGCGCTGGTGCTGCTCAACGACGATTTCGGCTCACTCGTCACGGCGGTACGCTACGGGCGGCGGGTGTTTGCCAACCTGCGCAAGGCCATCGTCTTCGTGGTGGCGGTGCATGTGCCCATCGTCGGGCTGTCGATCCTGCCGGTGCTGCTGGGCTGGCCCATGCTGCTGATGCCGGTGCACATCCTGTTCCTGCAGTTGATCATCGATCCGGCCTGCTCGGTGGTGTTCGAGGCCGAGCCGCTGGAGCCCGACGCGATGACGCTGCCGCCGCGCCGGTCGGACCAGCACTTGTTTGACAAGGCGGTGATGGCGCGCGGTTTGTGGCAAGGCGCCGGCCTGCTGGCGCTGCTGCTGGCGGTTTTCGCTGGCGCGCGTGCGCTGGAGGGTTCCGACGATGTCGCCCGCGCGCTGACCTTCACGGTGCTGGTGCTGGCCAACCTGGGCCTGATCCACGCCAACCGGTCCTGGGGCCGCACGGTCTGGTTCGGACGCAAGGCGTCGAACCGGCAATTCGGCTGGATTGCCGTCGCCACGCTGGCCGTGCTGGCGCTGGTGCTGGGTGTGCCAGCGGTCAGCCGGATGTTCGCCTTCCAGCAGCCGTCGCCTGCGTTGCTGGTCGGGGCGGCTGCGGCAGCGCTGCTGAGCTTGCTGTGGCTTGAGGGCGTCAAGCGGCTGCAGGGCAGCTAGCCCGGCGACCGGGGTTCAGGTCAGGTGCTGCGACGCCGCCGTTGGCGAGCCGACTGGCTCGCCGGGATGGCGGTTCAGACTCATGGGCATCGCCACGAAGGCCGTCAGAATGACGGGGATCAGCGTGAAGCCGACGACCCCGATCAGGCGGGCAAGGAAGTGATGCAGGTCGTTGTTCACGGGTGTCCTGGGGTCAGCGTGTTCGATGACCGACAGCATCAGGCCGGCAGCTTAAGGATTCCTGATCCTCGGGGCCGCCGCCGCGTCAAACGACCGTGACGGGAATCTTGCCGATCCGGGCCTGCCAGGTCTTGGGGCCGGTGTCGTGGACGCTGGTGCCCTGGCTGTCCACAGCCACTGTCACCGGCATGTCCTTGACGTCGAACTCGTAGATCGCTTCCATCCCGAGGTCGGCAAATCCGACCACCTTCGCGCCCTTGATCGCTTTGGCCACCAGGTAGGCGGCGCCGCCCACGGCCATCAGGTAAGCGCTCCTGTGCTTCTTGATCGCCGCGATCGCGGTCGGTCCACGCTCGGCCTTGCCGACCATCGAGATCAAACCGGTCTCGGCCAACATCATCTCGGTGAACTTGTCCATCCGGGTGGCGGTGGTCGGCCCGGCAGGCCCCACCACCTCGTCGCGCACCGGGTCGACCGGACCGACGTAGTAGATCACCCGGTTGGTGAAGTCCACCGGCAGTTTCTCGCCGCGCGCGAGCATGTCCTGGATGCGCTTGTGCGCGGCGTCACGGCCGGTCAGCATCTTGCCGTTGAGCAGCAGCGTGTCGCCGGGTTGCCAGCTCGCAACTTCGGCCTGGGTCAGGCTGTTGAGGTCGACCCGCTTGCTCTTGTTGTAGTCGGGCGCCCAGGCCACGTCGGGCCACAAATCCAGACTCGGTGGATCCAGATAGGCCGGGCCGGATCCGTCGAGCACGAAATGGGCATGGCGGGTGGCCGCGCAGTTGGGGATCATCGCCACCGGAAAGCTCGCGGCGTGCGTCGGGTAGGTCTTGATCTTGACGTCTAGCACCGTGGTCAGCCCACCCAGGCCTTGTGCGCCTATGCCCAGCGCGTTGACCTTCTCGTAGAGCTCGATGCGCAGTTCCTCGAGCTTGTTCTGCGGGCCGCGTGCCATCAGGTCGAACATGTCGATGTCCTCCATCAGCACCTCTTTGGCCATCAGCACCGCTTTCTCGGCCGTGCCACCCACGCCCAGACCCAGCATGCCCGGCGGGCACCAACCCGCGCCCATCGTCGGCACGGTCTTGAGCACCCAATCGACCAGACTGTCATTGGGGTTGAGCATCGCCAGCTTGGACTTGTTCTCGCTGCCGCCACCCTTGGCGGCGACGATCACGTCGACCCGGCCGCCTGGCACCAGCTCCATGTGGATCACCGCGGGGGTGTTGTCCTTGGTGTTCTTGCGATCGAAGATCGGGTCCGCCAGGATCGACGCGCGCAGCACGTTGTCGGGGTTGAGGTAGCCCTGGCGCACACCGGCGTTGACCGCGTCGGCGATCGAGCCGCTGAAGCCTTCCCAGCGCACGTCCATGCCGATCTTGAGGAAGACGTTGACGATGCCGGTGTCCTGGCAGATCGGTCGCCGGCCTTCGGCGCACAG
>JBILYN010000594.1:0-2536 GCA_044377715.1 Aquabacterium sp.
TTGAAGTTTTGACATGTCAGGTACTTTCTTTGTTTGGTAGTTGAGGTCAAGTGGAAAATCAAAAAATAGTATGCCATATATTGCGACACAGGCCGGCGACACAAAGCCGGAGAAACCCTTATGAACGCGTCAAGCGCCTTGCGCCGGGTCAAGCCCACAGACCTCGTTTTGACAACTGTGTGTCCCAGGGGTTCAACCCACCATCTGCCTTCAAAGTCGGCCTGAGACCACCATGAAGTCCAGTTCGGAATCAACCGCGTTCTTCGAGGCAGACACGGTGGCCGCATGCGAGCGCTTTGATCAACCGATCCAACACGGCAGCGCGATCCTCGAAGTCGAGACGGAGAGCGAAGTTGTCCAGTCGGAATTGAAGTTTCCGCAGGCAATGCCTTCGTATGTATAAGAAATCATGGCATGGACGTGATCTTAGAGATGCCGTCCCGCCGGCGGCGAACAACACTTGAGGCAACGACACCCGCGCCGCGGTCGTCGGCGCGGCCGTGGGCGCCATGCACGGCACATCAGCACTGCTAGCGGAGCGGATCGACTGGTTGTTGGGCCGGACCACCGTCGATGACAATTGCCAGATCTTCTGGCTGATGAGGCAGGCCAGTGGCCGGTACGGCTATGGTGCGTCGCCTTGGGTGCGGCAGCGGGCCGCCGCATAGACGAAACAGGAGAGCTGATGGACTGGTTCGAACGCATCACAGGTTTCGCCGAAAGCGATTACGCCAGCACCCAGGCGAGGTTGGCGGTAGACGGTGCGTTCCTCGTTTCCAAGGTCAACGGCAACCGCCACCGTATCGGCGAGTTGGAGGTCGTGACGCTGCAGACTTTGCGTGCGCGTCGGATCCGTCCCAAGACGAAAGGGCGCCACACGTCGGTGCACTGCCTCGCCGGCGATGCCCGTGAACTGCATGCACGACCGGAGTTCGCCGGAGCAACCTTCCAGGTAGCCTCGCAATTCAACCTGCTAGAGATGGTGGGGCCGGGCATCACCCCGGAAGACGGCGTCACACGCTATATCGGCGACCGAACGCAGGGCCCGGCCTGCGCGATCGCTGCCGGCGCGGGCACGATTTACCGCAACTACTTCGCACCGGTGGGTGGTGGCCTGGGCCAGACTAGGCACCGCCAGATCGACGCGCTAGCGCCTTTGGGCGAGGCGCTCGTCACACGCCTGAGCCGGCCGATTCAATCGCTATGGACCATGCGCAACGGCTATGCGCTGTGCACGGCGGACGGTCTCGCGGCAATCTGCCAGCACCTGCAGCAGGCTGACGAACAGGAACTGGATCACCTGCGCGGGCTTCTGGCGGTAGGCGTGCACCGCGATGTGGCGGTAACCGATGTGTGCAGCGCCGAACCACCCGTGGTGACACAGGTCTACTGCTCGGCGCTGCCGATTGCCTACAGCGGCATCGAGCCGTCGGCCTGGGAGCCATTTGCCCGGCTGGTGCTGGAGGCAGCCTATGAAGCCACACTGCTCGCGGCTTCGGAGCAGCCCCAACGGGATGTAATGCCGACGGTACTGCTGACGCGGTTGGGCGGCGGTGCATTCGGTAACCCTGATGACTGGATCGACGATGCGATCAACAGAGGACTGGCGGGGGTGCGGTGCGACGGCCTGCACGTAAGGCTGGTCAGCTATGGCACGATCCATCCCGGAATGCAGCGGGTTCAGGCCTCATGGGGCAATTACTAGCAATGGCCGAAGAGGCGACGGACGTGCTCAGGGCGATGGGGCGTCACAGCATCTCTCTCGCGCACAAGACCCAGGAGCCGGTTGCGGGCGAGTAGTTTCGGCATTACGCCAACGAATGCGCACTGGCGAGATTCCAACGGATTCGAAAGCGACTGCTAGATCACCTTGAAGATGCGATCCGTAGGTCGTTAGATTAGATGCAGATGTTCCGAGGAGATCACGCTCGTCTTGAGTGGCGAGCGATTGCGTAGGAGTCGTGGGAGAAAAACTTATCCACGGCCGCGCGATCGGCGCATCTCACGCAAGACTCGCGCGGCGGTGGGTAAGTCGCCTGCCATGACGGCCAGTACGATGACCAGCACGACCGGCATCGTTGCTGTCAGCAGTGCTGACAGCGCTGCGCGATTGCGCTGGCGTGTCCGGCTTGCGGCCACATTGCAAGGCAGCCGCTGTTGTTGCGAAACAGGGTGCATTGGCGCAACATCGGCACATTCGATTCCCAGTTGGCTGTGTCAGCCCGGTTGATGCCCGTTACCGCATCGCCCAGTCCCGCGCAAGCGGGCACCATCACCGGCCTCATCTCCTGAAACCCGGCCGCCGAAAGGCGTGGAGATATGCGTCAGGCATCGGGCACGACAAACGCCCATCTTGCCCCAAACGGCATCCTTGCCGGCTCTGCCAGCCAACCGCAGCACAGCGGTCAATCAGTTCGATCGAAGCGGCGAAGGCAGACATCACGCTGCTGCAATCTCGCCAGCGTTCTGCGCCAGCCAATGGGTGCCAAAAAGAAGCCTGCCCCAACCGCGGCGGCACAAACCGGCGCCAGCCCGG
>JBILYN010000595.1:0-2534 GCA_044377715.1 Aquabacterium sp.
AACACACCACCGGGCAACGAGAAGCAGGCCGCCAGCAGTGCCGCGCTGCGGATGTCGAGGCCGAACTCGCCGATGTAGTACTGCACCATCCACAAGCTCAAGCCGACGTAGCCACCGAACACGATGCTGTAGTACTGGCAGTACTTGATGACCTTGGGATCTTTCAAGGCCTTGAGTTGGTCGGTGAAACGGGTCTGGCTTGACACCAGGTGGGCCGGGTCGCTGGCCGAGAACATCCAGAACAACAGCAAGGTGCCCAGCATCACCGCGGCATAGACCTGCGGCACCAGAGTCCATCCAAAGCCCACCACCAGCGCAGGTGCGATGAACTTGTTGACCGCGGCACCCGAGTTGCCGGCACCGTACACCCCCATCGCAAAGCCCTGTCGGCCTTTGGGAAACCAGCGCGCGACATACGGTGTGCCGACCGAGAACGAACCGCCCGCCAAGCCGACGAACAGGCCGATGACCAGGAAGTGCCAGAAAGCGGTGGCGTAACTCATCAGCCAGATCGCCGGCACCGTGGCCGCCATCAGCAGGCTCATCACGATGCGGCCACCGTACTTGTCGGTCCAGATGCCCAGCGGCACCCGGATCAATGAGCCGGTGAGCACCGGCGTGGCCGTCAGCAGGCCGAACTCGGTGGCATTCAAGCCTAGCGTCTTCTTGATCGGGATACCGATCACGCCAAACATCATCCAGACCATGAAACAGACGGTGAAAGCCAGCGTGCTGACCAGCAGCACCGCCAGCGCCTGGCTCTTCTTGCTCATGGCAATGTCCGCAAGTGATTCATGCGGTCACTGTAGGAATCGCCGGCGCACGGCGCCATCCTTCAGACGGCTTGCAGCGCGGCGGCAGAAGGACGATGCTGAGTCGTGCCCGCCTCGTCCTGAAGAACTAGGCCGGCGTCAAACCGGCCAGCACTTGCGTTGTGTCAAGCGCTTGTCCACCACCATCCCGGCGAATTCTTCGCCAACAGGCTGGATCAACCGAGTCCGTTCTCGACCGCGATCACCGCGGCGTGCACACGGGAGCTCACGTCGAGCTTGCGCAGGATGTGCTGGACATGGATCTTCACCGTCGTCTCGGCGATGCCCAGCGAGCGCGCGATCTCCTTGTTGGCCTGGCCTTGCGCGATGCCACGCAGGATGTCGGACTCGCGCGGCGACAAGGACGCCAGCCCAACCGGCGCTGCGACAGGTTTGACAGCCAGGTCGAGCCCATTCACGGCCGCCTGGCGGAAAGCGGCCACCAGCTTGCCGGTCATCTCCTCGGCCACCACGCTCTCGCCGCGCATCGCGCGCCGGATCGCCGCCGACAGCGCGTCGCCTTCGATCGTCTTGAGCAAGTATCCGCAGGCACCACCGCGCAGCGCTGCCGCGAGGTCTTGCTCGTCCTCGCTGACGGTCAGCATCAGGATCCTGGCCTGCGGTGCGGCCTCGATCAATGCGGGCAGCGCGTCCACGCCATTGACGCCCGGCAAATGGTTGTCGAGCAGGATCAGGTCGGGCTGCAACACCTGGGCACGGCGCTGTGCGTGGCTGGCGTCGCCGGCATCGCCGACGATCTCGAACTGTGGGTCGCGCTGCAGCAGCGCGGTCAGCCCGCGGCGGAACAGCGTGTGGTCATCGACCACCAGGATCCGGATTCGAGGCAAGGTGTCAGGCATCTCAAGCGGCCAGCGCTTGTGCCGCTTGGGCAGCTTGGGCGGCTTGGGTCCGAGGCAGCGTCAGCACGACCGAGGTCCCGCGTCCAGGCTTGGACAGCAACTCGAGTTGCGCGCCCAGACGCTCGGCTCGCTCGGCCATGATGCGCAGACCGACATGGGTTTCGTCCAGCGATTGACCCGCGCCGTCAAATCCCAATCCGTCGTCGCGCACCTCGAAGCGCCACTGCGGTTGCTGCGCGACGTCGAGCCAGACCTGGCCTGCCCTCGCATGCTTGCGGACGTTGGACAAGGCTTCCTGAACGATGTGCAGCACCTGGATCTGGGTGTCAGGTGCCAGCGGCAAGCCCTGACCTTGCATCTTCAGCGTGGCTTTGAGACCGGTCTGGTGCTCGAACTTGCGCAGCGTCGTCAGCAGCGCAGGCTCGATGTCCTCGGCATTGGCACGGGTTCTGAAATGCATCAACAACTCTCGCACGTCGCCATAGCTCTCGCGCACCCCGACATCGATCTCACCCAGCACATGGTCGACCTGCTGCGCGTCGCCGCTGGCGATCGCGTCGCGCATCAGCTGAACCTGGATCTTCAGAAAAGCCAGCGATTGAGCGATTGAGTCGTGCAGTTCACGAGCCAGGAAGCTGCGCTCCTGCGACACCGCGGCTTCCATGTCTAGCGCGTTGAGCCGCAGGTTTTCCATTGCCCCCGCGAGCTGCACCGTCAGCGCTTCGAGCAGCGCACGCTCGGCATCCGAGATATCGACCTGGGCGTGGAAGAACAGGTCGACCTCGCCCATCAAGCGCTCGTGCAAGCGGATCGGCACCGACACCACGGTCTCGAAACCAGCCTGGGCGCAGTGGCCCATTCG
>JBILYN010000597.1:0-2527 GCA_044377715.1 Aquabacterium sp.
TCGTCGACCACTTGGCCCATCACCTCGCTGACCCACCATTTGGCCATCGCAGCCGTTGCCAGGTCCAGCGTGTCGTTGAGCGAGCGGTTGATGCAGTCATCGACGAAGCTTCGGGCGATCGTCAGCTTGGTCTGGCATTCGGCCAGCTTGAATCGCGTGTTTTGCATCGCCATCAGCGGTTTGCCGAAGATCTGGCGCTGCTGTACGTAAGCCAAGGTCTCATCGATCGCACGCTGCATCGTCCCAACGCAGCCCACGCCGATGATCAAGCGCTCGCGCGGCAACTGCTCCATCAACTGGACGAAGCCGCGACCCTCCTCGCTGCCCAGCAACTGGTGCGCCGGCACCCGCATGTCATCAAAAAACAGCTCTGCGGTGTCGACGGTTTGCTGGCCGACCTTGTCGAGCAAACGGCCTCGGCGAAACCCCGCCAAGCCGTCGGTCTCGACCATGATCAGGCTCAGCGCTTTGCCGCCGATCTCCTGCCCGGTGCGCGCGACAACGCAGATCAGGTTGGCATGCAGGCCATTCGTGATGAAGGTCTTGGCGCCGTTGATCACGTAGTCGTCGCCATCACGCTTGGCGCTGCTGCGGATCGCTTGCAGGTCGGTGCCAGCGCCGGGTTCGGTCATCGCGATCGCCGTGACCAATTCGCCGCTGGCCATCTTGGGCAACCAGCGCTGTTTCTGGGCCTCGGTACCGTAGCGCAAAAGGTAGTGCGCGACGATGCCCGAATGCACGGTGTTGGAAAAGCCACCGGCCATCTTGTAAGCCAGTGCCTGGGTGATCACGACCTCGTGGCCGAAGTGCCCACCGCCGCCGCCGTATTGCTCGGGGATGCTCGCGCACAGCAAGCCGGCCGCGCCAGCCTTGTTCCAGATGTCGCGGTCGGCATGGCGTTGGACACGCCAGCGTGCGTCGTTGGGCACGCATTCGCGGTCGGCAAAGCGGTTGGCGGTATCGGTCAACTGCTCGAGGTCGCTGTCCATCCAGGACGGCTTTGGGATCGTGATGGCCATGGCTTGGCCTCAGGTGCCGGTCAGCGAGACCACGGCATCGCCCGTGAGCTTGACTTGGCCATGTTGGTTGATGGTCTGCAAGCTGATGCGCGCGCGCCGCTCGCCGGCCGCCTCGAACAATTCGGTCACCTGGCCTGAACAAGTGATCTGGTCGCCGACCTGGGTGATCGCGACGAAACGAACACCGTAGTCACGCAGTCGCTGCTGCGGCACCCAGTTCGTCAACAGCCGTGACAGGTATGCCATCGACAGCATGCCGTGCGCAAAGACATCGGGTGAGCCGCCGGCTCGGGCGTAATCGGTGTCCACGTGCATGGGGTTGTGGTCGCCTGAGGCGCCGCAGTACAAAGCCAGCGCCAGCCGCGAGACCGGTTCGGTGCTGAAGCTCGGGAGTGCGTCGCCAGCCTTGATCTTGTCGAATTCAACCATGTTTGACCACCGTGATCGCGTTGAGATCGGCCACATGCGTGCCGTGTTGATTGGTCACGCGCGTCTCGCGGACCACGAATTCCAGCAAGCCGCCCTTCTTGCTGTAGATGTCGGTGATTCGCGGCTCGAAAGTCAGCGTGTCACCGGCATAGCACATCGCGTGGTAGCTGAAACGCTGCTCGCCGTGCAACACCTTGGGCACGGGCAGGTTCAACAAGTCGCGGGCCGCGCCCGGATTGGGTGCCTCCATCTCGAGGCAAAACAGAAATGTCGGCGGCACCGGTAGACCGGGGTGGCCAGCGGCCTTTGCGGCTGCCTCGTCAGTGTAGACCGGGTCGCTCTGGCCAATCGCCTTGGCAAAGAACTTCAAGCGGCCGCGTTCGACTTCGGCACTGAAAGCCGAGAACCGGTGGCCGATGTGTTTGGTATCGATCATGCATCCATCCTTTCGTATAAGGTCACCACACATGCCCCGCCCAGCCCCAGGTTGTGCTGCAGCGCCAAGCGCGCGCCTTCGACCTGCCGCTGCTCGGCTTGGCCTCGCAGTTGCCAGGTCAGCTCAGCACATTGCGCCAAGCCAGTCGCACCCAATGGATGCCCCTTGGACAGCAGGCCTCCCGACGGATTGGTGACCACCCGTCCGCCGTAAGTGTTGTCGCCGTCGAGGATGAACTTCTCGGCCGTGCCGTCGGGCGTCAAGCCCAGCGATTCGTAAGAGATCAGCTCGTTGGCGGTGAAGCAGTCGTGCAACTCGACCACGTCAATGTCCTCGGGCCCGACGCCTGCCGCCTGGTAGACCTTGGTCGCCGCCGCGCGCGCCATGTCGGCACCCACGAGCTTGCGCATGTCGTGGCTGTCGAAGGTCGACCCACCATCGGTGGTCATGGCTTGCGCGGCGATGCGCACCCGTCGATCAAGTCCGTGTTTGCGGGCAAAGTCCTCGCTGCAGACAATCGCCGCGGCCGCGCCACAGGTCGGTGGGCAGCATTGCAGCCGCGTGAGCGGGTCGAAAACCGAAGGCGATGCCATGACTTCATCGAGCGTGACGGGCTGGCGAAAAACAGCCAAGGGGTTGCGCG
>JBILYN010000214.1:0-7780 GCA_044377715.1 Aquabacterium sp.
TAGAAATGGTGCGGTTGCAATATAGCGGTAAGCTCTTCCCGCTAAATTATTTACCATATTTATTCGAAAAAAATGCTTTTGCTGTTGAATTTAGTTGAGATATAAAATATAATATGCGACCGCAACTTTATTTTTAAATCATGGGTCGCAACGCAGTCTTGGTGCTTCAAAATATTGACCGAATTTCACTGGAGAGAATTTCCGATCGCGGCACAAATTGGCGCGCACGTCAACGCGCTCATACGCTGATATTACTTGATGACGGACTTACTATGGCTGAAGCCGCGGCGAAAATTGGTATTCATGTACGGACGGTAGGTTCGACGCGGACATCTTGGATCCTCGCTGGAATGGATTCCTTGGCTGATTTAGAGCGATCTGGTGCACCTCGCAAAATATCGCCTGAAGAATTGGCAAAGCTCGTTGCTTTGGCTGGCGCAGAACCCATGTCTGCCAGGGCTCTGTTGGCAAAACACACCGGAGACGGAGGCATTCCTGTCCACCTCAACACGCTAACCAAAGCGCTGAAGGAAGCAGGATTGCTATGGAAACGCACTCGCCACTCGCTCAAAAAAAACGAGACGAAGTAGCGTTTAGACAAGCGCAAGCCGACATCGAAGACTTGCGCAACCAGGCAGCTGCCGGAGAGATCGTTTTGGCGTACGTGGATGAAGTAGGCTTCTCGCAAGTTCATCCCAATCGAAGCGCTTGGACACTCAAAGGGGAACGTCACTTGATCGAAGCCAAACGTGGCAAGCGAATGAATGTGTTGGCTGCCATGCTGTCGACCGGCAAGCTTTTCAGTGCAAAACTTTGGCAATCAACAACAGCAGAAGCATTCTCAGGATTTCTAGCTTTACTGAACGAACACGTCGGCAAAAAGCTAGTTGTAATTCTTGACAATGCCTCCATCCACAAGGCAAAGGCTTCACAACCAATTATAAAGTACCTTGAGCAACACGGGCTTAAGCTATACTTTCTTCCGCCGTACAGTCCAGAGTTAAATCGAATCGAAAGGCTCTGGCACAAGATGAAATATACTTGGATGGCTGTCAAATGTCGAAATTCTGTAGAGCTAGAGGCGGATGTTGATCACATCATTTCGAATTTCGGAACAACTTACAAGTTCAGCTTTTGATGATAATAACTTGATGGGAAGAGCTTATTTTTCTATTTTCGAGAGGCTGCGCTGCCGTCCTGTTTCGGCACGTGCCACTAGAAGGCGGTTGCATGATGATTCGAAAATAATTCCCGCCACTTTACCTTTTTGTGATTGTCTCGTCGAGTTTGGTCATGCCGCTGTCATAGGGATTGGATTCATTCAGTGCTGCCTGGGTGGCTTTCGTGATGTTGATCGCAGTTGTCGCTCGACAATTTTTGATGCCTGCGATCAACCGTGCCACCGATTCGGGTAACAGAAAATGATTTCTTTGGTTACACAATTTCCCTTTTCTTCTGACGCTTGTACATATTTTTCTGGCAGCGGTGGTCGTGGATCAGACGGTTCATTAAAATCTCATAAATATCGAAGCAAAGGCAATGGCGCAAGGTCGTATCAAACGGTTGCAGTCTGCACCGCGCTCTACACCATTGAGGGGCGCCGAGATGGATGTCTGCAAACTCTGTGGTCGACCCATCTCGCCAGCTCTGCGAGGAGCACACCACTCTATCCCTAGGCCCGAGGTGCCGGGTCGCCTGAACGGTCACGGCTGAGCAGCGTCAGGCCGCTTGCAGCGCCTGGCCAAAGACAAGGCCTGGGTGTTCATATTTTTGCTGGGCCAGAACAAATACCAGGGCGCAGTGCAGTCGATGATCAACCCGGTGCCGATACGCTGACTTCGGGGGCTAGCTACTGATCACCGACGGCGCGCGCATGGCCGGCGGAGTTACCGGGAAGCTGCCGGTGGCCAACAACGGCTGATGTCCGTGATGCATGGAGATCCAACGCCGTCAGGCGCTGCATGCACTCCAGCGGGTTCATCACCAGCTGCGTGATGCCGTGACGCCAGGGGGTCTTGAGCTTGGGCGGTACTTGTGAATTGCTACTGGGCGTGGTAATCCAGGTTGTGCAGGCCGACGGGCGGGCTGGGCAGGCCGGGGCGCTGGCCCAGCCTTCAGGCGAGGGTCGAGAGCAGCCATCCGGTGGCCACGATGTGGCCCAGGGTGACCACCACAGACAGCCCGTGCAGCCACTTGAAACGCTGGCGCTGGCCAGTGTCGGTGGCACGGTTGATCGCTGGCATCAGCAGTTGCCGCACGGGCACGGTGGTGATGGCCACCGCAGCCATCACGGCGGCAAAAACGGCATCCCGCGGCCACCACAGCAAGGCGGCCGCGGCCGACGTGGCAATCACGAATGCATAGAACCAGGGAAAGGCGCGCCGCAAAGCCTCTCCAGCGGTCTTGGCGGGCAGCGCGGTGAACAGGAAGGCGGCAAAGCCGAAGGCGTACAGCGTCATGCCGCCGAACAGCAAGGCCGTGCTCAGGACCGCTAAGGACAAGATCATGGATTCGCTCGTGCAGTTGAAGAAAAAGTCGGTGACCGGTCCGCCGCGGGCTCAGCCCCGCTTGCGGAAGACCACCGCGTGCTGCCAGGGCAGCGTGCTCACGGTGCGTTCCCAGTCCAGGGCGAAGACGGCGGCCTCACGCTTGATCTGCGCTTCGCTCATCTTGTGCAGCGGCTTGATCGGCACACGCGGGTCCTCGGCCTTGTACTCGACGAAGACGACGCGGCCGCCGGGCTTGAGGGCCTTCATCACGCTGGTCATCACCTCGTGCGGAAAGGCAAGCTCGTGGTACACGTCGACCATGATCGCTAAGTCGACCGAGCCTGCCGGCAGCCCGACATCGTCGACCGCCGCCAGCCGTGCCTCGATCTGCGCCAGACCGCTGCGTTTCGCGCCGGCCTGCAGCAGCTTCACCATTTCGGGCTGCACGTCGACGGCCCAGACCTTGCCGCCCGGCACCACCGCCGGTGCCATGCGCCGCGACAGGTAGCCGGTGCCGGCACCGATATCGGCCACCACCATGCCAGGTTGCAGCGCCAGCGCGGCCAGCAGCAGGTCGGTGCGCTCCTCGCGTTCACGTTCCTCGCGTTCGAGCCAGGCCGCGCCCTGCCAGCCCATCACCGCCGAGATCTCGCGCCCCATGTAGCGCTTGCCGATGCCGTCGGCGCTGGCCGGCACGGGGCTGTAACGCTCGGCGAAGGCGGCAGGCTGGGCCTGCGCGACGCTGACCGCCAGCAGCATCGCCAACAGCGCTGCCCTGGTCAGCGCCAGCCGCCAAGGGTGCTGGGGTGGCGGCCCGGCGGCCGGATGACGCCGGCCTGGCCCACAGCGGTTCATCGCGCGGCGCCACCGGGTTTGTGAAAGCTGGCGATGTAGTTGACGGACAGCCCGCGTGTCCACCAGGCGCGGTGAACGGCGGGCAGGTAAGCCATGCCGCGCTGGTCGCCACCGACCAGCCCGCAGGCCGCGGCAGCCCGGCCCAGCTCTTCGGGCCGCACGAATTGCACCCACTGGTGCGTGCCCCGAGGCAGCACCCGAAACACCCGCTCGGCGCCGACGATCGCCGTCAGGTAGCTGCGCAGCGTGCGGTTGATCGTCGAGGCCAGCAGCAGCCCGCCGGGGGCGAGATGGGCTGCCGCGTCGCGCACGAAGACCGCCATGTCGTCGACATGCTCGACCACCTCCAGCAGCAGCAGCACATCGAACAGCTCGCCATCGCCCAGCGTGGCCCCGGGCTCGCCGAGCCGGTAGTCGATCTGCAGGCCGGCCGCCGCCGAATGCAGCCGAGCGGCAGCGATGCTGTTGGCCGCGGCATCGACGCCGACGACGGTCGCGCCGCGCACTGCCAGCGGTTCGCACACCAAGCCTGCGCCGCAGCCGATGTCGGCGATACGCAGCCCTTGCAGCGCACCGACCGGGCGCCCGAAGCGCTGGGCGATCTGTTCGAGCACGTAGCCTAGCCGCAGGTCGTTCACGACATGCAGCGGTCGCATCGGTCCGGTGCGGTCCCACCAGGTGGCGGCGAGGCGGTTGAAGCGCTCGATTTCGTCACTGCGGACGGTGCTGGACGGGTTCATGAAAGCTTGTCAAGGTTGCAGGTTGTGGGCACGGCAGGCTAGAACAACCGGCCTTGGCCATCCGGGGCGTCCGGGGTACGGCGCTTGCGTTTCGCGATCGCTTGCAAGCCACTCTTTCGTGAGCCATGCTTGTCCTGGATAGCGTTGGCCTCGGCCTGCGCCTCGCGGGTCCGACGCAGCCCGTACAACTGGTTTTTCGCTGCCGCCACCGCCGGACGTTCCTCGACGATCGGGAGCGGATAGGTCGGTGTTCCGATCTCCGGCACCCACTGCCGGATATAGCGGCCTTGAGGATCGTGGTCGCTCGCCTGCTTGGCGGGCGAATAGATGCGCAGTGTGTTGATGCCGGTGGTACCCGACTGCATCTGCATCTGGCTCCAGTGGATACCAGGCTCGAAGTCGAGAAACTGGCGCGCCAGAAACAGTCCTGGCTCGCGCCAGTGCAACCACAGGTGGTAGGACGCAAAGCTGACCAGCATGGCGCGCATGCGAAAGTTCAACCAGCCCGTGGCGCGGAGTTGGCGCATGCAGGCATCGACCATCGGGAAACCGGTGCGGCCTTCGCACCAGGCCTGCAGGCGTTCGTGGTCGATCGCGCCCTCGTTTACGCCGTCGCCCGCACGCAGCCCATCGACACTTCGCGCCACGTTGCGCCATTCGATGGCAGGCTCGTCTTCGAGCTTTTGCATGAAGTGGCAGTGCCAGCGCAAGCGGCTGGCGAAGCCCCGCAACGCGTAGGCTAGATGGCGATCGGTGGTGGCCGCGATCCGCGCTTCGGTGGCTTGGTGCACGCAGCGCATCGAGATCGTGCCGAAGGCCAGGTGCGCGCTCAGCCGGCTGCAACCTTCTGCGGCGGCGAGCGGGCTGGACATCGCGCTGCGGTAGTCGCGCCCGCGGCCGTCAAGAAAACTTTCAAGCGTGCTCCACGCGGCGCGCTCGCCGCCCGGCGGCAATGCTGCGCCCAAGGCGGGCAGGCCCAGGTCACGCAAGGTGGGCAGGGCCGAAGCCGTCAGGTTTGTCGCAGCGCTGAGGCCCCGAGCCGCGTGCGCTGCGGGTGCCTCGGGTGCATTCATCCGCTGCGCCCATCGCCCGGCCCATCCGGTCCGCGAACGCAAGCGGCGCACCACGCCGTTCTGTGGCATTTCGATCCAGTTCACGCCTTGGCTGCGGCACCAGTCGGCTACGGCAACATCGCGGGCGTAGCTCCAACCCGGGCCGGTTTCTTCGTGGCTGAACAGGTGGGCGAAAGCGAACTCGCGCCGCAGCGCCTGCAGCACTTGCGGCATCGGGCCTGTGCGCACGAGCAGCGGCAGTCCAAGTTCCGCCAGGCCGTGCTGCAGCTCGGCCATGCAGGCGAGCAGGAAGCCGACATGGCGAGGGTCGCACTCCGGGCTCGCAAGCCACTGCGGCTCGATCACCACAAGACCCATCGCGCGTTCGAAGCGCATCGCCTCTGTCAGGGGGGCGTGATCGCGCACACGCAGATCGCGCTTGAACCAGACCAGCGCCGTCGTGCCTGTCATGTCGCGGACGCTGCGCTGCACGACATCAGGTCGACGACTTTCCGCTGTCAGCGGCCACCACGCAGCCGCTGATGCGCCAACCCGCACCCGTCACCTGCTCGAGCAGGTAGGTGGCATTCCAGAGACGCCCCTCGCGATCACGAAATTGCACAAGCTGCGTCACCGCCGCTGGCGCGCCGACCTCGACCTGCGCCTGGAAGAACGAGACGGCGGCCGGTCGAACCACCATCGGGTAGCCGCTTCGCACCATGGCCATGAAGTTGTTCGCATCGCCGAACTGGGCCTGGATCGACGCCGACGCATAGGAAAAGGCGCGAGCGGCATCGTCCGCTGCAAAGGCTTCGAGTTGCGCCTCGATGACCTGACGAACGGCACGTGCATCCGGCTCGGCCAGCGGCGCCGCGCCGCCACCGGCAGGCACCAGCAGGACGAGCAAGGCCACGCGCCCGAGCCTGCGCCGTGTACAAGCGCCGTACTGGCCGAGGCTGGTCAGGACGGCGGCCATGACTTGCTCTCGGTGGGCGGGCAAGATGGCTGCGCCATAGCGGAACGATCGGGATCTTCGACCTGCGACAGCGGGGCATGGCACATCTTCTGGCCGTCCCATCGTTGCCCACACCAACAGCGGCCTTCGGTGTCGATGATGCAGGTGCCGCTGCCGCAGCAGCGTGGGTCTTCACTCATTTGAAACTCCTGTTTGTCGCTTCGCTAGCTTCGGCAGCTATTCGAGATCACTTCACAAGCGGCCGCACGGTGGTGAAACCGCCGTCCACGGCGATCACCTGGCCGGTCAGGCGCGCCGAACCATCGCCGAGCAGCCAGGCCATCGCATCGGCCACCTGATCGGCCGTCTGCACGCCGCCCAGCGGGTACTGCCGCGCAGCGCCCTCTCGCATCGCGGCCATTTTGAGCATGCCGGCCGTCATCGGTGTGTCGGTCATGCCCGGTGCCACGGCATTGATGCGCAGACCTTGCGAAGCATAAGTGGCCGCGGCGCTGCGCACCAGGGCTTCAACGCCGCCCTTGGCAGCAGCAATGGCTTCGTGATTGGCCACACCAATGCGCGCCACCACCGAGCTTGCAAAAACGGCGGCGCCGGGTGCGCGCTGCAAGGCCGCGATCCAGGCCTGCAGCATGAACACAGCGCTGTCGAGGTTGACCCGCAAGACCTCGCGATAAGCGTCCGCTCGGGTGCGATGCAGCGGTGCGATCAGCGTGTTGCCCACGCAGTGCGCCAGCAGCGTGGGTGCAGCGCCGAGCGCCTCCTGGCAAGCGGCGATGGCCAGCGCGGCGCCATCGGGCGTGGTGGTGTCGGCGGCGATGCGCACGGCGGCCGGCACATCGGCCAGGCGGTCGACGTCGCGGCTGACCGCGGCAACGCGGCAGCCTTGGGCGTGCAGTTGACGCGCCAGGGCGCGGCCGATGCCGCCACTGGCACCGGTGATGAGGACGATTGAGGTCATGGTGTGTTTCAAAGCCGTGAAAGAAGCGAGATCAACCGGGCTCGTCACAAGCCGGTGTCGCGCTGGCTAGACCGGTCCAGCGCAGACCGGTCCAGACGAAACGCCAAGCGTTGCAACATCGGCCGCCAGCGCAGAAAGAGGCGGTAGCCGCGCTCCAGCACCCAGGCCGCGCCCGGCAAACGGCAGGCCAGGGCCAGCCAGCGCCAGCCAGGCAACGCAGCCCATAGCGCCAGGAAGGCCTGAGCGCCGCTGAGCAGTGCACCGTCGCGGCCGCGCACATGAAAGCGCGCCAGCAGTTGCTCGCGCGTGGTTCCGGGCGGCAGCGCAAATGGCAAAGACAACGCTGTGTCGTTGACATCGGCAAAACACACCGGCGAATCCGAGTGCAGCGGTCGCAAGCCGCGATAGACGCCGATCTCGCGCCGACACAGCGGGCATGCGCCGTCGTAGAGCACGGTCAGCTGCGGCGGCTCTGGGCTGGGTTCGGCCATCATGCAGTGAACAGGTCGACGACCCGCAGGTCGACGCTAACGTCGGCTTGGGTGCCGACCTCGCCTTGGCGAATGGCCGCTGCGCGTTCGCTCACCGCCCGTTTCTGCGCGTCCGTCAGGCGCGCCAGGTTCTTCACCTGCAGCGCCATGCGCGGGTTGCGGGCCAGCGCCGCTTGATGGCGCATCAGGAAGTCCCAGTACAGCGTGGTGAAGGGGCAG
>JBILYN010000602.1:0-2512 GCA_044377715.1 Aquabacterium sp.
GCGTCGCTACAGCGAGTTTGTCGAACTGCTTGGCCCGCTGCACGCCGACCAGTTTGCGCAGGCCACGCAAGAGGTGATGGGCGAGGCCAAATGGAATGACTTGCGCCTGATCGTGGCGCACGCGCGCGCTTCTACCGCGAGGTCTGCGACGCCCACATGGCGCGCATTGTTCGCGCCGATCTCAAGAGCGAAATGTTTACCTACGGCATTGACGACCGTGCGCTGGCGCACGCTCGGCTGATGGACGGCCACGTTGCTGCTGGTCACCAACGTGGCCGACCTCTCACCCGCTGAGCTTGTCAAGCGCTACAAGTCGCTGGCAGACATTGAGCGAGGCTTCCGGGTGCTGGAGTCCGAAATTGAGATCGGGCCTATCTATCACCGGCTGCCCGATCGCATCCGCGCCCACGCCATGATCTGCTTCATCGCGCTGATCATTTATCGCGTCATGCGCAGTCGCCTGCATGCCGGTGGAACGTCCCATTCGCCAGAGCGAGCCCTGGCCAAGCTGCGCCGCATCCAGCGCCACCGCGTCACCCTCAACGACAGCCAGCCTATTGCCGGGCTGTCGTCCATCGATCAGGAGCAAGTCAACATTCTTGCCGCCTTGACCATCAAAAAACCCACCCTTGACACCCAGTTGACCCTCTTGTAGTGGAGCGTTTTACAAACGCCACTACATGAATGATTGACTTACGCGTTTAACTGTCGAACTCGAGCTGCCACGAAGGTGGAGACCACACGATCATCATCGCGCGCGTCGAGCGGACTCACGTGCATCAGGCAGAATCGCTGGTGTACCACGCTGGCAAGTTCACCGCGCTTGCCGCGTGTGAAGCGGCTTGAGTAGATGCCACCAAGCACCAAGGAATTAAACCCAGTGCGGGCCCGACGCGCACGCTGACATCGCGTAGCTTAGGCGGTATCAAAAACGAGAGCAGCTATATGACTAGAAAAATACTTATCAATGCTTTTAACATGAACACGCCCGTGCACCAGACGCAAGGTCTGTGGAAGCACCCCCGAGACCGTTCTTCGGAGTACACCACGATCAAGTACTGGCAGGAACTGGCGCGAACACTCGAACGCGGACTGTTCGATGGAATCTTCCTCGCAGATATCACGGGCGTCTACGACGTCTACGGCGCAAGCCCCGACGCTGCTCTTCGAAACGCAGTGCAAGTTCCGAACAACGACCCGTACCTGCTCATCCCTGTGATGGCAGCGGTGACGGAGCACCTCGGCTTCGGTGTGACTGGCTCATTGACTTACGAGCCGCCCAATACGTTTGCTCGCAAGATGAGCACGCTTGATCATCTCACCAACGGTCGAGTTGGCTGGAACATCGTTACGGGATACCTCAACAGCGCAGCCAAGGCGGCAGGCCAAGTCAAGCAAACTGATCACGACACGCGATATGACATTGCGGAAGAGTACATGGAGATTATGTACAAGCTGTGGGAGGGTAGTTGGGAAGAAGACGCGGTCTGCAGGAACGTGGATACCGGCGTCTATGTCGACCCAGCCAAGGTGCATCGCATCAAGCACGACGGGAAGTACTTCAAGCTCGAAGGCATCCACCTCTCGGAGCCGTCTCTTCAGCGTACCCCCGTGCTCTACCAGGCGGGGTCCTCGTCGAAGGGGCAGGCGTTCGCCGGAAAGCACGCGGAGTGCGCATTCATCAGCAGCCCCACGAAAAACGTTATGGCCGGCACCGTTCGGAAGATGCGTGCTGCTACCGAACAACAAGGCCGCAAGGCTCGCGACATTGCCATCTTCGCAATGATGAACGTCATCGTCGGTCGTACGAACGAAGAGGCACAAGAGAAACTGCGCGAGTACCGTAAGTACGCGAGCTATGAAGGTGCGCTGACGCTCATGTCCGGCTGGACGGGAATTGACTTCTCTTCTTGTGACCCATCGGACCCCGTCAAGCACATTCGGAACGACAGCATGCAAACCGCTATCGACCGCTTCACGATCGCCGACCCGAATCGTGTGTGGACCGTGGGCGAAGTCGCAGAGTACCTTGCGATCGGTGGTTCGGGTCCCGTCATCGTCGGCTCGGTTCAGGAAGTTGCAGACGAGATGCAGCGTTGGGTCGAAGAGACTGGCATCGATGGATTCAACCTGGCTTACACCGTGAACCCGGAGAGCATCACTGACTTTGTCGACATGGTCGTCCCTGAACTTCAGCGTCGAGGTGTCTACAAGACCGAGTACCGGTCGGGAACCTTGAGAGAGAAGCTCTTTGGTGAGTCTCCTCGCCTCCAAGCGCCACATCCCGCGACCAAATTTCGCATTTGAGTGAACTAGATTGGCATTGATGCGAGCTGCCTCGGCTTGTGTCAATGCCTACCTTGCCTAGGCACACATCCAGTTCGGTCTTCATGTTTTGTGCCGTGGAACCTGCTCGCGTCGGCTCTTTGCGCGTTAACTGATGATGACCTCAACCTTCGAGCCCCAAGGCCAGTCTCAGCATGGGAGGGAACGGGGCCCGACTGCGGGTGGC
>JBILYN010000598.1:0-2507 GCA_044377715.1 Aquabacterium sp.
TATGTGAAGTGGCAACAACACTGCCGCATCCTCGTGCACAGGGCCGGCGTGTCAAGACATGACGCTGCCTTCGCATAAAAGGCAGGTTCGCATTATTTCGGCCAACCCCCCAGGGGCGCATTTGGTTTTCGATGTGGTTGTTATCGATCGGCACGTCGCCGTCCAACAAGAAGCGGGTCAGTGCTGCCCATCGTTTCAGGCTGTAATCGATCGCCCCGGCGATGCCGCTGCCGTCGGGTACGCGGCGCCGCTCGAGTGTGAGCCAGGTGTGCAGGCTGTCGCACAGCGGTTGCGATCGGAGCTGGCGCATCAGCAGTCGCTGCTCACAGGGCAAGTCCTTTGCGTCAGCCTCGATGCGGTACAGCCAGGCAATGCGCTGGAGGGCTTGCGCGGCCACGGGGCTGGCGTTGAACTTGATCAACTCGTCAAATTTTCGGCGCGCGTGCGCCATGCACCCAGCGTCGAATCGATCATCGAGCAAGAGCATTTTTTCGTACCCGACGTAGCCGTCGCGCACCAGGGTGCCGACCCAGCCGTTGAGGAACTTGAAGGGGAATTGGGCACCCCTGCCGATGCAGAAGTCGTAGACCACGCCGGGGTAGGGATCGAAGACGCCCCGGCCGTAGGCCCACATGTAGGCCGTCTTGGTCTTTCCTGCACCGGGGTCGAGCAGCTTGACGGTGGTCTCGTCGGCGTGCAGCACGCGCGAGCCCAGGACGAAGTCCTTGTGCGCTTCGAACACCGGTATGAGTTGCGCGCCGGTTTGACCGGCCCAGGCCGACAAGGTCGAGCGCGGGGTGTGCACGCCGGCGCGCGCGTTGATCTGCTCTTGCCGGTAGTAGGGCAAGTGGTCGACGAAGCGGCTGATCACGGTGTGGGCTTGCAGGCCGGGCGTGGGCAGCGCGTTTTCGAAGACCTGCGGGGCGGCGGGCTCCTGGACCATGAGCTGGCAGCACTTGCAGGCCCACTTGCCGCGGATCTGGCGCTGCACGAAGAACTGAGCCGGCACGATGTCCAGGCGCTCGCTGATGTCTTCGCCCACGCGCACCATCGCCTGGCCACATCCGCAGGTCGTGTTCTCGGGCTCGACGCGGGTGTCAACGCGCGGCAGGTGCTCGGCCAGTGGCTCGCGCCTGGGCCGGCGCTTCGGGGCCAGCTTGTCGGGCTCGGGGGTCGAGCCCGGGGTTTGTTGCAACGCGGCAAGCTGCTCCTCCAGGCTGGCCTGGTCGGCGGCAAGCGTCTCGGCGAACAACTCGCGCTGCTCGGCGCTCATGCGCTCGGACTTGGCGCCGAACTTCCAGCTCCGCAACTGTGCGAGTTGGAACGTGATCTTCTCGATCTTCGCGTCCCGCCACAAGATGTCTTGCTGCGCCGAACCCAACCGCTGGTCTTGCGCGCCAATATGCGCGGCCTGCTCATCAATATGCGCAGCTTGCTCGTCGAGACGCGCCAGCAGTTGCGGAATCAGCGCACTCAATTCTTTCCGACTCAAACCCTGGAGGTCTGCGGCTTGAATTGATTGCGGCTTGAGCATGATGCAATTATGCGCGCCAAGCGACCATCAAAGAATTGGTATATATTCCAATTGACAGTGACCAATTAAATAGGTCAGGATTACACCCTGGCGATCGACTTATATTCCTCAAGACGCAGCCAAGGAAGACCGAGCACGAGCGCATCGAATTGCTCCTTGGTCAGCGCCAGGGTCGGGGTCGAAGTATTGGTGTCACGCGGCCAATTGAATCCCCCGATATTGAGGCGGCGAACCGCACACCAGACGCCGAAGCCGTCGTGCACGAGCAGCTTGACGCGCGTGGCACGCGCGTTGGCGAAGAGGTAGCCGTGATGGGCCTGGCAGGCGCCGAAGACCTCGACGACGCGAGCCAGCAACCGGTCGGCGCCAGCGCGCATGTCCGCTGGCTGAACAGCCAACCACAGCGCATCGATGCGGATCATCGCAGCCACTCGCGCAACCACGCGCCACAGGCAACAGCGTCCTGCACCGGCCAGTCGACCACCGCTGTGGCCGCACCTCTGCGCAGTTCGAGGCGAATGCCACCAACGCCCGAGTTCTGCTTGTCAAACTCGACAGCCAGAAATTGGCTATTTACCTCCATCGGTCGATGCCGCACGATCGGCTGAGATTTCGCCGCCGCACAAACCGTACCTGCCTGCGCCCTGTGAACTGCCAACCAATGCCGCACCAAGCTGGGATCAACGCTGTGTAACTGGGCAATCGATCTGATCGACACCCCTGCTTGGCCGCAATCCTGAATTACCTGCGCCTTGAATTCGGAACTGTGCTTGCGCCTGGGCCGCTGGGCCTGAACTTCATCTGCCACGATAACCTCGAGTCCATGAGTGAATCAATGCACTCGATCGTCTTCGATTGGCAGAACAGACTCAAGATGCCGCGCCCAGACGCTTACGCAACACCCGCTTGCTTGCGCTGCAGCAGTTGTGGGCCGAGACGCGGGATCCTCGGTTCCTCAAACTCGGCGTGCTAC
>JBILYN010000215.1:0-7723 GCA_044377715.1 Aquabacterium sp.
GGCGCCCTTGGCCAGTGCCCCTTTGACCGAGCCGACGTCATCGACCGCCGCGTCCAGCGTGACCTGGTTGATCGCGGGCAGCGCGCCGATCGCGATCGCCAGCGTGCCGCTATAGGCTGTGCTGGTCTTGCCGACCAGGTTGGTCGCAGCCAATGTCAACGATCCCGAGACCACCGACGCCGACCGGATCGCCAGGTAGCCGACATCCTGCGGCGCGACCGCGTATGCGCCACCCGCGGGCTGCAGGGCGGTGGCCACACCGGTGAGCGGGTCGACGCGCAGCAGCTCGACGCCGGCGGGTAGGCCCGACAGCAGCAAGCTGTCGACCGCGTCGCCCAGTCCCAGCGAGGGCAGCTGGATGTCGAGCTGGATCAGCCGCCCGACCTTGCCGACCGCATCATTGGTCTCGAACACCGCAGAGACCTGGCTGACCGCGTCGCTCTGTGTCTTGACATAGGCCGCGACGTCGGCCTGCCCGGCCACGCCGCTGCTGAGCGCGGCGAGCGATGACGACAGCGAGATGTCACCGCCGCGGTCACTCGCCGCTTCGCTGCCGCTCTTGTTGAGCAAGGGCAGCAACTGGTCGCTGGCCGCGCGCAGCGTCGCCACCGCGTCGGCGGACTGGGGCCCAGCCTGGGTGGTGGTGTCGACGCGGGCGTTGTAGCCGCCGATCACGCTGCTGAGCAGCGTCAGGTCAGCGGGCGTGCTGGCGCGCAAATCCTGCGTGAAGCCTCTGGCGTTGGACGCATCCATCGTTCGCTGCACTGCGGCCTCGATGTCGGCGGTGTTGCTCAGGCTGACCGCTGCCTGGGACTGGTTGCGCGCCAGCACCAGTCCGGCCAGCGCACCGATGCCCATCGCGCTGCCGGTGCCCGTGGGCGCATCGGCCGCGGCCGCGCCGTCGACCATCGCCGCAGTGGCCGAGAACAGCAGGCCGAGCTGTCGGTTGGCTGAGAGCAGGCCGCGGTCACCGGCGCTGGCGCCAGCCGCAGCCGACGCCGCGACCGGGTCGAAGTTCAGCAGGCTGCCAGGGTCGCTGCTGCCCAGAGACAGCACCTTGTTGACGACCTGGGCCGCTGCCAGCAGCGCCGCGCCATCAATAGCCTGGCCCTTTGCAGCCGCCTGGTCTGCGACCGCCGCGATCAGCGACGACAGCGGCGACAGCACGATGTCGACGCCTGCGGCCGACGCGTCTATCGAGCCGGTGTAAGCCTTGTAGACCACGCCGCTGTTGGCCGCTCCGGTGGCGGTGTCGACACCGCCCATCGCCAGCACCGGCGCGCCCTGGGGGTCGAATGCGAACTTGAAAAATCCTTTGTCGTCGGAGAGGGTCGTCGCCTCGCCGGCGTCCCAGCGGTTGTTGCGGTTGCTGTCGACGAAGACAAAGGCATTGGCCAGGTAGTCATCGTGCACCAGGCCGGTGAAGACCGTGAACGCCGCCGTGTTGGCGACAGGGAGACCCTGGTTGCCGGCCAGGTCGGTCAGCTGGGTCGTGACGCTGTAGCGCCCGTCGACCGTCACGGATGCCGCGTCCACATGCACGCTGACCTGGCCTACAGCAATATCTTTTGATATGAGCGTACTGTTGATCGTCTGCACCACGACACTGTCGCGCGCGACCACCGTCGCGACGGTATCGCCGGCCTTGGCGTCGGTCGCCAGCGTGACGCGCAAGTCCACCCCATTGGTGGCGTTGCCGTCGTCGGCCGGGTCGAGCGCGACGCGCAGCACCTGGGGCGCGACGGTGTCGACGGTGAATTCGATCGCAGCGCTGGTCGCGCTTCGGTTGCCAGCCGCGTCGGTCAGGCTGTAGCTGACCCGGTGCGCGCCGTCGGCCAGGTCGGCCGCGGGCGTGAAGCGCCAGCTGCCGTCGGCCGCGACCAGCGTGGTGCCGAGCACGACGTTGCCTTCGACCAGCGTGACGGTGGCGCCGGCTTCTGCGCCGCTGCCCGAGAAAGTCGGCCTGGCGTCGTTGGTGCTGGCCTTGTCTGCGATCACGCCGGTGACCGGTGCGACATCGTCGCTGGCGACCCAAGGGCTGGTGGGCAGCAAAGGCGTGACGCTGTCCTTGGGCGGGGCCACGGGCGCGACAACGACGGGCGCGGCTTGACCGCCACCGCCCGCCATGCCCAGCAGCAAAGCAGCACCGACCCACCCATAGCCGGCCAGCGTGGACGAGTCTGAGGGGATGTAGCTGATCTGCGCACCTTGCAAGCCGGCCAACGCCGACAGCATCGCCGGCTGGCCCTGGGCCATCGCCATCAGCGCATCGGGCGCGCCGTGGGCGTAGACCATGTGGCTGCCGTCGGCCAGCGCCGCACCGGCAGCGCTCTCGGCACCGGGCCGGTACAGCCCGCCGTCGGGCCCCGGCAGCGTGATGTCGCAGGCCGACAGCGCCTTGCACTCGACGTAGTAGTTCTCCAGCGTGACCTGGGTGCCGTCTTGGTAGCGCAGCTGCAAGTCGTCGCCGCTGCGCTTGGCGACCACGTTGTCCAGCAGTTGCTCATCGCCGCCCTGGCGCTTGACGATGCGGTAGCGCTCGCCCGCCTTAGCCTTGAACTTGTGGGCTTGTCCTGCCTGCAGGGTTTGCTCGGTTTTACCGTTGTGCAGGGCGAGGGTAGAGTTCTTGGTCATGGTCTGGGCTCAGGCTGTACAGCGCGTCAAGCGACTCCATCGGTCCCCGCCCAGTGCGTTGCCCAAGCCTCACGGACAGACCGAGGCAGGGTTCCCACGCGGGGAGGAAAACCAGGTGAATCGCTAAAACGGTTGTTTTATGTCAAAGCTTTGAACAGATATTTCGACTCATTTCAGGGTGCGCGGCCCGCGCAGCAACCGATCCGGTCGGCTGGGCAGACAGCCCAGGGCACAGCGATCGCCGACAATCACCCATGAACGATCTCTCTGCGCCCAAGACCTCTGCCGCCGCCGCAACGAACGGACCGGCTTTCAGCGAGCTGCCGCTGTCGCCTGCAGCGCTGGCCAATTTGGTGTCACTGGGCTACACCACGATGACGCCGATCCAGGCCGCGAGCCTGCCGCTGGCGCTGGCCGGGCACGACCTGATCGCCCAAGCCCAGACCGGAAGCGGCAAGACCGCTGCGTTTGCGCTGGCGCTGCTGGCCCGCCTGCAGACCAAGAAGCCCGACACCCAGGCCCTGGTGCTGTGCCCGACCCGCGAGCTCGCCGACCAGGTGACGCAGGAGATCCGACGCCTGGCCCGGTCGGAGGACAACATCAAGGCCTTGACGCTGTGCGGCGGCGCGCCAATCCGCAGCCAGCTCGACAGCCTGGCGCATGGGGCGCACATCGTCGTCGGAACACCCGGGCGAATCGTCGACCACCTCGAGCGCGGCTCGCTGCAACTGGCCAGCCTGAACACGCTGGTGCTCGACGAAGCCGACCGCATGCTCGATATGGGCTTTGCCGAGGAGATCGCCGCGATCGCTGCGCAATGCCCGCGCGACCGGCAAACCCTGCTGTTTTCGGCCACTTACCCGGAAGGCATCGAGCAGATCAGCCGAAAATTCCTGCGCAACCCGCGCGAGGTCAAGCTCAGCGCGCAGCCCAACGCCAACAAGATACGCCAGCGTTTCTACGAAGTGGCCGAGGACCAGCGCCTGCATGCGGTCGGCCTGCTGCTCAACCACTACCGGCCCGAGCGCACGCTGGCGTTTTGCAACACCAAAGCGCAGTGCCGCGACCTGGTGGCCGTGCTGCAGGCCCAGGGCATCGCCGCGCTGGCGCTGCACGGCGACCTGGAGCAGCGCGATCGCGACCAGGTGTTGATCCAGTTCGCCAACCGCAGCTGCCCGGTGCTGGTGGCCACCGATGTGGCCGCGCGTGGGCTAGACATCAGCGGGTTGGAGGCGGTGATCAACGTCGACATCACGCCCGACGCCGAGCTGCACACCCACCGGGTCGGGCGCACCGGCCGCGCCGACGCGCAAGGCTGGGCCTTCAGCCTGGCCAGCCTGGACGAGATGGGTCGGGTCGGCCGCATCGACGAGATGCAGGGTCGGGCCGGCGAGTTCCACCCGCTGGCCGAGCTCACGCCCACAGGCAGCGGGCCGCTGCGCGCGCCCATGGTCACGCTGCAGATCCTGGGCGGACGCAAGGAAAAAATCCGCCCCGGCGACGTGATGGGCGCGCTGACCGGCAGCGCCGGGTTTGCCGCCGCGCAGATCGGCAAGATCAACGTCAACGAGTTCTCGACCTATGTGGCGGTGGCACGCGAGATCGCTGACGCGGCGCTGCGCGCCCTCAACGCCGGCACGGTCAAGGGCAAGCGGGTCAAGGCGCGGCCGATGGAGGGCTGAAGCGCTGGGTGGCGATCTGGCACTTGTTGGCGCGCCCGCCGCAGCCTTCGATACGTCTTGATGAATGTCAACCGTAACACTCGCCGGCCTTGGTAGCCTAGGCTTTTACCTAGCCAAGGAGTGAGAAATGCCTGACGTGAGCACGGCCCAGAAAGACCGCCTGATGAACGATTTGCGCGTGGTGATTGCCGACGCCGAGGAGTTGATGCGCACGACGGTCAGCGAAGTGGGCGAAGGCGCTGCCGAGGCGCGCGGGCGCATGCAGCTGCGGGTCCAGCAGGCCAAGGAAAACCTGTTGCACCTGCAAGAGGCCGCGTTGGCCAAGGCCAAGGCCGCTGGCCACGCCGCCGACGAGTATGTGCACGACAACCCTTGGCGCGCGATTGGCGCGGCGACCGGGATCGGCCTGGTGGTCGGCCTGTTGATCGGCCGCCGCTGATGCGTCCAGGCCGATGAGCGGCCCGGCGGCCGGGCCCGGCCTGCTGGCGTCGCTGCGGCGCTTGGTCGCCACCTCGATTGAGATCGCTCAGGTCAGGATCGAGTTGTTTGCGGTCGAGCTCGAGCAGGAAAAGCTGCGCGTCTTCGACGGCTTGATGTGGGCCGCGCTGGCCCTGTTGCTGCTGGCCGTGGGCCTGAGCTTGGGCGCCGGGCTGCTGCTGATGCTGTTCTGGGACGGCTACCGGCTGCCCGCACTGGCCCTGCTGTGCGCGCTGTTTCTGGGCGCCGGGGTCTGGACGGCGCGGCTGGCAAGGCGCCGCTTGAGCAACCCGGGTGGCAGCGCGGTCGACGCCAGCCTGGGCGAACTGGCGCGCGACCGCGAATCACTGCGGGGCCGCGAATGAACGACAGCCCCCGGCGATCGCCACCCGCGCAGCGCCGCGAACAACTGCTGATCCGCAGCACCACGCTGCGCGGGCAACTCGCACAACAAGCCCAGGTGCTGGCCGCACCGCTGGCAATCGCTGACAGCCTGCGCAACAGCCTGCACTGGCTGCGCCAGCACCCCGAATGGCCGCTCGGCGGCCTGGCCTTGCTGGCGCTGCTGCGCCCGCGTCGGGCTTGGCGCTGGGCGTCGCGGGTCTGGTGGGGCTGGCGGCTGTGGCGGCGCGGCAGCCGCTGGTTGGCGGCGGCGCGGCGCTGATCCCTCTCAGGCTCTCAGCGCTTGGATTTCAGCGAATTTTCGCAACAGCACGTATTCGCCCTGGCTGCCCATCGCGGTCTCGGTCTCGATCCAGCCGCAGCGGGCATAGAAGGCGCGGGCCGGCGTGTTGATCGTCACGCACTTCAATCGCCAAGGCTTGGGCAACCAGCTCTCGAGCGAGTTCAGCAGCGCCACGCCGACCCCCTGGCGCTGGCGACCCGCCTCGACATAGAGGTGGTGGATGAATTTGCCAGGCGTGTAGAGCGACAGGAAACCTGCGACCTCGCCCTGCGGCGACAGACCGACATAAACCGTCTCGCCGCCTGAGTTGCGCAGGAAATCGGTGTCGGGGTCAGCGCCTTTGGGCAGCCATTCGGCTTCGCGCAGCGTGCGCTCGAAGATGCGCTGGATGTCGGCAGCGTCACGGGGCTCGGCGAGTCGGACTGTGATCATGTTGGAGCAAGCTGGCGTTGAGCGGCAGGCCGCAGGGGTTGAAACAGGCGGCCGTCAGCCGCGAGCGCTAGAGGGGCGCGCAACCTGGCTGGGGGCTGCGGCGGCAAAGGCCAGCGCGAGGTACTCGGTGACGTTCTTGTTGAACAGGTCGGCCCCGACCTCGAGCCTGATGTAGCGCCGCTTCTTGCCGTCGCCTTCGAGCACCTTGTGCTTGTCCGTCAGCGTTGCCCCTTGGCTGAATTCCAGCGCCACATGCTTGGCGTAGGAAAAGATCGCGCAAAACGGCGGGCCCACTGAAAACAGCAAGCCCCCGTAACGGACCTCCTCGGTCACCCGGGGACCTAGCGCCAACACCAGCCTGCGCAGGCGTTCGACGAGCAGGTAGCGGTCCTGGTCGAGGCTGCGGATGCCGGCCAGCAGGTCCGCGACGGGTTCTGAGGTCTTGTCGGGCGTCTTGTCGGGCTTGGGCATGGGTCAAGGGCTTGAAGGCACGGAAGTGGCGCGCCGAGGTTACACGAGACCGTGCTCAGGCGAACAAGCCTTGCAAATACCAGCCCGACACGCGCGGGCCAGCCTCCGGATCCGGCAGTCGGTGGCGGTAGATCCACACCAGCGTGCCGCTGGCCGTCTGGGCGATGAAATAGTCGCGCATCGCCGGACCTTGTGCGTCCCACCAGCCGCTCTCCAGCCGGTCGGGGCCGGCCAGCAATTGCAGCGCCCGGCCGTCGAGCAGCGGACCCTGGCCGCGTTCGACCAGCGCCCGCGGGACCGGCAGCAACCACAACGGCTGGGCCGCCAAGGCCTTGCTGTGAACCTGCACAGCGGCCTGCACACCCAGGCGCGCCGGGTCGGCGCTCTGCCAGCGGGTGCCGAATTCGGGTCGGTGGTCTGGCACAGCGGCCAGGCTTTGCACCTGCGCGGGCCCCAACCTGGCCTGCAAGCGCTCGACCAGCCGGGCCAGGCCTTCGCGCTCGCTGGCCTGGCTGGCAAACAGCTCGCGGTTGGGCGGCTCGCCCGCGCGCCATTGCTCGCAGTGCAGGCTGAGCTCGAGCGCAGGCGCTGCCAGCGGCAAACGGCCCAGGCGCTCGGTCAGCAGGCTGAGCAAATGCCCGGCGTCGGCTGAGGGCTCGGCCGGGGCGATCTCCAGCGTGGTTTGTGCGGGGCTGTCTTCGCCGCAGGGGTCGCGGCGGCGTCTGGGCTCGTGGTGCATCAGCAAGGTGAAACGCACGATGCGGGCCTGCCGCGCGGCGGCCCAGACCAGCAGCCGGGCCAGCAGCAACTGCGCGCCGGCCAGCACCTGGGCGCTGGTGTCGGCACGGCACAGCAGCTCGATCCGGCTGGCAAAACGCTGCGGCAAGCTCAGCCAGGCCTGGACCTCGGGCGCCTGGCCTCGGGCGCGGTCGACCTCGGCCAGCAAGCCGGGGCCGAAGCGCCGCGCCAGGCCGGCGCGCGGCAGCGCGCGCAGGTCGGCCAGGCAGTGCAAACCCATGGCTTGCAACGCGGGCTGCAAACCGGGGTCGAGCAGGACCAGCGGCACGGCGTCGAGCAGGCGCTGCAAGCCCTGCATCGGATCGGGCCCTGGCGGGCCGAGCGCCAGGTCGTCGCGCCAGGCCGCCAGCAAGGCCGCGCCCAGCGCCGTCGGCGCGCTGGCGATACGCACCTGGTGACCCAGCGGCGCCAACGCGGCGCGCAGCCGGTCGAGCAGCGCTGGCAAGCCGCCGAAGTAGCGCAGACAGGACTGCACCTCGAGCCGAACGCCCACCAGCGCCGGGCTGGGCGCCGGGTTGGCGCTGGCGCCGCGCAGTTCGGCCGG
>JBILYN010000028.1:0-23643 GCA_044377715.1 Aquabacterium sp.
TTCGATGGGCCGAACAGGGGCAGTGACAGGTTCACATCGATACTGTACTTTCATACAGTATTGCTGGCAAGCCAGACCAGGCTGTCGGCACGCCACCACAACCGGCCGCGCTGCGGCGCGCAGCGGACCGGATAATCCGGCTCCGAAAAGGCGCCACGCCCAGGCTGCCCGATACCTGCCCGATACCTGCGCGCTGCCTGCCGAGTTCGCCCCAGCCCATGCCCACCTTGTTGCAGCGCTTTGCCCGCATCACCCCGTACTTTCGCCACGGCCGGATAGGCATCGTCGTGGCCTTCGTCGGCTCGCTGGTCGGCGCGGCCACCGAGCCGCTGATCCCCGAGCTGATGAGGCCCTTGCTCGACCAGGGCTTCAATGCCGGCAAGCTGGCGCTGTGGATGGTGCCGGTGGCGATCGTGGGCATCTTCGCGCTGCGCGGCGCGGCTGGCTTCATCGCGCAGTACGCCTTGTCCTGGGCCGCCTACCGCGGTGTGCAGTCGCTGCGCGAGGCGCTGTTCCAACGCATCCTGAACGGCCAGCCCGCGATGTTCAGCCTGCGAACGGCCAGCAGCCTGACCAACACCTTGGTCTACGAAGTGCAAACCGGCGCCACCCAGTTGGTCAACTCGATCCTCACGCTGGTCAAGGATTCGCTGACGCTGCTGGCCTTGCTGTCCTACCTGCTGTGGCTGAACTGGCGGCTCACGTTGTTTGTCGGCGTGCTGTTCCCGGCCGTGGCGCTGCTGATGCGCAGCGTGGGCAAGCGGCTGCACCGGCTCGCGCGCGAGGGCCAGGAGGCGACCGATTCGCTGGCTTATGTGGTCGAAGAAAACGTGCTTGCCTGGCGCATCGTCCGGCTGCACGGCGCGGCCCAAGCCCAGGCCAGTCGTTTCGACCAGCATGCGCTGACGCTGCGCCGGGTGCTGCTCAAGATCGTCGCGGCCAGCGGCGCGATGACGCCGGTGACCCAGTTTTTCACCGCGATGGCGCTGTCGGCGGTGATCGTCGTCGCGTTGTGGCAAAGCAGCAGCAGCAGCGGCGCGACCGTCGGCGGCTTCGTGGCCTTCATCACCGCAATGCTGATGCTGGTCGCGCCGGTCAAGCACTTGTCGGACGTGATGGCGCCGATCACCCGCGGCCTGGCGTCTATCGAACGAGGCCTGGAACTGCTGGCCGACAGCCCGGCCGAGCAAGGCGGCTCTTACCAGGCGCCAGGTGGCCGCGCCCAGGGCCATCTGGTGCTCAGCGATGTGCTGCTGCGCTACCGCGACGACCAGGCCCCGGCGCTCAACAGCTTGTCGCTGGACATCGCCGCCGGGCAGACCGTGGCGCTGGTCGGCCCCTCAGGTGCCGGCAAGTCCTCGCTGATCAACCTGCTGCCGCGCTTCATCGACCCCACGTCCGGGCGCATCACGCTCGACGGTGTGGCACTGGCCGACTGGCAGACCGACTCGCTGCGCCGACAGTTCGCGCTGGTCAGCCAGGACGTGGTGATGTTCAACGACAGCATCGCCGCCAACGTGGCGCTGGGTGGTGCGCTGGGTGACGCGTCGGGTGGTGCGTCGGGTGGTGCGCCCGGTGGTGCGATAGACCCGCAAAGAGTGCGCGCCGCGCTGGACGGCGCCCACTTGCTGGATTTCGTCGACAGCCTGCCTCAAGGCGTCGACACGGTGATCGGCCACAACGGTGGCGAGCTCTCGGGCGGCCAGCGCCAGCGCCTGGCGATCGCCCGCGCGCTGTACAAGGACGCGCCCATCCTGATCCTCGACGAGGCCACTTCGGCGCTCGACAGCGAGTCAGAACGCGCGGTGCAGGCAGCGCTCGAGACCTTGATGCGTGGCCGCACCACGCTGATCATCGCCCACCGCTTGTCGACAGTCGAACATGCCGACCGCATCGTCGTGATGGACGCCGGCCGCGTCGTCGAGCAAGGGACCCATGCCGCGCTGCTGGCCTCAGGCGGGCTGTATGCGCGCTTGCACGCGCTGCAGTTCAGGAGCTGAAGGCGCTGCGCGCGCTATGCTGACCCTCCACCAGACTTCAACCCAACACCATGACAAGCCACCCGATCAGCCGCTACCCCGTGCCCGAGCTCAAAGACCTGCCCGATGACTTGCGCGAGCGCATCCTCGCGGTGCAGGAAAAAGCCGGTTTCGTGCCCAATGTGTTCCTGGCGCTGGCGCACCGGCCTGCCGAGTGGCGCGCCTTCATGGCCTACCACGATGCGCTGCTGGTCAAGGACAGCGGCTCGCTGACCAAGGGCGAACGCGAGATGATCATCGTCGCGACCTCGGCCGCCAACCACTGCCTGTACTGCGTGGTCGCGCATGGCGCGATCCTGCGCATCTACGAGAAGAAGCCGATGATCGCCGACCAACTGGCGGTCAACCACCGCAAGGCCGACATCACGCCGCGCCAGCGCGCAATGCTCGACTTCGCGATGAAGGTCTGCCAGCGCTCGCATGAGCTCGACGAAGCAGATTACGCTGCGCTGCGCGCGCACGGCTTCGACGACGAGGACATCTGGGACATCGGCGCGATCACCGCGTTCTTCGGTCTGAGCAACCGCATGGCCAATCTGAGCGGCATGCGGCCCAACGACGAGTTCTACCTGATGGGCAGGCTGCCGAAAACCAAGACCTGATCCCGCCGATGGCGCTGATGCACAACCCGGCAGCGCTGTCACCGGTCATCGCCGGCGCCTGGCGGCTGGCCGAATGGGGCTGGACCGCGCAGCAGCGCCTGGCCTGGATAGAGGGCAACCTCGATCTGGGTGTGACCAGCTTCGACCATGCCGACCTCTACGGCGGCTGCAGCGTCGAGTCGCTGTTCGGCGAGGCGCTGGCACTGCGCCCTTCGCTGCGCGACCGGGTGCAGCTGGTCAGCCAATGCAGCGTCGGGCTGGTGAACCCGGACCGGCCCGGCGGTACGCTGACAACGCGGGCCAAGCCCTGCGACAGCTTGGCCGCGCGCATCCGGGCCTCGGTCGAGCAGTCGCTGCGTGCACTGCGCACCGATCACCTCGACCTGCTGCTGCTCCACTGGCCGGATGCGCTGATGGATGTCGACGCGCTGGCCGAGGCCTTGGCGACGCTGCGCGCCGAAGGCAAGGTGCTGCACTTCGGCGCGTCCAAGCTCAGGCCGACGCAACTCGCGCTGCTGCAGCGCCGCATCGCGCTCGCCACACACCAACTCGAGCTGTCGCCGCTGCAGCGCGACCCGCTGCATGACGGCACGCTAGACCAGTGCCTGGCACTGGGCCTGCGCCCGATGATCTGGTCGCCACTGGCCGGCGGGCGGCTGTTCACCGCCGACGACGAGCGAAGCCGCAGCCTGCGCGACACGCTCGAGACCCTGGCGACCGAACTGGGCGTGACGGTGATCACCGTGGTGATCGCCTGGGTGATGCGCCACCCCAGCGCGCCGCTGCCTATCCTGGGGTCGCGTCGCATCTCGGTGGCGCGCGAAGCAATGGCCGCGCAAGGCTTGCAACTCGACGACGCCGCCTGGTGGCGGATCTGCGCTGCGGCGGCGGGGCCCGCCTTGGCCTGATCCGGCCTGCCCGACACGGCCCGGCCTGCCTGGCCCAGCCTGCCCGGCACAGCATCAAGCCAGATCGAGCTCGGGATAACAGCGAAAAATGCCCTGTTCATTGAACGGGATCCGTCGCTCGCTGCGCAGGTAAGCCGCCAGCTTGGGCAGCGCGGCGACGCGGTCGTGCAACTGAACGATCTCGGGCGTCTTGGCCAAGGCCTTCTTCGCAGCGTTCGGGAAAGCGTAGCGCAGGCCTTCGATCAACTGGAACAGCGACAGGTCGGCATAGCTGAGCTTGCCACCGGCGAGTTGCCGCGGCCCGGCCGGGTTGCGCTGGATGATGTGCTCGAACCACTGCAGGTACTTGGGCATGCGAACGCGGCAGAACTCGGTCGCCCGCCGCAAGGCCTCGGGCAACTGGTCCTCGTAGTACAGGCCACTGCCCACAGGGTGGTGGGTGTCGTGGGCTTCGGTCACGAGGTCGGCGATGGTGAGCTGGATCTGGTGCGTCCAGACCCGCAGCTGCTCGCTGCGACCCACCAGCTTGAGCGTCGGCGCCAGGTACAGCAAAATCGCTGCGGTCTGCCCGATGACGACCTCACCATCCTTCAGGAAGGGCGGCGCGAACGGTGGATGAGGCAGTTTGCTGTCGTTCAGGCAGCGCAGCATCGCCGGCACGCCCTGCCCTGCGGTCTCGGCGCCGCGCGCCACATCGATGTACGGTGCGCCGGACGCCTCCAGCGCCAGGCGAACAAATTCGCCTCGGCCCTGGATGCCCGGCCAGTAATGCAGTTCATAGGCCATGAGGCGCACTGTAGCTTGCGGCCCTCGATCGAGCCTGACCCAAGACAGCCCGCCAACACGCCCACCATTACGCCCACCAACACGCCAGCCAACACAGCCGCAGCCGCATGGACGAGAATGGCCAGCTCACTCTTGACCCAGGAGACATGATGATCGAACAGAACGGCGCCGAATCGCTTGTGACGACACTGGCTGCCAGCCAGGTCGAACTGTGCTTTGCCAACCCAGGCACCTCGGAGATGCACTTTGTCGCGGCGCTAGACCGCATCCCCGGCGTGCGCTGCGTGCTCGCGCTGTTCGAGGGCGTGGCCACAGGCGCTGCCGACGGCTACTGGCGCATGGCCGAAAAGCCCGCTGCCACGCTGCTGCACCTGGGCCCCGGCCTGGGCAATGGCTGGGCCAATCTGCACAACGCGCGCAAGGCGCGCTCTGGCATTGTCAACGTCGTCGGCGACCACGCGACCGGCCATGTGCATTTCGAGTCGCCGTTGAAGTCCGACCTGAACGGCATTGCGCAGTCGATCTCGCACTGGGTGCGCAGTTCGCAGCGCGCCGCCGATGTCGGCGCCGACGGCGCTGCGGCGGTGCAGGCCACGCGTGACGGCGCGGTCGGACGCATCGCCACGCTGGTGCTGCCAGCCGACACCGCCTGGGGCGCCGGTGGCCAAGCGCATCAAGCGGCACAGCCGGCCGCGCCGCAGGCCGCACCACAAGCGGCGGTCGACGCCGCCGCGCAAATGCTCAAGTCGATGGGCGCTCGCGCGATGCTGCTGCTGGGCGCTGCTGGTTCGCGCGACGAGCGCACGCAGATGTTGGCCGCGGCGATCGCCGCCAAGACCGGCTGCAAGCTGATGGCTGAGTTCTACAACGCGCGCATGCCCGGCGGACGCGGCCGGCCGCGGATTCCCCGGCTGCCCTACGCCGTCGACCCGTCGGTGGCTGCGCTGGCCGGCGTGCAAGCGCTGGTGCTGGCGGGCAGCGTCGATCCGATCGGCTTCTTCGCCTACCCCGGCAAGCCCTCGCAGCTCAAGCCGCCAGGTGCTGCGCTGCTGACGCTGGCCGAGCCGCGGCAGGACGTGCCGGCGGCGCTGCAGGCGCTGGCCGATGCCTTGGACGTTCGCGTCGAGCGCGACCTGGTCTTGGCCGTGCCAGCGGCTGTCACCGCCCCCAGCGGCGCGTTGACACCTGAGTCAGTGGCCGCGGCGATCGCCTCGACGCTGCCAGCGAACGCGATCGTGGTCGACGAGGCCGTGACCACCGGCCGCGCCTTCGGCCCGCAGATGGCCGCAGCCGCACCGCACGACTGGCTGCAAGGCATGGGCGGAGCGATCGGTTTCGGCCTGCCTTGCGCGGTGGGCGCGGCCATCGGCGCGCCCGGCAGGCCGGTGCTGTCGCTAGAAGGTGACGGCAGCGCGATGTACACGCTGCAAGCGCTGTGGACGATGGCGCGTGAATCGCTGCCGGTGGTGGCGGTCGTGTTTGCAAACCGCCGCTACGCGATCCTGCAGGGCGAGCTCCAAGGCGTGGGGGCGCAGATCAGCGGACAAAAAGCCGTCGACATGCTCACGCTAGACCGGCCAAACCTGGACTGGGTGGCGCTGGCCAAAGGCCACGGCGTCGCGGCGGTGCGCGTCGAGGACGCTGGCGCGTTGGTGCAGGCCTTGCAGCGCGGCTTTGCGAGCCAGGCGCCCTGCCTGATCGAGGTCGTGATCTAGCCAGCCACCGCCGTCAAGCAGCGGCGTACACCGCCAACGCCGCTGCCAGCCGCCGCTGCACCGCCTCACGCAGGCTTTGGGGCGCGATCACCTGGACTTGCTCGCCCTGGCGCAGCAAGTCCATCACCAGCTCGGTCTCGTCGACATAAGGCAGCTCGAGCTGCCAGCTGCCGTCGGCAAGAAACCGGCCTTGCTGCTCGGGATGCCACTCCTCGCGGCTGATCCAGGGCGCGGCCTGCGCCGAGAACAGCAGCGTGGCGAGCTGGCGTGTGCCACCGGCGTAAATACCGTAGCCGCCGTCCATCTCGGCCTGCACCTGGCGCATCGCGACGTCCTTGGCTCGGGTCTCGAGCACCCGGGTCTCTTGCACCGCGTCGAGCGCGAAGCGCAGCAAGCGCTCACGGCTGTGGCACCAGGCGTCCAGGTACCAAGTGTTCTTGTAATGCACCAGGCGCTGCGGTGAGACTTCGCGATCGCCCACCTCACCTCGGGCGCGGGTCAGGTAGCGCATCTGCAGCCGGCGACGGCGCATCAGCGCCTCGCCCATGCGCTCGAAACAATCGGGCGGTACCGGACGGCGCAGCGCGCTGATGATCTTGACGCGCTTCATCAGCGCCTTGGCGTCGGTCTCGCCGCCAGGCCCGAGCAACTCGTGGATGCGGTCCAGCAGCGGCTGCAGGTGGCGGCTGAGCAAGCCATCGGCACCGAGCCCGCTGAGCAACTGCTGCGCCATCAGCAGCGAATAGAGCTCGGGCTCGCTGAACCACAGCCCCGGCAGTTCGTGGCGCCGACCGGACCCTGTGCCGCTGAGTCCGGCGGCAAAGCGATAGCTGTTGCTGTCGCGGTCGTATTCGATCGGTGCGCCGAGCTGGCCGCGCAGGTAATCCAGATCACGCTTGAGCGTGGCCGGTGAGACCTCTAGCGTCTCTAGCAGTTGTGCAAAGCTGACTTGACCGCGGTGACGGATCAGCAATTCGATCTTGTAGATGCGATCGGTCTTGGCCATCAGAGCTCCAGTTGGCATTCACACCCAGCGCCACGGCACCACACCAAGCCGCGCGGCTTGCTTTGCCATCCGACGGGCTGACACATGCTTAGACCGGCCGGTCGCCGCGCAGCGTGATCCTGTGCATCACGCGGCGATGCCCGTGGTAGTCGTTCACCGGGTTGTGCTGGGTGCAGCGGTTGTCCCAGAAAGCAATCGCGTCGCGGTCCCAGACAAAACGGCAGGTGAACTCGGGCTTGATCTGGTGCTGAAACAAGAAATTCAGCAGCGGCGCGCTCTCCTCGTCGCGCATCCCGACGATGCCGGTGGTGTGCGCGACGTTGACATACAGCGCTTTGCGGCCGGTCTCGGGATGGGTGCGAACGACCGGATGCTCGGCACGGTATTCCTGCGCTGCGCCGGACTTGCCGTCGGACTTGATGCGGTCCTCGCGGGTCTTTGACACATCGGCCTTGGCCGAGTTGCTGATGCCGGTCAGACCGTCGAGCAGCCCGCGCATCACCTCAGACAGCGACTCATAAGCCAGCGACTGGTTCGCAAACAAAGTGTCGCCACCGTGCGGCGGGACCTCGCGCGACAGCAGCATCGACCCCATCGGCGGGCAGTCGAGGTAAGTCGTGTCGGAATGCCAGACGCCGCCGAAGTTGTTCCGCTCGTGTTCGAGCTTCTTGACCTCGATGATGGTCGGAAAGCCCTCGATCCCACCGACGAACGGATACTCGATCGGCTCACCCATCGCGCAAGCGAAGTCCAGGAACTGCTGCGGGCTGAGCGGCTGTTGGCGCAGGAAGATCACCTGGTGCAGCAGGAACAACTCGCGGATCTCGCCGGCCATGGCCGCCGACACGCCGCGGCCGAGGTCAATGCCCGAGATCTCGGCGCCGAGCGCACCGGCAATTTTTCTGACTTTCATCTTGCATCGCTCCTGATCCACCCTGGCCGGGCTGCCCCGATCCTAATACCCACAGCCAGACCGACAGCCGGATCCACAGCCGGGCAAAAAACGCGCGCGGCGAGTCTGCCACAGCGCTGGCTCAAAGAGTGAGCCAGCAAGACCATGGTTTGCAAAAAAATAAATCGACGAGCTGGCTCATTCTTTGAGCCAGCCAGGCCAGACACTTTGTGCACCGGGGATGTCCCGGCGCCCAATGGATGGAGCACAGCATGGCACAAGCCGCTTTTGAGTTCAGCCCCGCAATCGATGCGAGTCAACAGGCCGCTGTGCGCACCAGCCACAGGTCCTGGACCACCCAGGCGCGCAGCGCCGCCGCCACCCAGGACCCGACCGGCTTCGAGATCGGCTGGGACCATGCCCACCATCGGATCACACCACCGCTGCGCCACCTGCACGACCACAACCCGGTGCGCCAAGGCTGGGACGCGGGCCGCGCCACCTTCGGTGCCCGCACGCTGGCCGCCACCGCTGCCGTTCAGCAGTGGCTGGCGCTGCGCCTGCAGGCCTGGCAGCACGGCCAGTTGTTCGAAGGCGTGCAGGTCAACCCGCATTTTCTGACCCGCATCGATGCCCAGGAATGCCCTGTGAGCCGACAGGTGTTGAGCGGCGACCCAGCCGCCAGCGTGACCCGACTGAACCAGGCCGCCGCCTATGCCGCGGGCAACTTGGCGGTGTTGAGCCAACAGGTGGTCGAAGCGCGCGGCGCTGCCGATTGGCAGCAGTCGATGAATCGGGCCCGAAGCACCGCTGCAGGTCAGCCCGGCGATGGCCTGTCGGCCGACGACTGGACCCGACTGGCGGTGCTGTCGAGTTTTGCCACACCGCTACCCCATGCCCAGGCTGCCGCGCTGCCGCTTCGGGTGCTGCCACCGAACCGGGTGCGGGTGATCAACCCGGTGCAGGCGCTGCAGGTCATGCTGACGCTGCAGTTCACGCAGGCGGGCTATGCGCGCAGGCTGCTCGGTCTGGCTGCGCTGATGCCCAGCAGCACCGCGCGGCAAGCATTCCAGATCTTCATGCACACCTTGCTGGCCAGGCGTTTGTCGGCGGGCCAGAACGCCAGCCTGGCCGAGATGCGCCGGGCGATGGAAGACAGCTGGGCCGATGTGCTGGTCAACCGGCGCTGGCAGCACCTGGCCGGCTTGCTGAGCGCTGCCGACTGCGAGCGCCTGCTGCAGCGCGCCAGCCAGCGCGATCTGGTGGTGGGCGGCAGTCGCTGGGTCAGCAGCGACAGCGCCACAGAAGGCTGGGCGCTGGAGGCCAGCGGCGGCTTCGCGGCGGCGCACCAGACAACAACAGGCTCAAGCCGGGCCGGACGACCCGCGGCCAGCACAGCTGCGGCACCTGCGCATCAGCTCACGACATAAGCGCCGGACGCTGTCGCGATCAACACGCCCTCGTCGTTGTGCAGCCGCATCTGGGTCGAACCCACACGGCCACCGAGCCGGGTGATCTCGGCGCTGGCGATGAAGTGCTGGCCCAGCCCTTGGCGCAAAAAATCGACCCGCAGGTCGATGGTGCCTATCCTCAGAAAGCGTTGAATCACCTGGTCAGCGCTCTCGTGGGCGTGTTTCTCACCCAGCGCCGCGAGCAATATGCAGCCGCCCAGTGAGTCGAGCACCGACGAGATCACCCCGCCGTGAAGTCGGCCGTAGTGGAAATGACCGACCAGTTCGGGCCGCATCTCGAAGCGCAGCACCATCTGCGGCGTGAGCGTCTGCACTTTCAGTCCCAACAAGCGGTTGAAGACCATGCGGTGCTCGATCAAGTCGATCAACTCGGCGTGGAGCCGGGCTTGTTCTTCGGCACTGCGCCGTGCTGGCGAGGAGGAGATCATGAGCGCAAGCATAAGCGTGCCTATCATCGCGGTCCGAGTCGACCTTGACCGAATCAGCCCGCCAACCAACCGCCATGGACTTGCGACCCTGCCCCATCACCCTGCCCGCGCTGGCCTTGCTGCTGGGCCTGGGCTGCACCAGCACCTGGGCCCAGCGCGGCGACGCGGCGCCCCGTGCGATCACCCCGCGCGGCGCGCTGGCAGCAGACGAGCTGACCAACATCGAGGTCTTCAAGCGCTTGTCGCCCTCCGTGGTGCACATCACCACCTTGGCGACCGAACGCGATTTCTTCAACCGCAGCGTGCAGCAGGTGCCCAGCGGCACAGGCAGCGGTTTTGTCTGGGACAACGCTGGCCACATCGTGACCAATTTCCATGTGATCCAGGAAGGCAGCGGTGCCAGGGTCACGCTGGCTGACCAGAGCAGTTGGCCGGCGACGCTGGTGGGCGCGTTCGCCGACCGCGACCTGGCGGTGCTCAAGATCAACGCGCCGCGCGACAAGCTGCCGGCGATTGCAATCGGCCTGAGCCGCGATCTTCAGGTCGGGCAGAAGGTCTACGCGATCGGCAACCCCTTCGGCCTGGACCAGACGCTGACCATCGGCATCGTCAGTGCGCTCAACCGCGAGATCGATTCAGCCAACCAGCGAACGATCCGCGGCGTGATCCAGACCGACGCGGCGATCAACCCCGGCAACTCGGGCGGCCCGCTGCTCGACTCTGCCGGCCGACTGATCGGCGTCAACACCGCGATCTTCAGCCCTTCGGGCGGGAGCGCAGGCATAGGCTTTGCCATTCCGGTCGACGAGGTCAACCGCATCGTGCCAAGGCTGATTCGCGACGGCCGCATCACCCGCCCGGCGCTGGGCATCGCGGCCGCCAACGAGGGCTTGCGGCGCGCGCTGCGCCTGCCCGAGGGCGTTGCGCTGGTCCAGGTCAACCCGGGCGGGCCGGCGGCGCGCGCCGGCCTGCAGGCATTCACCCGCGCCCGCGACGGCAGCATCGTCGCTGGCGACGTGATCACCGCGGTCAACGACGAGGCGATCGCCAGCCTAGACGACCTGCTGACCTTGCTGGAAAAACGCCAGCCCGGCGACAACGTCACGCTGACGCTGTCGCGTGCCGGGCGCCTGCGCAAGCAAGCCGTGCTGCTGGCCAGCGAATAGACCGGCAAGACACCACGGCAGTGCGGCCCGCACGCCCTGCCTAGAATGGCTTGCCCTGAGACCGGCATCACAACCGACAACCCTTTCCTGGAAGCTCAAGCCATGCGTGAATATCTGAAGTTCTACATCAACGGTGCCTGGGTCGACCCGGTCACGCCCAAGACCCTGGCCGTCATCAACCCGGCCACCGAAGCTGCTGCGGGCCACATCTCGCTGGGCTCGGCTGCCGATGTCGACCTGGCCGTGAGGGCGGCCCGTGCGGCCTTCGCCAGCTATTCGCAGACCAGCGTCGACGAGCGCGCCGCCCTGCTCGAGCGCATCATCGCCGAGTACAAGCTGCGCTACAACGACATGGCCGCAGCGATCACCGAGGAGATGGGCGCGCCTGTCGTGCTGGCGCAAAAAGCGCAGGCCGCGATGGGCTTGGGCCATCTGCAGACCGCGCTCGACGTGCTGCGCCACTATGAATTCCAGACCTTGCGCGGCAGCACGATGATGTCCAAGGAGCCGATCGGCGTCTGCGGCCTGATCACACCTTGGAACTGGCCCGTCAACCAGATCGCCTGCAAAGTGGCACCCGCGCTCGCAGCGGGTTGCACGATGGTGCTCAAGCCCTCGGAGATCGCACCGTTCTCGGCCCAGATCTGGACCGAGATCCTGCACGCCGCCGGTGTGCCCGCAGGCGTGTTCAACCTGGTCAACGGCGACGGCCCGACCGTGGGTGCGGCGATCTCCAGCCATCCGGAAGTCGACATGGTGTCGTTCACCGGTTCGACCCGGGCCGGCATCGAGGTCGCTCGCAACGCCGCGCCGACCGTCAAGCGCGTGCACCAGGAGCTCGGCGGCAAGTCGCCCAACATCGTGCTGCCCGACGCCGACCTGAAGCGCGCGGTGACCAACGGCGTTCGCGGCGTGATGGGCAACTCGGGCCAGTCGTGCAACGCACCGACCCGCATGCTGGTGCCCAATGACCGCATGGAAGAAGCGCTGGCCATCGCCAAGGCCGCTGCCGAGGCCACGACCGTCGGCGCGCCAGACAGCGGCGCTGCGCTCGGGCCCGTGATCTCGGCGACCCAATGGGGCAAGATCCAGAGCTTGATCCAGGCAGGCCTCGCTGAAGGCGCCACGCTGGTGGCCGGCGGCCCGGGCAAGCCTGCCGGGTTGGAGACCGGTTACTACGTCAAACCCACGGTGCTCGGCCATGTCAACAACCAGATGACGGTGGCGCGCGAGGAGATCTTCGGCCCGGTGCTGGTGGTGCTGGGCTACGACACGGTGGACGAAGCGGTGGCAATCGCCAACGACACGCCATACGGCTTGGCGGCCTATGTTTCGGGCACCGATCTGGACGCAGCCCGCAAGGTGGCGTCGCGCTTGCGGGCCGGCCAGGTCAACCTCAACAGCGCCGGTCCTGACCTGATGGCGCCGTTCGGCGGCTTCAAGCAGTCGGGCAACGGCCGCGAATGGGGCGAGCACGCGTTTGGCGAGTTCCTGGAAGTCAAGGCGATGCTGGGCTACGCGCCCAAAGCAGCCGCCTGAGCAACAACCCGCGCAGGCCATGAGCCAGTCCGAATGCCGGACTGGCTCAGCCCTCTGCCGCGCCCCAGCCCACCAGGAAAGCCCATGCAAATCGTCTGCCTCGACCTCGAAGGCGTGCTGATCCCAGAGATCTGGATCGAATTCTCCAAGCGAACGGCGATCGCCGAATTCGGCCGCACCACGCGCGATGAGCCTGACTACGACAAGCTGATGCGCTACCGGATTGCGCTGCTCGAGCAGCACGGCCTGAAGCTGGCCGACATCCAGCAGGTGATCCGCGGCATGGCGCCAATGGCAGGCGCCAAGGATTTTCTCGATGAACTGCGCAGCCGCTACCAGGTCATCATCCTGTCGGACACCTTCTACGAGTTCGCCGACCCGATGATGGTCCAGCTCGGCCGGCCGACGCTGTTCTGCCACAAGCTGGTGATCGACGAAGCGGGCTTCGTCCGCGATTACCGACTGCGCCAGCCTGACCAGAAGCGTCATGCGGTCAACGCGCTCAAAAGCCTGAACTACCAGGTCATCGCTGCCGGTGACTCGTACAACGACACCGGCATGCTGGGCGCCGCCGACGCGGGCTTCTTCATCCACCCGCCCGAGGCGATCGTCGCGCAGTTTCCGCAATACCCGGTCAACCGCAGCTACCCCGAGCTGAAGGCCAGCATAGACGGCGCGGCTGCGCGGCTGCGCCAGGGCTGAACTGGCCCCGCCAACCCGGAGCTGAAGCGCTCGCCAGCCTCAAGGCACCGAGCCTCGAATAACGCAGCGTCTGGCTTCACAGACCGCCCCGGGGTCGGCGTTGTACTGGCAGTTGCTGACCCTGCCGCTGAGCTGGTTGCGGTGCCGCACCAGCGCTGCCAGCTCGCTGGCCCAGGCCTGCAGCGGCGCCGACGCGGTGCTGGCAGCGGACCAGGCCAGCCAGGACTGCGGGCCACCGCAGGCTTTCTCGCCAATGGCCAGCGTGCGGCACTGCGCATCGCTGGTGCAACTCGCGTCACCGATCGCGCTGCGTATGCGTGCCAGCAAGTCTTGCTCTGTGGCTTCACTGACCGCTGCCGCAGGGCTGTGCTGGGCCTGGCAGGCACCCAAGCCAGGCAAGGCCAGCGCGATGACCAGCAGCAAACGGCCCGCGGGCCCGACGGCGCAGCGCTGCGTCCTGCTGCGTGAGGCGCTGAAGCGGGCAGAAGCGATCGAAAGGGCAGACGCGATCGAAAGTAGTGACATGACGGACTCTGTTCGTGGCAGGTTTGGGCGGGCAGGCCGATCTTGCGCCATCAAGATGAGACGCGACACGCGTCAGCGCATGGTGCCTCGAGGATTGCCAATCTCAGCCCCGACATGACCCGTCGCCTGCAAGCCGGCGCCAGACGTAGCATGATATAGACCATGACCCCACTGTCCGTTCTCGACCTCGCCCCCATCGTGGAAGGCAGCGACGCCGCCAGCTCGCTGCGCAACACCCTCGATCTGGCCCGCCACGCCGAATCCTGGGGCTATCGCCGCTACTGGCTGGCCGAGCACCACAACATGGACGGCGTGGCCTGCTCGGCGACTGCGGTGCTGATAGGCCATGTGGCAGGCGGCACCCAGACCATACGCGTCGGCTCGGGCGGGGTGATGCTGCCCAACCATGCGCCGCTGGTGATCGCCGAGCAATTCGGCACCCTCGCCACGCTCTACCCGGGCCGCATCGACCTGGGACTGGGCCGGGCGCCGGGCACCGACGGCCTGACCGCGCGGGCGCTGCGCCAACACCTGGCGACCAACGACGACAGCTTTCCGCAGGACGTGCTCGAGTTGCAGGCCTACTTGGGCGAAGCCCAGCCCGGCCAAGCGGTGCGGGCCATTCCCGGCATGGGCACCCATGTGCCGATCTGGCTGCTGGGCTCAAGCCTGTACAGCGCGCAACTGGCAGCCTACCTGGGCATGCCGTTTGCCTTTGCGTCGCACTTTGCACCCGAGATGCTGCTGCAGGCGCTGGAGGTCTACCGCTCGACCTACCGTCCTTCGGCTGACTGGCCCAAGCCGCACGCGATGGTCGGCGTCAACGTGATCGTCGCCGACACCGATGACGAAGCCGCAGCGATCTTCACCTCACTGCAACTGCGGTTCCTGGGCATGCAGCGCGGCGTGCGTGGTCCGCTGCCGCGCCCGATCGATCCGCAGTTGATGGAGACGCTCTGGAGCCCGCGCGAGAAAGCGGGCGTGCAGCGCATGCTCTCAGCCACTGCGGTAGGGTCGCCGACCACCGCAAGACGCCAACTCGACGCCATCATCGAGCGCACCCGCGCCGACGAGTTGATCGTCGCCTGTGCGGTGCACGACCACAGCGCCAGGCTGAGGTCGTATGAGTTGCTGGCCCAATTCACAGATTCGGCACAAAGCCAGGCTGAAATTGATAGGCACAGCGTCTCGGCTTGAATCGGGCGCTATCGCGTCAATCGGTCAAGCACAGAGGGTTATTACCCTCGAAACATCGGCGCATTGGCAGGCATGATCGCGCTCAACCATGTTTGCGCGGGCAATCAGTCAGCCATTGCGCCGGCATGGCTTCACGTCGAATAGGCAAGCCCAAGAAATTGACAAAAATTCGAGGCTTGCGGGAGGGATTCGTAACTTTTCCATCCCAATTGAATTGGAGCGATGATGATCAAGATATTTCAGTCTTTGCTATACACCGTGGTCGCAGGCGTGGTGCTGCTGTTGCTGATTGTGCTGCTCGCCAATCAGCCGACAAAAATCGACCATGCTTGGGCGGCATTTTTCATCCGCTGGCTCCACGTGCTGTGCGGCGTGATGTGGGTCGGCCTGCTCTGGTACTTCAATTTCGTCCAGATTCCATCGATGCCCAAGATCCCGGATGAACAAAAACCAGCCGTCAGCAAAGTGATTGCGCCGACCGCTTTGTTCTGGTTCCGCCACGCCGCGCTGGCGACTGTCGTCACCGGGCTGCTGGTGGCTTCAATGAATGGCTATCTGACCAAGGCTTTGAGTCTGCAAGTGCCTTATGTAGCCATAGGCATCGGCATGTGGATTGCACTCGTGATGGCATTCAACGTCTGGTTCATCATCTGGCCGAATCAGAAAATAGCACTCGGCATCGTGACGGTTGACCAGGCCGATGCAAAGCCCAAAGCAGCGCGAACAGCGATGATCACCTCGCGACTGAACACCATGCTGTCGATACCAATGCTCTACATGATGGTGGCGCAGCAAAACGGCGGACTTTGAGTCTCGCGAGGCGGCCGCCTCGCGGCGACCGCCTGGGCCAGCACACGGCCGCAGGCATCAGGCTGGCAGCGAGGCCAGCGTCACGTCGATCACGGTCCGCTGGGCATGGCTGCCGCCCAGGCGAGCGGCCTCGGGCAGGCAACTCGCGATCTGCCGGGCGGCCCCAGCGTTGTCGCCCGACATCCAACATCCCAGCCCTTCGGCCCAGCGCAGCGCGACAGGTGCACCCGCATGGCCGGCATCGGCCAGGCGTTGCAGCCGCACGCTGCAGGCCTGCAGGGCCGCAGCGTCTCGGGTGCCGGCGGCCAGCATCGCCAGATGCAGTTCGACAAAGACATTGCCGCCGTTCGGGAATCGAGCTGCTGCGAACTGGCCAGCCTTGATCCACGACTGATCACTGCGGCCTTTCATGCGCAGCCGCCACAGCAAAGCAGTCGTGTCGGTCAAACCCACCAGCGGCAGCGTGTGGGCCAGGTGCGGCTCGATGATGTCGATCATCCGCGCGACCGCCTGGTCGATGCGGCCCAGATCGATCTCACACAGCGCTGCGTGCCAGTGCAGGTGGCCGAACAGCATTGCCGTGTTGGGGTATTGCCCGACCCAGGATTCGGCGAAAGCCAGGGCTTTCTCAGTCTCTGAGCGCTCGAAGCAGCCATGCATCATCACGTGCGCCGCGTTGCCGTTCGCGCTGCGCAGCACCAGGCTGCGCTCGATCATCGGCAGGCCGACATCGGCCATGCCGGCCTCGATGTGGGCCCAAGCCCGGTGGGTCAGCATCCAGGGGTTGTCGTCGGCGTAATGCGGCGTGAGGCGGCGAACAAAGTTCAGCCGCTCGAGGTCGTGGTCGACTCGGCCGCTGAAAGCGATCAGCCCGAAAGCGCCTAGCGCGGTGGACATCACCAGCGCATCGCCAGGCCAGTTGACGGCGTGGGCCGTCACGGCGCGCATCGCTGCTGCCGACCGGCCTGCGAGCAGATCGGCAATCACCGCGATGTGCGAGCGCTCGCGGTCATTCAGTGTGCCGCCCAATGTCTGCGACATCGCCAACGCCTCACGCGCCTCAGGACCACGCCCTTGCGACTGCAGCACGAGCGCGCGCGCAGCGTGGGCTACCGCAAAACCCGGGTCGATCAGCAGCGCTTGGTCCAGAGCTTCCAAGCCACCCGTCCAGGCGTGCAGCTGATGATCGATGGCGCGGTCATAGGCTTCAATCGCTGCCGCCGATGTGCAAGAAACAGACTGTCCAAGCGCATCGTTCACAGCGCATCCTGACGAAAAAAGTCTTGTTGCATGAGACGTCGTCCTTTGTGGGTCCGAGCCTGATGATGCACCAAAGCCCGGCCCACAACCTGCATCGATGCGGGTTTACACGTCCGACCAGGCGCTGCGGCGCTTGGTATCGTCGTCGCCTCTTCCTTCGCTAGTCGCCGCCTGCAACGCCGTCAATCCTGAACTCATCGATCATGGACAAACAACGCTCCAACAATTTCATGCTCAAGCTGGTCGGCGACGTCAGCACTGCGCTGGCCGGCGCGTTGTTGCTGGTCGGCGATCGCACCGGTTTGTTCAAGGCCATGGCCGGCGCCGGGCCGCTGACCCCGGCTGCGCTGGCCGACCGGTCGGCAGTGGCCGAGCGCTATGCCGAGGAGTGGCTGGCGGTGATGGCCGGCGCAGGCTATATCGAGCACAACGCTGACAGCGGCAGCTTCACGCTGCCTGATGAACACGCGCTGTTCCTGGCCGACCCCGAGTCCGAGTACTACCTGGGCGGCTTGTTCCAAGGCCTGCCGGCGATGGCCGCGGCAGTGCCCCAATTGGCCGAAGCCTTCAAGAGCGGCGGCGGGGTGCGATTCGCCGACTTCGGCAGCGACCTGCCGCAAGCCCTGGGCGCGATGAACCGAACGGTCTACGAGTCGCGGCTGGTCAAGAGCTGGCTGCCGACCATGCCCGAGGTGGTCGCCAAGCTGGCGGCTGGCGGCCGGGCGGTGGACGTGGGCTGCGGCATGGGCGTGGTGCCGATGGCGCTGGCGCGCGGATTCCCCCAGGCACAGGTGATGGGCATAGACCTGGATCCGCGATCGATCGATCTGGCCAGGGCAAGGTCAGTCGAAGTGGACTGGGGCGACAGGCTGGCGTTCCAAGTGATGGCGGTTGAAAGTCTGCCCGCCACACCGGGCTGGGACCTGATCACCAGCTTCGACGTCGTGCACGACCTGCCCGATCCGCTGGGCGCGCTGGTCCACCTGCGCAGCGCGCTGAGCGAGGGCGGCACCTACCTGATGGTCGAGCCCAAGGTCGCCGACGACCTGGCCGACAACCTGGCGAACCCGTTCGCGCGCATGCTCTACGGCATGAGCTGCTTGCACTGCGTGCCACAGTCGCTGTCGCTGGGTGGCCCGGGCCTGGGCGCTTGCTGGGGCGAGAAGCGTGCGCGCGACTTGGCGCGGCGCGCAGGCTTTGGCCATTTCGAGCGCCTGGACATCCGCAGCCCGGCGCTGGCCTTTTATGCGCTGCGCGCCTGATTCGCCGACGCGCCGATCAGGCGGCGCCGCCTAAGGCCTGAACTGCAGGCCTCTGGAGACCAGCCGCGCGGGCTGAGAGACGATGCGGTACGCGTCTTCGACCCATTCGCAGACCAGCTTGCGGGTGTCGCGCGGGTCGATCATCTCCTCGATCTGGAAACGGTTCAGCGGCCCGATCGGACCACGCGCACCTTCGATGCGGGCATTGATTTCGGCACGCAGCGCGACCGGGTCGGCCGATTCGGCGAGTTGCCGCTTGTAAGCCGCCTCGATCCCACCCTCGGGCGGGATGCCGCCGACATCGGCTGCCGGCCAGACGACGCGCGTTGAGGCTTTGGCGTTGGGCGTCGCATAGTTGTTGCCTGCCACACCGAAGCTGCGTCGCATCAGCACGGTGAAGATCGGCATGTCGACCTGTGCGAACGCGATCATCCATTCGCCGCCCTTGCGGATCGTGCCGGCTGTCTCGTGTGCGATGCCGACCGCAAAACCGGGGTTGTCGACGAGGTTGAGCAGCGGCAGATGGAACAGGTCGCACAGGTCGAGATGGCGCCGCAGCTTGTCGCAGCCGTCGGCGGTGAGCGCGCCGCCGTTGACATGCCGGCTGTCCGACGCGATCACGCCCACCGGATGGCCGTTGAAGCGGGCAAAACCAGTGACCTGGTCGGTGCCCCACAGCGCACCGATCTCGAAGAATGAATCGCGGTCGGCCATCAGTCGAATCGCACGCCGAACGTCGAAGGTTGTCGCGCGCTTGCGCGGGATCAGCGTGAACAACTCTTCGTCTCGTCGGTCAGGCGGGTCGGTGGGATCGACGGGCGCGCGTGGCGGCGCCTCGTAGACGCTCATCGGCAGGTAGGACAGGAATCGCCTGGCCATCTCCACCGCTTCCTGCTCGGTCTCGGCCAGGTTGTCGACCGAACCGTTGCGGCAGTGGATACGCCAGTCGCCAAGGTCTTCCTTGGTGACCTCGTAGCCCATCGCATGGCTGACCACCGGCGGGCCAGCGACGAAGAGCTGGGCGATGTCGCGGACCATCACCGAGAAATGCCCGAGCACCGCCTTGGCCGCACCGATACCGACCACGCTACCCAGCAACAGGTTGACCACCGGCACCGTGCGCAACTGCTCGGCGTACAGCGAACTGCCCAGGTGCCCGGGCAAGAACGAGCCGCCGCCACCGGTCACCCTGGGCCGGCCAGCCTGGATCGCACCGCTGCTCTCCTTGGCCGAGGCGCTGGCGCTGCTGTCTTGCTTGGGGACCATCGCCGCGACGCTGCCGCCGCCCGACGATCCGTCGAGCAGGCGAACCGAGGGCACGCGCATCTCGATCGACAGCGCATCGAGGTAACGGCTCTTCTGGCCGATCGCGCCATCGGCATGGCCGCCACGCGAGGTGAAGTCATCGGCGCAGACGATGCTCGTCCTGCCGGCGATCCGGCCTTGGCCGCCGACGTGATTCGCCGGGGTGAAGTCGCTGATGTTGCCGCTGTCGTCGTAAGACGCAAAACCGGCGAGACTGCCGACCTCGCGAAAACTGCCCGCATCGAGCAGCAGAATGATCCGCTCGCGGCAGTTGAGCTTGCCACGGTTGCGCTGGCGCACGACGCCGGGTTCTTGCGAGGCGATGCCCAGCCTGGCGTGCGCCAAGCCTTGCAGCGTGGCCACCTCGGCCAGCAATGGCGCCCAGCCTGGGTCGGCGGGTTTGCTGTCTACCGCTGCGGCCAAGCCGGCCTGCTCAGCGCGGATCACCACGACCACCTGTCCCGATGCCACGGTGTCGCCAGCGCCGAGTTCGGCCAGCGCAGTCACGACGCCCGAGCAAGGCGCGCTGACCGCGGACTCCATCTTCATCGCGGTGATCACCATCAGCGTGTCACCGGCGTTGACGCTGGCACCTGGCTGGACGAGGACCTCGATGACCGAGCCAGCGTGTGGACATTCGGCGCCCTGGTGACCTTCGGGCACAGCCAGCGATGCCAGACCCGCAGGCTGGGCGGTCGCTGCCGCGCTGCGGCCCAGCGCTGAGGCCTGCTGGGCCAGGAAGCGCAGTGTGCTGTCGGACCCCGGCGCCGCCTGGGTCGCCGAGGCCCCATGGCCTGGGGTCGACACGGTCTTGCTGAGCGCCGGCACTTCGGCGAGCAAGGTGGTGCGGGCATCACCGCTTCGAAACGCTGCGTGGCCGAGGATCGCGCGCAGCTGATCGAGGTTGGTCTCGAGGCCATCGATGTGGAACTCGCCCAGCGCGAGCAGCGTGCGGTCGACAGCCGACTCGAAGCTCATCGCCGAACTCGACTGGCAGATCAGCTTGGCCAGCAAAGGGTCGAACTGCGGCGGCGGCGACATCCCGAGGTAGCCGCAGGCGTCGACCCGAACACCGGGGCCCGAGGGTTCGCGGTAAGCGCTCAGCGTGCCGGTGCCCAGCGCGACGATGCGGGCCTGGATCGCAAAACCCCTGGGCTTGCCGACCGCTTGTTGGTCGGCCAGGCCCAGAGAAGCGAGCGACGCGCCGGCAGCAATCCTGAACTGCGCTTCGACCAGGTCCAGGCCGGTGACCTGTTCGGTGACGGTGTGCTCGACCTGGATCCGCGGATTGCATTCGATGAAGCAGTGCTCACCGGTCTGCGGGTTGACCAGAAATTCCACCGTGCCGGCGTTCTCGTAGCGCGCAGCGCGCGCGAGTTTCAACGCATCGTCGAGCATTCGCTGGCGCAGCGCGCCATCAAGGTTGGGCGCCGGGGCGATTTCGATCAGCTTCTGGTTGCGCAATTGCACCGAGCAATCGCGCTCGTGCAGGTGAACGACCTGGCCTTGGCTGTCGCCGAGCACCTGGACCTCGATGTGGCGCGGACGCGGCACAAGCTTCTCGAGAAAAACCGCTCGGTTGCCAAACGCCGCTTCGGCCTCGCCCTGGCAGCGGGCAAAGGCCTCGGCCATGTCTTCGGCCTTGCTGACCACCCGCATGCCTCGACCACCGCCACCCGCTGCCGCTTTGAGCATCACCGGGTAACCGACCGCTTGCGCCATCGCCCGGGCTTCGTCGCCATTGGCCAGCGGCCCCGGGGTGCCGGCCAGCACAGGGATTTGAAGTGATTGTGCGAACGCCCTCGCCTCAATCTTGTCGCCAAACAAGGCCAACGATGCCGGCGATGGCCCGATGAAGCGCAAGCCCTCCATCGCGCAACGCTGCGCGAAATTGGCGTTCTCTGACAGGAAACCGTAGCCCGGGTGCACACAGTCGCAGTCACTGGCCTTGGCGGCAGCGATGATCGCCTCGATGTCCAGATAAGCGCGGACCGGGTCGGCCGAAGCGCTGGCGATCTCTCGCGCCGAACTCGTCAGTTGGGTGTGCAGCGCCAAGCGATCGACAGCCGGGTAAACCCCGACCGACTCAACACCCAGCGCCGAAGCGGCACGCGCGATCCGAATCGCTATTTCGCCGCGATTGGCGATCAACACTCTCTTGAACACAGCTGTCTCCTGTCTGGTTTTCAGTCGATTCGCGACCGGGTGGCAACAAGCTGCGCCGACCCTGTGCGTGGCCATGTCGTCGTTGACGACAGTGAAATCTTGACCAGTGTGGCCCCCGTCGATCGGATCCTCTATCCCCGTTGCGACATGGGCCAGGTCGCAGCGCATTGAACAATCAGCGCCTGATCAACCAGACGGAGACATCATCATGGACAACTTGAGCGGACGCGTGGCGGTGGTCACAGGCGCTGCGGGCGGCATCGGCCTGGCGATGGCCAAGAGCTTTGCCAGCCAGGGCATGAAGCTGGTGATGGCCGACATCGAAGGCGAGACGCTGGCGCGATCGGTGGCGGCATTGCGCGCTGCCGGTGCAGACGCGATCGGGGTACAGACCGACGTGACGTCCGAGGCCCAGATCAAGGCCTTGGCCGACGCCGCATATTCGCAATACGGCGCTGTGCATGTGCTGTGCAACAACGCTGGCGTTGCCACGCCAGCCTTGCGCATCCTGGCCTGGGAGACGCCGCTGTCGGACTGGGAGTGGATCCACAAAGTGAACTTCATGGGCGTGCTCTACGGCGTTCGCGAGTTCGTGCCGCGGATGCTGGCCGGCGGTCAGGCGGGTCATGTCGTCAACACCGCGTCGGTGGCCGGTTTGATTGCTGGCGGCAATCCGTACTTTGTCTCCAAGCATTCGGTGGCTTGTTTCACCGAAGGCCTTTACAAGGACCTGCGCAGCATCGGCGCCAAAGTGACGGCATCGGTGCTGTGCCCCGGCTTGATCCGCACCCGCATCATCGACGCCGAACGCAACCGGCCCGAGGCCTTCGGCCCCGCGACAGACGTCAAGACCTTGCCCGAGGCCCAGCGCATTCAATCGGCCACGTTTCGGGCCGCGCTCGAAGAGGGCTACGACCCCGCCGATGTCGCCGCCGCGGTCTTGTCGGCGATCCAGCAGGATCGCTACTACATCATCCCGGCGCAACAGAGGCTGCTCGACGTGATCGCCCTGCGCATGAACGACATCCTGCAGCAGCGCAACCCGACCCTGCCGCTGGCTTGAGGCATTCGGCCGGTTCAACCCCGGCCGAGTTTGTTTCTAAGGGGCTGGCCGGTGCACCAGCAGAGCAGCGCCAGCGCGCTGGCATCGACCAGGCGGCGGGTTTGATCGGTCAGCGGGCAGGCCAGCAACAGCCAGTCGGTCTGCGGCAGCAAGCGTGCGAAGTCCTGCAAGCCTGCCATGCGAACGCCGTCCGGTGCCGATTGCGGGTCGTTCAGCCCGGCAAGGGCTCGCATCTGAACGTGTTCTTGAATGGCAGAAAATCGGTGCTTCCCATGCACGGCACAGCCGAGTTGGGCAAGGGCCTCGAAGCCGCCATCAAACGCCAGCTTGGCCTGAAGTAAGGACACCCGACATGCTCAACTACCCCGTCATCCTGACGCCCGACGACGGCACCGTGCTGGTGACATTTCCTGACGTTCCCGAGGCGATCACCTTCGGCGCGGATGAGGGCGAAGCGCTGCTGCAAGCGGTGGATGCGCTCGAGTCCGCGCTGTCGGTCTACGTGGCCGAGCGAGCGCCGCTGCCCGTGCCGAGCAAGGCCAAGCGCGGGCAGCACACCGTGCGCCCATCGGCCTTGGAGGGCGCCAAACTGGGCGTTTACCAGGCGATGACCGAGCAGGGCATCAAGAAGTCCGAACTGGCGCGCCGCCTGGGCTGGCACATGCCGCAAGTCGATCGGCTGTTTGATTTGCGCCATGCGTCCCGGCTCGACCAGATCGAGGCCGCTGCGCGCGTGCTTGGCAAGCACCTCGAGCTACGGATCGCCTGACGCAGGTTTATCTTGTTCACCATAGCAAGGT
>JBILYN010000216.1:0-7615 GCA_044377715.1 Aquabacterium sp.
GTGGCCAATCTGTGCCGCAGTGTCACGGTGCTCGAAGGCGGCCGGGTGCTGGCTTCGGGCACTCCAGAGGCGGTGTTCAACGACGAGACCGTGATGGCCGCGTACATGGGCAAGCGATCGGTGCCAACATCGCATGACTGACATCAGCCACACACCCGTCAGCGCCCCACCCTTGCTGCGCGTTCGCGACCTGGTCTGCGGCTATGGCCCGATCGGCGTTCTCGAGCAGGTCTCGATCGATGTGCACGAGCGCCAGATCGTCACCGTTCTCGGCGGCAACGGCGCTGGCAAAAGCACGCTGCTCAAGGCGATCTCGGGCTTGCTGCCGGCCACTGCCGGGCAGATCGAATTCGCCGGCCAAGACATTACCAACCTAGGCGCCACGCAGATCGTCGACCGTGGCTTGCTCCATGTCGCCGAAGGGCGGCGCTTGTTCCGCACCCAGAGCGTGATGGCCAACCTCGACCTCGGTCTGTACGGCGCCAAGCTGGGCCGGGCCGAGGAGCGCAGGCGGCTGGAAGAGGTGCTGGGCATGTTCCCGATGCTCGCTGAGCGGCCCAACATCGCTGCCGGCGCGCTGTCGGGCGGGCAGCAGCAGATGCTGGCGATCGCCCAGGCACTGTTACGAACGCCCAGGCTGCTGATGCTCGACGAGCCCTCACTCGGTCTGGCGCCGATCATCGTCGACCAGGTCATGGACGTGATCACCCGGCTGCGCGCCCAGGGCTGCGCCATCGTGCTGGTCGAGCAACTGGTCGAACGCGCGCTCGAAGTGGCCGACAAGGCCTATGTGCTGCAGAACGGCCGAATCATCGGCAGCGGCACACCGGCCGAGGTCCACGGCAGCGACCTGATCAAGCACGCCTATCTCGGCGTCTGAAGCACCCCCCGGCCGGCGCTGCGCCGCGCCACCACCACCACCCCCTGACTGGAGACCCTCGCGATGACTCAGCACAAAAACCTCCCCTTCGGCGTCGCCGCAGACGGCAGCCTGGACCGGCGCGACTTTCTGGGCGCCGCATCGAGCCTGGGCATGGGCCTGCTGGGCATGGGGGTCTCGCCCATGCTGATGGCGCAAAACGCGCCGATGACCGTCGGCTGGGTGCGCCCGAGCACCGGACGACTGGCTTCGAGCTTTGCGCCGCTCTACATCGGCGGGCTGATCGCGATCGACGAGATCAACGCCGCCGGCGGCATCCTGGGCCGGCCGATTGTTCGCAAGGAAGAGGATGACGAGGCCTCGCCGGCCAAGCAGCCGACCGTGATGAAGAAGATCATCGACGCCGGCGCGCTGGCGCTGGTCGGTCCGACCGGCAGTTCGCAGGCGCTGGCCTCGCTGGCTTTCACGACACCGGCCAAGCTGCTGCAGTCGACCTATGCGTTTGCCGCCGACCTGGCCGACGGGGTCAAATACCCGTTCCACTACCAGTGCTCGTACAACACCGATCACCAGGGCGAAGCGGCAGTGCGTCACCTCGCCGACACGCTCAAGCTCAAGAAAATCGGCATCCTGCAGGAGAACACCGCATTCGGTGAGCAGGCCACCAACGCCTGCCGCGCGGCGCTCAAGCGCCGTGGGCTGACCGCGCTGGCGGTCGAGGTCTACCCGATCGCCGCGCCCGACCTGAACTCCTACATCAGCAACCTGCGCAAGGCCGGTGTCGAGGGCGTGCTGGCCTGGATCGCCAACACGCCAAACGCGGCGATGGCCTTCAACGCGATGCACAGCCAGAAGTGGTACCCCAAGGTGGCCGGCCACAACGGCTTGTTCCTCGAGGGCTTGCTCGACTTGGTGCCCCCCGAGGCGCTGGTCGGTGCCAGCGGCACGCACTACAAGGCCTTGACCTGGACCGACAAGGAGTCTCCTGGCCCGCGCCAGGTGGCTTTTGCGAAAAAGCTGCAGAGCTACCCCGAGGTCAAAGGGATGGAGACGGCGGTGACGATGAGCCCGTACTACGACTTCCTGCACCTGCTCAAGGTGGTGATCGAGGGCGAGAAGTCCTTCGATCCCGACAAGATCAAGCGCGCGATGGACAACGTCAAGGGCTACCCCGGCCTGCTCGGGCCGATCAGCTTCACGCCGACCAACCACACCGGCATTGGCGCCGACGAGATCGCGCTGGCGACACTGAGTTCGGTGCGTGACCCCAAGGCGATGGGGGTCTTCCGCGAGCGGACCAAGTGACGTCGGCACGGGCTGAGGATCCGGCCCGGCCGGACCTGCAGCTCTTGCTGGATGCGCAGTTGGCGATCCTCGACCCGGCGCGACCCGCCGCCGTGGCGCGCCAGCATGGCCGAGGCCGGCTGACGGTTCGCGAGGCACTGAACACGCTGATCGACAGCGGCAGCTGGGTCGAGTACGGCGGCCTGGCCAAGCCGGCGATGTCCGGCATGGACGGCGCTGCCGACGGCTTGGTGATGGGCACGGCACGGGTCGGTGGGCGCTCGGTCGACCTGGTGCTCTACGACTACACCGTCCACGGCGGCACCCAGAGCGCGATCAACCACATCAAGATCAGTCGGATGTTCGAGCACGCACTGCGCCATCGGCTGCCGGTGATTTGCTGGCTCGAAGGCGGTGGGGCCAGGGTTCAGGACATGAGCCTGCCAGCGCGCGGCCCGACCTCGACTTTCGTCACCTTTGCCAGGCTGTCAGGCCTGGTGCCGACGATAGGCATCGTTCCCAGCCGAGCGTTCGCCGGCCACGCCAACCTCGCCGGCATGTGCGACCTGCTGATCGCGGTGCGAGGTTCGGCGCTGGGGCTGGCCGGGCCACCGCTGGTCGAAGCTGCGCTGGGGGTCAAGCTCACACCCGAGCAGATCGGGCCGGTCGAGGTGCATGTGCAGACCGGCGTGGTCGACCTGCTCGCCGACGACGACAGCCACGCGATCGCGCTCGCCAAGTCCTACCTCGCTTACTTCGGCCCGGCCACGGCACCCGGCCCGGCACCGGACGCGCTGGCGCTGCGCGCCATCGTGCCCGAGAACCCGCGCCGCGCCTACGACGTGCGCAAGGTGATCCAGCATCTGGCCGACGTCGGCAGCGTGCTCGAGCTCAAGCCCTCGTTCGGCAAGTCGATCGTCACCGCGTTGACCCGCTTCGAGGGCCGCACCGTCGGCGTGCTGGCCAACCAGCCGCTGCACGGCGCCGGCGCGATCGACAGCGCCGCGTCGGTCAAGGCTGCGCGCTTTGTCCAGATCTGCGACGCCTACGACATCCCGCTGCTGCTGCTGTGCGACACGCCCGGCCTGATGGTCGGACCCGAGGCCGAGAAGACCGGGCTGATCCGGCACAGCGGCAGGCTGCTGTCAGCGATCGCCAACGCGACCACGCCGATGATGACGGTGGTGCTTCGCAAGGCCTACGGCTTGGGCTACTACATCATGGGTTCGCAGCCGCTGGACCCCGCGGTGCTGCTGGCCTGGCCCAGCGCCGAATACGGCGGCATGGGGGTCGGGGGCGCGGTGACCATCCTGCACAAGCGTGAACTCGAGGCCATCGAAGACCTCGCGCAGCGCGCGCTGCGCCACCTTGAGCTGACCGAGCTGTTCAAGCGGGAGCACCGCGCCATCGAGGCTGCCGGCAAGCTGGTCTACGACGACGTGATCGACCCAGCGGATACCCGCAGGCTGCTGCTCAACACCTTGCAAACGCTGGAACCCGCGCCGCCGCGCAGCGGGCGCAAACGGGTGATCGAACCCTTCTGACAAGACCGGACAAGATGAACCAGCACCAAGCGTTCGCTGACCTCGAGCTGCCACCACTGTCGCAGCGAAACATCGCTGCGGTGTTCAAGCAAGCGCTGGCCCGGACACCGGACAAGGTCGCCGTCAGCGATCCTGAGCGGCAATTGAGCTATGCCGCGCTGTACGAGCTGGCACTGTCGTTTGGCGGCGGCATGCGCGCACTGGGCGTCGACGCCGGGCAGTTCGTGCTGCTGATGCTGGACAACCACCTCGACTACGTCGTGTCCTGGCTAGGCCTGGCGCTGACCGGACGCGTCGAGGTGCCGGTCAACACGGCCTACAAAGGCGCCATCCTCGCGCATGTGGCGAACAACTCGGGCGCACGCGTGATCGTCATCGAGGCCGCGCACTGCGCGGTGCTGGCGGAGGTCATCGACAAGGTGCCGGCGCTTGAGACCATCGTCGTTCGCGGCGACCCCGGCGCGCAGGTGTTCCCGGCGCGCATCAAGTGCCTGAGCTTCGACCAGGTCTTCGGCGAGCGGGCGCTGCCGGCAGCACTCAATCCCTGGGACTTGATCGGCATCCTCTACACCTCGGGCACCACCGGCTTGTCCAAGGGGGTTCGCGTGACGCAGGCGCATGCTTACGGCTACGCCACGCCGGCGCTGTTCGGCGCCTGGGACCCGGACGGGGTGACGCTGTGCACGCTGCCGCTGTTCCACATCGGCGGCCAATGGGCGGGCGTCTACAAAGCGCTGATCGAAGGCGCGAGCGCGGTCGTACTGCCACGCTTTGGCGCCACCAGTTTCTGGGATGAGGTCCGCCAACACCGCTGCACCCACACGCTGCTGCTGGGGGCGATGGCCAATTTCCTTTACCGCCAGCCGCCGAGGCCCGACGACCGCGAGCACAGCTTGCGCAGCATCACGATGGTGCCGGTGATGGCGCAGCTCGACGCCTTCAAGGCGCGATTCGGGATCACGGCGGTGGCCACAGGCTACGGGCTGACCGAGGGCTCGACGATCATCCGCGCACCCGTCGGCCATGCCGAGCCCGGACCCGCCGGATGGCTGCGACCCGACTTCGAAGCCAGGCTGGTCGATGAGCACGACATCGAGGTCGCGCCAGGCGATGTCGGCGAGTTGGTCGTGCGCAGCCGCGACCCCTGGTCGGTGATGGACGGCTACCACCAGATGCCCGAGGCCACGGTCGCTGCTTGGCGCAACCAATGGCTGCACACCGGCGACGCTTTCCGCTGCGACGCCAGCGGCCGCTGGACCTTCATCGACCGGCTCAAGGACGCGGTGCGTCGACGCGGCGAGAACGTCTCGAGCTTCGAGGTCGAGAGCGAGATCAACGCCCACCCCGCGGTGCTCGAATCCGCAGTGATCGCGGTGCCCAGCGAGCACAGCGAAGACGAGATCATGGCCTGCGTCGTGCTGCGGCCCGGCCAAGCCTTGTCGGCGGCCGCGCTGCTGGACTTTCTCGACCCGCGCATGCCTTACTTCATGGTGCCGCGCTATCTGGAGTTCTTCGACCAGTTGCCCAAGACACCGACTGAAAAGATACAAAAGCAGTTGCTGCGAACGCGCGGGCTGACGCCTGAGACCCACGACCGCCTGGCCGGCCAGGCGCAGCGCGCTGACGGTGCTTCTGGGCAACAAAAATGACCGGACCCCTGATGAGCTCTGCTTCGACCCTTGCCGCGCCGACCCCGATCGAGACGCTGCGCGCCGCACGCGCTGGCCTGCTCGACGACGCCCGCGCCGGTGCGATCGCGCGCCAGCACGCCGCCGGCAAGCTCAGCGCGCGCGAGCGCATTGCCATACTGGCCGACCCCGGCAGCTTCTACGAGATCGGCGCTTTCGTCGAACCCAAGCGCGACACCTTCGACACCGAGAACCTGCAGGCACCCGCAGACGGCGTGATCACCGGCTACGCCAAGATCGACGGCCGATCGATCTGCCTGGCGGCTTTCGACTACACGGTGCTCGGCGGATCGAACGGGCGCATCGGCGGCCACAAGCTCGCCAAGCTCGCCGACCAGGCGATAGAGCACGGCCACCCTTTTGTGATGCTGCTCGACGGCGGCGGCCACCGGATCCAGGAGGGGTTGGACAGCCGCCATTTCGCCGAAGGCTCGCAGTTCTTCCAGCAGATGGCGACGATGTCGGGCTGGGTGCCGGTTGTCTCGGCGATGATGGGGCCGGGCTTTGCCGGGCCGTCCAACTTTGCCGGGTTGTCGGACTTTGTCGTGATGGTTCGCGGCAGCTCGACGATGGGCATCGCCGGGCCGGCGCTGGTCAAGGCAGCGATCGGTGAGACCATCGACATGGAGGCGCTGGGCGGCGATCAAGTGCAGACCGAGCGCCATGGCATAGCCGACATCGCGGCCGACTCCGACACCGAAGCACTCGCGCTGATTCGGCGCTATTTGAGCTTTTTGCCGTCGAATGCACAACAGCCCGCGCCAGTGGTCGATTGCACTGACTCAACACAGCGCCGCGACGAGTCGCTGCTGAGCGTGGTGCCTGAGAACAGTCGTCGGGCCTACGACATCCGCAAGGTGATCGGCTCTATCGCCGATGCCCACAGCGTTTTCGAGATCAAGCCGGGCTATGCCCGCAACCTGGTCACCTGCTTTGCCCGCTTCGGCGGCCGACCAGTGGGCATTGTCGCCAACCAACCGCTGCATCTGGCCGGCACGCTCGATGCACCGGCTTGCGAAAAAGGGGCTCATTTCGTCTCGATCTGCGACGCCTTCGGGCTGCCGCTGATCTACCTGATCGACTTGCCCGGTTTTTTGCTCGGCAGCGCCGCCGAGCGCAGCGGGCTGGCGCGGCGCAGCGCGAGGTTGCTGTTCGAACTCGGCCAAGCCAGCGTCACGCGGATCTCGGTCGTGCTGCGCAAGGGTTATGGACTGGGCTATATCGCGATGTGCGGTGGCCGCAGCTTCGACGCCGACCTGTGCGTGGCGTGGCCGACCGCCGAGATCTGCGCGATGTCGATCGAGGGCGCGGTCGACGTGGCGTACCAAAAGAAAGTGTCGGCCGCAGCCGACCCGGCGGCCGCCCGCGCGGCGCTGATCGCGAATTTTCGCCAGCACCTCGGGCCTATGCACGCGGCCGCCCATTTCGGCATCGACGACGTGATCGATCCGCGCGACACCCGGCCCGTCATCATCGCCACACTCGAGCGCTGCGGCGTGCGCAAGCAGCACCAGCGGCGCACCGCCAGACACCACGCGATTTCGCCGATCTGACCGCAGCCAAGGACGCCGACCATGAGCTTGTACGACCCAAGAATCCCACCGGCGCAAGACTGCGTGCTGCGCGCAGTGCTGGAGAAGTACGCCGCATCGCAGCCCGATAAAGTGTTCGCGCGTTTCGCCGACGGCAGCCAGTGGACTTATTCGCAGACGCTGGAGATCACCAGGCGCACCGCCGCAGGTCTGCAAGCGCTGGGCGTGGCGCAAGGCGATCTGGTGCATTCCTGGCTGCCCAACGGACCGGACGCGATGCGGGTCTGGTTCGGACTGAACTACCTCGGCGCGGTCTATGTGCCGATCAACCTGGCCTACCGAGGCCGCATCCTCGAGCACGCGATCCGGGTCTCGGGCGCCAAGCTGATCGTCGCCCACGCGGCGCTGGTCGATCGACTACAGGGCATAGACCTGTCCGACCTCGCAGCGCTGGTCGTTGTCGGCGGCGAAGCAGCGGCCGTCAGCGGGCTGAAGCAGTTTCCTGAGCAAGCGCTGTCACCTTTGGGCGTCGAGCCCAAGGCGCTAGAGCGCGAGATCGTACCCTGGGACCTGCAGTCGATCATCTACACCTCGGGCACGACCGGGCCGTCCAAGGGCGTGATGTCGTCGTACCTTCACGCGTATTCCAGCGGCAGCTCCTGGACCTTCATTGGCACCGATGACCGG
>JBILYN010000029.1:0-23437 GCA_044377715.1 Aquabacterium sp.
GGTTCATCATGAGTCCTGACGTTTTATCCAGTCACTGTATTTTTAACCAGATAAGGTCCAAATGCCAAGCACTGTTGTGTTCTTGGGCACCGGCGGCACGATCGCAGGCGCTTCGGCCGATGCCACCGACAGCATTGGCTACGCCGCCGCGCAGCGCTCGCTGCTGGATTTGCTGGCCGATCTGCTGTCCTTGGTGCCTGCGCTGTCCCGCACCGCGATCGAGGCTGAGCAGGTGGCTCAGATCGACAGCAAGGACATGGGCCCGGCGATCTGGCAGTTGCTCGCGGGTCGCGTGGCCCACCATCTGGCCCGCCCAGAGGTGGCGGGCCTGGTGATTACCCACGGTACCGACACATTGGAGGAGACCGCTTGGTTGCTGCAGCGCGTTCTGGCGCCCGCCAAGCCTGTGGTGCTGGTCGCGGCGATGCGCCCGGCAACGGCCTTGTCGGCGGACGGTCCGCAGAATCTGCTCGACGCGCTGGCGGTGGCGCGCACGACCGGTGCCAAAGGGGTTCTTGCGGTGCTGGCAGGCCGTGTGCATGCGGCCGGCGACCTGCGCAAGGTCCACAGCCACCGACTCGACGCTTTCGATTCGGGTGACGCCGGGCCATTGGGGGTGGTGGAGGCCGGTCGGTTGCGGCGCTTTCGCGAATGGCCCGCAGGATCCGCGCTGGGCTTGGGCGTGCTGGACCAAGACCCGGCGCTGTGGCCCTGGGTCGAGATCGTCACCAGCCATGGTGGTGCACGCGCCGAAGCAGTGGCGGCGCTGTGCGCCGCCGGGGTGCAGGGCCTGGTGGTGGCGGGCACTGGCAACGGCACGGTGCACCAATCGCTGGCGCTCGCGCTCGACCAAGCCATGGCTGCCGGACTGCCGGTGTGGCGCTGCACGCGCTGCGCCGGTGGCGTGCTGGTCGGGTCCGATGCCGGGCCTGCCGCCGCGATGTCGCCTTGGCAGGCCAGGCTAGAACTGCAACTTCGCTTGCTGGCTGAGGCCTGACCTGCGGGCGGGCGATTGCGACTTGGTGCAATGTCTCGGCCCAGTGGTTTTCTGGTCCGAAAATTGCTTCATATTATTGCGGTTGCCGCAAACCCCGATTGGTTCAAGGGCAAAAGTGGGTTAGCCTTGGGCTTGTCGTTTTTTTACCGGAGTCTCAACCTGATGATCTCAATCATTCGCCTGGCCGCTGTGGCGGCTTTGTCGGCCTTGACCCTGGCCGTGTCAACGCCCGCTCTTGCGCAAAACAACGTGCTGCGCGTCGTTCCGCACTCCAATCTCGCCATCCTGGACCCGATCTGGACCACCGCGTACATGAGCCGCAACCACGGCTACATGATTTATGACACGCTGTTCGGCACCGATGAGAACGCCAAGATCAAGCCGCAGATGGTCGAGAGTTGGACCGAGAGCGGTGACCACCGACTGTGGACCTTCAAGCTGCGCAAAGGGCTCGAATTTCACGATGGCAAACCGGTCACTGGCGATGATGTGATTGCCAGTCTGCAGCGCTGGGGCAAGCGCGACGCGATGGGCTCTGGGCTGTTCCAGTTTGTGCAACGAATGGATTCGCCGGCCCCCGACACCTTCCGCATCTTCCTGGGCGAGGCCTGCGGCTTCGTGCTCGAAGCGCTGGGCAAGCCTTCGTCGAACGTGCCGTTCATCATGCCCAAGCGCATCGCTGAAACCGACGCTTTCAAGCAGATCGAGGAGCACATCGGCTCGGGCCCGTTCATCTTCAAGAAGGACGAGTTCAAGCCCGGCGACAAGGCGGTGTACCTGAAAAACACCAAGTACGTGCCCCGTAGCGAGCCGCCGTCGGGCACCACTGGTGGCAAGAAGGTCTATGTCGATCGGGTCGAGTGGAATCTGGCTTTGCGCGATGCACAGGCCCAGGTCAATGCACTGCAAAAAGGTGAAGTTGACATCCTCGAGCAACTGGCTTTCGATCACTTCGAGTCCGTCAAGGCCGACACCAACCTGCAGGTACCAAAGTACGCAACGCTCGGCCTGCAGTACATGGCGCGTTTCAACCACCTTCAAAAGCCTTTTGACAATGTCAAGGTTCGCCAGGCGGCGCTGGCGGCGATGACGCAGGAACCATTCCTGCGCGCCCAGGTTGGCGTCAAATCGCTTTATCGAACCTGCGCCTCGATGTTCATCTGCGGCACACCTTACGGCAGCACCGCCGGCAGCGAGATCCAGGCCAAGAGCAACATGAAGAAGGCACAGGATCTGCTCAAGGCTTCAGGCTATGACGGTACGCCGATCGTGATCATGAAGCCGACCGATCTCGCTTCGATCCAGAAGTTGCCCGATGTGGCGGCGCAACTTCTGCGCCAGGCCGGCTTCAAGGTCGACCTACAAGCGATGGACTGGCAGACCCTGGTGGGCAGGCGGGCGAAGAAGGATCCGGTCGACAAGGGCGGCTGGCACATGTTCCTGACGGCCTGGAACGTGTTTGATGTCTGGAGCCCAATCGCCAACCCGACCATGGATACCCGTGGCGAGAAATCGGGCTGGTTCGGCTGGGCCAGCGACGACAAGATGATCGAACTGCGCAACCAGTTCATGCGCGCCACCGATGAGCCGATCAAGAAGAAACTGGCCGAGCAAATCCACGTGCGCGCCTTCGAGATCGCCACCCACGCGCCATTGGGTGAATACGATCAGCCGATGGCTGCTGGCAAGAACGTCAGTGGCTTTTTCATCACCAACGGCAACCTTTATTGGAATCTGAAAAAGAACTGAGCCTCAGCGGGGTCGACGCGCCCGCGCCAGCGCGCGATCCCTTTGCGGCACCACACCGCTGGCCCGCGGGCTGGCGGCCTTTCCAGCCTCTGATTCGACTTTCTCGATGATCTCTTTTCTCGCGCGCCGCCTGTTGTCGACCCTGCCGGTGCTGTTGGTGGTGTCGCTGCTGGTTTTCTTGATGATCAGGCTCACCCCAGGCGATCCCGCAGCCGTGCTGGCCGGTGATGCCGCCAGCACCGATCAGATCGCCCAAATCCGCACCAGCCTGGGCCTGGACCGCTCGATCCCGGAACAGTACGGCATTTGGTTCGCCAATGTGCTGACCGGAGACCTAGGTGAGTCTTTTTATTACAAGACCAAGGTCACGACGCTGATCGGCCAGCGTCTGGAGCCCACACTGTCGCTGGCGCTGGTGACGATCACGCTGGCGGTGCTGGTGGCGGTGCCACTCGGGGTACTGGCAGCCTGGCGTTTCGGTGGTTGGCTGGACCGCGCGCTGATGGGTTTTTCAGTGATGGGTTTTTCGGTGCCGGTGTTCGTGCTGGCCTATCTGCTGATCTGGTTGGTTTCGCTCAAACTGGGCTGGTTTCCGGTGCAGGGTTACAAGCGATTGGCCGATGGCGCAGGGTCCTGGATCTACCACCTGGCTTTGCCCGCGGTCACGCTGTCGGTGATCTACATCGCGCTGATCGCCCGGGTGACCCGTGCCTCGGTGCTTGAGACCCTGGGCGAGGATTACATCCGCACCGCGCGTGCCAAAGGCCTGCCCGAGTCCACCGTGCTGCTGCGCCATGCGCTGGCCAACGCGGCGGTGCCCATCGTCACCGTGATTGGCATCGGTGTGGCGCTGTTGATCGGTGGCGTGGTGGTCACCGAATCGGTTTACGCGATCCCCGGCCTGGGGCGACTGACGGTGGATGCGGTGCTGGCACGCGACTTCCCCACGATCCAGGGCGTGATTCTGTTGTTCTCCTTTGTCTACGTGATGGTCAACCTGCTGGTCGACCTGTCCTATGTGTTCTTCGATCCTCGCATCCGGTACTGACATGAGCGCCCCCGATTTCGATTCGCTGTCGGTTGAATCCGCTTCGGTGCTGCGCCAACCCAGCGCCTGGGACCGCGTGCGTCAAAGTGGCTCGGTGCGCCTGGGCGGGCTGGTGCTGCTGCTGCTGGTGTTGATCGCGCTGGCCGCGCCTTGGCTGGGGACAGTCGACCCCTCGTTGTTCGACCCCGCCAGCCGTGACTTGCTGCCCGGCAAGACGGGCGAGATCACAACGCTAGAAGGTGAGACGCTCAAGCACCGCTTTCTGATGGGCAGCGACAGTTTCGGTCGCGACATCTACAGCCGGGTGATCTATGGCACCCAGGTCTCTCTGATCGTGGGGCTGTTCACCGCGATCGTGGCAATGGCCTTCGGCATCTTGTTCGGCCTGCTGGCAGGCTTTCTGCGCTGGCTCGACGGCCCGCTGATGCGGGTGATGGACGGCGTGATGGCGATCCCCGCGATCCTGATCGCGATCTCGCTGGTGGCGATGTGGCGCGGCAGCCTGACCACCGTGGTGGTCGCGATCGCGATCCCCGAGATCCCACGCGTGACCCGGCTGGTGCGGTCGCTGGTGCTGAGCATTCGCGAGGAGCCCTATGTCGAGGCCGCTGTTTCTCTGGGCACGCCGACCTGGAAGATCATGGGCCGCCACATCCTGCCCAACTGCGTTGCACCGCTGGTGGTCCAAGGCACTTTCATCTGTGCCTCCGGCATCCTGACCGAGGCCATCCTGTCCTTCCTCGGCGTGGGTTTGCCACCCGATATTCCGACCTGGGGCAACGTGATGGCCGAGGGCAGGGCGCAGTTCAACGAGTACCCGCACAACATCTTTTTCCCCGGCATCTTTCTGGCGCTGACGGTGTTGGCGGTCAACATCCTGGGGGATGGCTTGCGCGACACGCTGGATCCAAAGATGGCGAAACGGGTATGACGGTGACCGCCAACCAAGCCATTCTCGAAGTGCGCAATCTGACGATCGCGCTGCCCTCGGACGGCGACCGGTCGACCGCTGTTCGCAACGTGTCATTCACGGTCGGCCGCGGCGAGATCGTCTGCCTAGTCGGCGAATCGGGTTCGGGCAAGTCGGTGATCGCCCAAGGCGTGATGGGCTTGCTGCCCAAGACGCTGCCAGTCACTGCGGGCCAGATCCTGCTGCAGGGCGAGGACATCACGCATGCGCCGCTGAGCCGGTTGCGCGAGTTGCGCGCCACGCGCATGTCGATGATCTTCCAGGAGCCGATGACCGCGCTGAACCCGGTGATGACCTGCGGCGACCAGATCGACGAGGTGCTGTCGCAGCACAGTCGGCTATCGCCTTCGGAGCGACGCGAGAAGGTGCTGGCGATCGTGCGCGAGGTGCTGCTGCCCGAGCCAGAGCGCATGGTGGCGAGCTATCCGCACCAGCTCTCGGGCGGCCAGCGCCAGCGCATCATGATCGCGATGGCGCTGGTTCTCGACCCTGTGCTGCTGATCGCCGACGAGCCCACGACCGCGCTCGATGTCACGACGCAGGCGCAGATCCTCAAGCTCGTGCTCGACCTGCAGCATCGCCACGGCGCCGGTGTGCTGTTCATCACCCACGACTTTGGCGTGGTCGCCGAAGTCGCGCACCGGGTCGCGGTGCTGCGCCTGGGTGATCTGGTCGAGGTCGGCCTCAAGCACGATGTGTTGCAGCGACCCCAGCATGCTTACACCAAGATGTTGATAGGCGCGGTGCCCACGCTGCATCTGAAGCAGCGGCCGCTAGCCGCTGACGCGCCAGTGGTGTTGAAAGTCAGTGGGCTCGAGAAGACTTATGTCGACAAGCGCTGGATTGGCCCTGACCGCAGAGTCCACGCAGCGCAGGACGTGAGCTTCGAGATCCGGCGCGGCCAGACCCTGGGCATCGTCGGCGAATCGGGTTCGGGCAAGAGCACGGTGGCGCGCTGCATCGTGCGTCTGGTCGACCCGAGCGCGGGCGCGGTGCTGCTCGGCAACGAGGACATCGCGATGATGCCGCCAGCGCAATTGCGCCCGCTGCGCCGTCGCGTGCAGATCGTGTTCCAGGACCCTTACCGTTCGCTCAACCCGCGTCGCACTGTGGCCCAGGCGATGGTCGAAGGGCCGATGAACTATGGGCTGAGCCGGGCCGATGCGCTGCAGCGCGCCCGCTCGCTGCTGGCGCTGGTGCGCATGGATGCCAGCGCGATGGAGCGCTACCCGCACCAGTTCTCGGGCGGCCAACGCCAGCGCATCTGCATCGCCCGTGCGTTGATGATGGAGCCCGAGTTGCTGGTGGCCGACGAAGCGGTGTCGGCGCTCGACGTCTCGGTCCAGGCCCAGGTGCTCGAACTGTTCGAGGAGATCCGCAGCCGGCTGAACCTGGCGATGCTGTTCATCACCCATGACTTGCGGGTGGCCAGCCAAGTCTGCGACCAGCTCGCGGTGATGTCCAAGGGCCGGGTGGTCGAGTACGGCCCGGCGCACCAGGTCTTCGGTGCGCCGCAGCATGAGTACACCCGCGCGCTGTTCGCCGCCGCGCCCGGGCGCGATTTCGCCTTTGGCGTTTGACTGAGGCAAGGCTGGCTTGGCCAGTCCCTCGAATGGAAGAGAGACCACTGTGACCCGTGTCCTGATCGCTGGCTACCAGCACGAAACCAACACCTTCGCGCCCAGCCTGGCCGATTGGGCCGCGTTCAACCGCGGCGATTCTTTCCCGGCCTTCATACGCGGTGCAGCGATGCAGCAGTCGCTGACCGGCATCAACATTCCCATTGGCGGCTTCATCGACGCGGCCAAACGCCAGGGCTGGACTCTGCTGCCGTCCTGCTGGGCCGGCGCGATCCCGTCTAGCTTCGTCACTCGCGAGGCCTTCGACAACATCGCCGGCGCAGTCTGTGAGGATGTCGTCTCGGCACTGGCCGGTGGGCTCGATGCGATTTACCTCGACCTGCACGGCGCCGCAGTGGCCGAGCAGGCAGCAGACAGCGAGGGCGAGTTGCTGGCCAGGCTGCGCGCAATCGTCGGACCTGACCTGCCGATCGTCGTCAGCCTGGACCTGCATGCCAACGTGACCCAGCGCATGCTGCGCGAGGCCGACGCGCTGGTGGCCTACCGCACCTACCCGCATGTGGACATGGCGGTCACTGGCGAGTTGGCGGCCGAGTTGCTGGCCCGGCGGCTCAAAATCGGTCGTCGTGAGCCCATGCATTGCCGCCGCCTGCCGTTCCTGATCCCACTCAATGCCCAAAGCACCTGGACGGCACCAGCCCAGGGCTTGTACGACGAACTGATCGCCCTCGACCGTGCCCACGGCACGGTGTTGAGCTTTTGCATGGGTTTTCCGGCATCGGATTTCGACGAATGCGCGCCGATGGTCTGGGGCCACGGCGAGGCTGCTGGACGTGCGGTCGATCAGCTCTTTGCGCTGGTGTCCGAACCCACTCAGTGGCAGATGGACATCCTGCCGGCACGCGAGGCGGTGGTTCAAGCCCTGGCCTTGGCCGAGAAAGCTTCCAAGCCGGTGGTCATCGCCGACACCCAAGACAACCCCGGCGCTGGCGGCGACAGCAACACCACCGGCATGCTGCATGCGCTGCTGGCCCAGGGCGCCGGCCGCAAGTTTCCGGGCCAGGTCGCGCTGGGGCTGATGTACGACGCGGCGGCCGGCCTTGCTGCGCGCGAGGCCGGCGTGGGTGCCGAGCTTGAGCTGGTGCTGGGCACAGCGGTGCCGACCTTCACCGGACTGCCCAGCGATCCGCCGCTGCGTGGCCGATTCAAGGTACTGGCAGTCAGCGACGGCCAATGCACGCTCAAGGGGCCGATGATGACCGGCATGACGGTTCAGCTCGGGGCCTGCGCCTGCCTGGAGATCGAGGGCATCCGTATTGCAGTGGTCAGCGGCAAGAAGCAGTTGCTCGACCGCGAACTGCTGCGCATGGTGGGCATCTTCGCCGAGCAGATGCGCGTCATCGTCGTCAAGAGCTCGAACCACTTTCGTGCTGATTTCCAGCCGATTGCCAGCGCCGTGCTGGTGGCCAAGGCGGCTGGACCGATGGCGGCTGACCCGGCCGACCTGCCCTGGAAGCAACTGACACCCGGCATCCGCCTGCGGCCCTGAGAGCGCACTCCGCCATGGCGCGCGAGATCTTGCTCAACGCTTTCGACATGAACTGTGTCGGCCACATCCAGCAGGGCTTGTGGAGGCATCCGCGAGACCAGTCGACGCGTTATCTCGACCTGGCCTATTGGACCGAACTGGCCGAGACGCTGGAGGACGGGCTGTTCGACGGACTGTTCTTGGCCGACGTGATCGGCGTCTACGACGTCTTCGGCGGTAACGCCGACGCTGCGCTGCGCGGCGCGGTACAGGTGCCGGTCAACGACCCGATGTTACTGATCCCGGCGATGGCCGCAGCCACCACCCACCTGGGCTTCGGCGTCACGGCCAACCTGCTCTACGAGGCGCCCTACCTGTTCGCGCGCAGGATGTCCACGCTGGACCACCTGACGCGCGGCCGGGTGGGCTGGAACATCGTCACCGGCTACCTCGACAGCGCAGCGCGCGCCGCTGGCTTCAGCGCCCAGCCCGCGCATGACGACCGCTACGACCTGGCCGACGAGTACATGAGCCTGGTCTACAAGCTCTGGGAGCAGAGCTGGGACGACGACGCGGTGCGGGCCGATCGCAGCAGCGGCGTCTACGCCGACCCAGCCAAGGTGCGGGCGGTACACCATCACGGCAAGCAGTACCGGGTCGATGCGATCCACTTGAGCGAGCCCTCGCCGCAGCGCACGCCGGTGCTCTACCAGGCCGGCTCATCACCGCGTGGCCGGCGCTTTGCGGCCAGCCATGCCGAATGCGTGTTCCTCAACGGCCAAGGTGTGGCTGGCGTCAAAGCCATCATCGACGACATCCGGGCGCAGGCTTCGGCCGCCGGCCGCTCGCCCGCTGACATCAAGGCCTTCCTGGGCGTCACGGTGGTCACCGGGGCCACCGAGGCCGAGGCGCGCGACAAGTTCGACGACTACCGGCAGTACGTCAGCTCGGAAGCAGCGCTGGTGCACGCTGCGGCGTCGCTGGGCGTCGACCTCGCGCGTTTCGATCTCGACGAACCGGTCGACACCTCGGCCAGCCAGGCCATCACTTCTAACGCCGAAGCCATGGCACGCAGTCATGGGCCACAATGGACCAGACGCAAACTGCTCGAACAGATGGTTCTGGGCAGTCGGCAGGCGCCGCTGGTGGGTGCTGCTGGGGCGGTGGCCGAGGCACTGATCCGCTGGACCGAGGACGCGGGTGTCGACGGTTTCAACCTCTCGCGCACGGTGGCGCCGGAATGCTTTGCTGACTTCGGCAGGCTGGTGGTGCCGGAACTGCAGTCGCGAGGCGCTTTCAAGACCGCCTACCGGCCCGGCAGTTTGCGCCAGAAGCTGTATGGCCAGGCCCGGCTGCCGGGTAGCCATCCAGCCCGGGGCTGAGACGCAACCCGCCTTGGTATGGCTGCTTTGGGTGGCGAATGGGCGATTCAGGTCGGGAATTTTTGGAGCAACGAGCTGACGGTAAATATATATAAAAATAGATACCGAGGAGCAATAATATTGTGACGCCAAACGTACATTTTTGGAAAAATCAGACAGTTTTTGAAGAAGGCTATCTTGCCGATGCCGCTTATTTGATATGCGAAGGGTCGGTAGAGGTCTTCAGAATCCGCGACAGCCAGCACATCACGTTGGCCATGCTCGACAAGGATGCCATTTTCGGTGAGATGGCGATTATTTCTGACAAGTTCAGGTCGGCGACGGTGCGAGCGGTCTCGGATGTCTGGTGCTATGCCATCAGCAAGCGTACTTTTCTTGAAAAACTGAGGAATATTCCACCGGATGTTCGGGATGTCTTTGACCAACTGGTCGATGCGATCCGGGCCAAGAGCGAGGCAGCGGTCCTCATTGACCACGGTCGCGTGAGGTCGCTTGACGGGCCCATGGAAGATGCTGCCGCGAGCGGCTTGGGCATCAAGGACAAGCATCTGCTGCAAGATCCTGCCTTCCTCAAAGAGGTTGAAGGCATGGATGTGTTCATGCGTGCGATGTTCAAGAGTCTGCTGAGAATGGCACATTGAACTGGCTGGATCCACGGCGCCGATCCTGCACTTGCCCGAGCGGGCTCACCAGATCCTCAGGAGAACATATATGTATTTGACCCAAGGCTTGCACCGCGCACTGCAGCAGCATCCGCAACGCACGGCGGTTCTGTTCGGTCAGCGCCGGCGAAGTTTCTCTGAACTCGGCGATCGCGTCGCGCGACTTGCTGCGGCGCTGCAATCGCTGGGCATGATGCCAGGCGATCGGGTCGCAATGCTGGCGATGAACTCCGACCGATACCTGGAATACCAACTCGCCGTGCCCTGGGGTGGCGGTGTCTTGAATCCCTGCAACGTGCGTTGGAGCGTGGCCGAGATTGTCTACTCGCTCGTCGATTCAGGGTCGACGATCCTGATCGTCGACGACAACTTTCAAGCCCTGGCTGCGGCGATCCAGCGCGATTCTCCCAGCGTCCGGGTGGTGATCCATGCAGGCGACGGCGATGCACCAGCCGACATGCAAGGCTACGAAGCGCTGATCGCGGCACACCCGCCGATCGACGATGTCGGCCGACAAGGCGACGACCTGCTCGGCATCTTCTACACCGGTGGTACCACGGGGTTTCCCAAAGGCGTGATGCTGAGCCATGCCAACCTGTTTGCTTCAGGCATGTCTTTGCTGGGCGAAGGCATTTCGCCGCGCGGTAGTGTGTATCTGCACGCTGCGCCGATGTTCCACCTTGCCGATTTCGGCCTGTCGATCCCTCAGCACCTGGCAGGCAACGCGCACGCGATCATTCCGGCGTTCAATCCCGAGGCGGTGCTGGAATGCATTGCGCGCGATGGCGTGACCGATGTGCTGTTGGTGCCGACCATGATCCAGATGTTGGTGGATCACCCGGCAATGAAGGCGGGTCATGACTGCTCTAGCCTGAAGCGCGTGGTCTATGGCGCTTCGACGATTTCCGAGGCGGTTCTCGACCGCGCGATGGCCGCTCTGCCGGGGGTCGAGTTCTTTCAGGCTTACGGCATGACCGAGCTTTCGCCGGTCGCGACCATCAACCCAGCTTGGTACCACACTGCCGAAGGTCGCAAGGCGGGCAAGCTGCGCTCAGGTGGGCGGGCGAGTTTCGGCACCGAGGTCCGGATCGTCGACGAATTCGGCAAAGAAGTGCCACTGGGAACCGTCGGCGAAGTCGCGGTTCGCGGGCCGAACGTGATGCTAGGCTATTGGAACAAGCCAGAGCAAACAGCGGCCGCGCTGCGCGGCGGCTGGATGCATACCGGCGATGGCGCCTACATGGACAAAGACGGTTTCATCTTCATCGTGGACCGCCTCAAGGACATGATCAAGAGCGGCGGCGAGAACGTTTTCTCGGCCGAGGTCGAGAACGCGCTCGCACAGCATCCTGCCGTCGCGTCTTGCGCGGTGATCGGCATACCGAGTGACAAGTGGGGCGAGGCAGTGCACGCAGTAGTCGTGGCCAAGGCTGGCTCAAGCCCGACCGGCGAGCAATTGATCGCCCATTGCAGGACACTGATTGCCGGCTACAAATGTCCGCTGACGATCGAGCTGCGCGACGCTTTGCCGCTGTCGGGTGCCGGCAAGATCTTGAAGACTGTTCTGCGCCAACCCTTCTGGGAAGGGCGTGACGCGCAAGTCGGCTGAAGCCTTACGGCATCCGACGGGGCAGCCGCACGCGGGCAGTCCCCGGCATCAGGACAGCGCCACTCTCGTCTTCTTCCCAGACCTCGAGCGTCACTTCGTCGCCTGCGACCGTGGTGACCCTTCCCTTGAACGTGAGGTCGTGCTCAGGGAAGGCTCGGCCTCGGTTCTGCCAGGAAAGACCGAGCACACGGCCTGCCGGGCCCGCCCATTCGGTGACGAACTGAGACAGCCATGCGCCCTGCAGCGGGCCATGGACCAGCAGATCGGGATGTCCTTCGACGGCCGCGTATTCGCGGTCGTAGTGGATGCGGTGCGGATTGTTGGTGGCGGCGCTGAACAGGAACAGCTGTGCCCGGCTTGCGTTCTTGACCATGGGTGCCATTGCCTGACCCACTGCCACGTCTTCGGTATGGCGCTGCGTGCTCATCGGGCGATGCTCCTGCCCAAGGCTTTTGCGACGATGCGGCCGCGTTGGTCGGTGTAGGTGGTCTCGGTCATCTGCAGCACGAACGCGCCCGAACTGCCGGTCTTTTCTTCCAGTGACTTCAGTCTCATCTCGGAGGTGATGGTGTCGCCGGCGAGAACCGGTTCGAAGAACGACCACTCTTCGCCACCGAACATCACGCGTGCGACATTGAGCGCCACGCGTCTGCCGCCAGAAAGATACAGGCCGTCATCGCGAACTTCGCTCAGCGGGCGCGCTGCGGACAAGGCCCAGGCCAGGTACACCGGTGGCACAAGAGTGCATTCGAAACCGGCCGAGCGCGCTGCGGCGTTGTCCATGTAGAGCGGATTGAGGTCGCCGCTGGCCATCGCGAAGCGCTGCGCATCCTTGGCCGTGATCGTTGCGGTCAGGGGTTCGCCCAGCAGTTGACCGACCATCCGGCGCGTCTCATCAGGTACAAGCGATTCATTTGCCATGGTGTCTGCGCCGAGTGAACAGGTGGCTGGGATGCTACCAGCGATCGCTGGCGCCGTGCGTCGCGCGGGTTGCCCTGACAAGTCGTGGTGGGTCAGCGCGCAGCGATGCCGCACAGGCTTGAATCGAGCGTGTGCCGCATGGCTTGCGACATGTCAACACGCAGCACAGGCGGTCCGACATCCTGTCGATGCCAGCGGTCCCAGCAAAGGAATCCAGTCATGCCGTCACTTTCGCAGCTCTACATCGTGCCTACCGACCGCTGGTATGTTGAGCGCAGCGTCTGGCTGATCGCCGGGGTGGTGTTGTTGTTGTCGACCGGCTTGGCGGCACTGGTGAACCCACTCTGTGTGCTCGGCGTTGTTGCCACCGGTCTTGCGTCGATCGTGGTGTCCTTGACCGGTTTCTGCCTGGTCGGCAATTTGCTGGCCAGCATCGGCTTCGTGCCGAGATTGGCACGCCCCGGTTGGACGGCAGGCACGCTGTACCTTCTGCAGACCGACCGCTGGTACCTTGAGCGCCGAATCTATCTCGCGGTCGGGGTCAACGTGTCACTGGCATCCGGGCTGAGCCTGTTGCACAGCCCGGCTTGGCTGTGGTTCACCGGGTTTGTTGGTGTGGCGATGGTCTGGTTTGCCGTCACCGGCTTTTGCATCATGGCCAATGGCTTGTACTGGTTGGGTGCCGAGCCACGCCTGGCGCCGACGGCAGACGCGACGTCATCTGGTATGCGAGCCGGCAAGCCCGCGTCGGCTTGAGGACCCTGGACCCAATCTGGGTGGATTGACGTCAGTGCCGGGCTTGCGCCTGCGGCTCAGCGGCTTCGGTCCACCCGCCACCCAGCGAACGGATCAAAGCCACGGTGGCACGTCGTTGCCGGGTCGCGAGGTCTAGCGCAGACCGCTGCGCTTGCAGCGCCGAGGCCTGCGATGCCACCACGTCGAGGTAGCTGGCCGCACCCTCTCGGTAGCGGGCGTTGGCCAGTGCTAGCGCGCGTTGCGCGGCCTTGAGAGCAGCTTCTTCAGACTGTGCCGCGGCACCGTAGTGCTTGAGCAGCGCCAGGTTGTCCTCGACCTGCTGAAAGGCACCGAGGACGACGCCGCGGTATCTCGCGCCAGACTCGTCGAGCACCGATTGAACACGGGTGATTTCGGCCTTGCGTTTGCCAGCGTCGAACAGCGCGAAAAACATCGTCGGCCCGACAGCCCAGAAGCTGTTGGGTGCGTTGAAGACATTGCTGCTGTCGCTGCTTTGGAATCCCACCAAGCCGCTGAGCGTGAGCGCCGGAAAGACCGCAGCACGGGCCACGCCGACGCTGGCGTTGGACGCGGCCACTCGGCGTTCTGCGGCGGCGATGTCGGGGCGACGTTGCAGCAGCGTGGAGGGCAGCCCCGCGGGAATCTGCGGCAAGCCGAGATCGACAACGCGTGCCGGGATGCTGAAACCCGTCGCGGTCTCGCCGACCAGCGATGCGATGGCATGCTCGATCAGGGCGCGTTGCGCCAGCGACTGCTTGGACTGCGAGCGCGTCGCTTCTAGCTGGACCTGGGCGCGCGCCAGATCGAGCCCGGACGCGATGCCAACGTCGTGGCGCTGGTTGACCAGGTCCAGTGCCTTGGTGTAGGCGGCTTCGGCTTCTCGCAGCAGCGCCGCTTCACGGTCCAAGCCGCGCAGCGTGACATAGCTGTCGGACAGCTGGGCTTGCAGGACCAGTTGCGCTGACGCCAGGTCTGCTTTTGCCGCCTGGTCCAGCGCCACGCCAGCAGCGACTTGGCTGCGCACACGGCCCCAAAGATCGACCTCGTACCCGAGATCAAAGCCCAGCGTTGTGGAACCGTAGAGGTTCGGTGACGAAGGGCCGAGGACACGCAATGGGCGTTTCTCCGATTGGCGGTTGCGCTGGGTATTGAGTGAAGTGGCCAATGAGGGAAGCTCGCTGGCCCGGATCTGCTCGGTCGCCGCTCTGGACTGCTGGTAGCGCGCCAGCGCGGCAGCGAGGTCCGCACTGTGCTCGATCAAACGCTGTTGCAAGGCGTTCAGTTCTTCGTCGCCGAAAAGCGTCCACCAGGCCTCGCGTGGCAGGTCATCGGCCGGTTGGGCGCTTGTCCAAGGAGAGGCTTCCTTGAATGCGCCGGCCACCGGCATCTCGGGAAGCTTCAGCGGCAGATCCTGGGCGCAAGCGCTCAGCAACAGCAAGAGCAGGGTGCCGCTTGCGGCGCGCAGCGGCCTGATCAATGGATGCTCAGTCCTTGCCACGTTAGCGCTTTCCGGCGGCATCGACCTTGGGCTCGGCGGACGCGACCCGTACGGCATCGCCGTCGGAGATGCCGTCGGGCGGGCTTTCGATCACCCGGTCGTCGGCCGACAGGCCCGTGGCGATTTCGATCACCGAACCCAGATCTCGCGCCACGGTGACGGTCTTGAGCTGTACCTTGCCATCAGCCCCGACGGTGCTCACACGCAGGCCGGACTTGTTGAAAATCAGTGCGCTAGGCGGGATGCTCAAGGCGCCAGCGGCCCTGGGCAGATCGAAACTGACATGGGCGAAGCCGCCAGGCAGCAACTCGCCGTTGGCGTTGTTGGCAGCGAGCTGTATCAGCATGCTGCCCGAAGCGGCATTGATGGCTTGTGACAGTGATTGCACGGTCGCCGCATGGGACTTTGTTGGATTTTCGGGGACGGTCAAGCGCGCCTTGCTGCCTTGTCTGATGGTCGACACATAGTTTTGCGGCAGACTGACGTAGACGCGCAGCTTGCGGACATCCGACACCACAAACAACTCCGACCCTGGCGCGCCGCCGACATTGATGAGTGCGCCGACATCGGTTGATCTAGCGGTGACCACACCATCGAATGGGGCCACGATGCGCGTGAATCGCTTCAAGGCCTGGAACCGGTCCAGGTTGGCCTGCAAGGCGTTGACCACTGACTGCTTGGTGGTCAGGTCGCCGGTTTTTTCCTCGGCTTCTTGCCGCGACACAGCATCGTTGGCCAGCAGCGCTTGCCAGCGTTTGGCCGTGGTCGTTGCCAGGGCTGCGTTGGACTTGGCACTCGCAAGTTCGGCCTGAGCCTGCAGCAATTGCTGGTCGAGGTCTGGGGTCTCGATCTCGGCCAGCAATTGACCGGTCTTGACGCGCCCCCCGATGTCGACATGCCAGCTCTTCAGGTAGCCACTGACCCGGGCGTAGATCGGTGCCCGTGCAAAGGCCTCGATGCGCCCCGGCAGCTCCAATGTGGCCGAGGTGCCGGTGCGTGATGGCGTGATCACCGCCACGGTGACCACGGCCTGGGCATCGGCGCGCTCGCGCAACTGGGCGGCCTCCGATTGGCGAGTGGTGACACCGGCCACGACGACCCAGACTGCGAGCAGCGCCAACACGGCGGCGATCAACTGCAGCTTGCGATGCGACACGGCAGGCCGCGCGGGGTCAGGCGACATGGCTCTCTCCAAAGACTGCTGACGCGCGCTTGCCACGGCGGGCATGCACGAGACTGAAAACGACCGGCACGAACACCAGCGTCGCGAAGGTGGCAAGAACCAGGCCACCGATCACTGCGCGGCCCAGCGGCGCGTTTTGCTCGCCGCCTTCGCCCATGCCGAGTGCCATCGGCAGCATGCCGATGACCATCGCCAGTGCCGTCATCAGCACCGGGCGGAAGCGCACAAAGCCTGCGTCTAGGGCTGCGTCTATCGCCGCATGGGCAGCGTTGCCGAGCTGGTCCAGGCGTTCGCGCGCAAAACTGATCACCAGCACGCTGTTGGCGGTGGCCACCCCCATGCACATGATCGCGCCAGTCAGCGCTGGCACCGACAGCGTGGTGTGGGTGGCGAACAGTATCCAGATGATGCCTGCCAGCGCCGCCGGCAGCGCGGAGATGATCACGAACGGGTCGCTCCAGGACTGGAAGTTCACAACGATCAGGAAATAGATCAGCACGATCGCGCCAGCCAGACCGAACAGCAAGCCGGAGAAGGCTTTGTCCATCGTGCGCACCTGGCCGAGCAGCACCACTGTTGAGCCTTTGGGCACATCCGCTGCGGTCTCGGCAATGACGCGACGGATGTCGTCGGCCACCGCGCCGAGGTCTCGGTCTTGCGGGGTGGCGTTGATCTGCACCATGGTCTGGATGTCGTACTGGCTGACCACCGCATTGCCTTTGCTGCGGCTGAACTGCGCCACGGCCCCCAGCACCTGTGGCGTGCCGCCGGTCGCCCCGCTGATCGACAGATTGGCCAGCGCCGAAAGCGAATCGAGCTCGCGCTGCGGTGTCTGCATCACGATCGGATAGGACACACCATTGGCCGGATTGAGCCAATACGTGGGCGCGACTTGACTGCTGCCGGCCAGGTTGACCACCAGGTTGTTGGTGATGTCGCGGGCGGTGAGCCCGACGTCCTGGGCCCGCGTGCGGTCGATGTCGACCTTGAACACAGGGCGCTGGTTCGACTGCTGGATGCGCGCATCGGCGACGCCGGGGATGCGACGGATGGCCTTGAGCAACTGGTTGGCGTAAGCGAAGTTGGCCTCTAGGTTGTTGCCTCGTATCTGCAGGTCGATGGGGGCCGGGGCCCCGAAGTTGAGGATTTGGCTGACGATGTCGGCGGGCGGAAACGAGAAGACGGTGTCAGGAAACTCGCGCGGCAGGCGTTCACGCAGTTCGCGAACGTAGTCGGCGGTCGGCCGATGACCCTTGCGCAGCGCAATCTGGACGTCGCCGTCTTGGGTGCCGATGACACCGGTGTTGTTGTAGGTCAGGTTGATGCTGCTGGGCGGCAGCCCGATGTTGTCGACCAGCGTCGCGATCTCCTGGCTCGGTATCACGCGGCGAATTGCGGCCTCGATGCGGGCGAAGCGCACGGCGGTTTCTTCCACCCTGGTGCCCACGGGCACACGGGCGTGCATCAGGATCTGGCCGCCGTCGACCGAGGGGAAGAAGTTGCTGCCCAGGAAAGGCAGCAGCGCGAAAGACGCCAGCACAAAGGTCATGAAACCGATGACGAACGGCCAGCGATGGGCCATCGCCAGTCGCAGCAGGTCGCGGTAGCCTTCGCGCACGCTTTCGAAGCGCTCCTCGAAGACGCGCTGAAACAGCAGCAGCGGATTTCGGGTGGGGGGCAAGGCGGCGCGCGTGCCGTGCATGTCGGTGTGCGGGGCATGCGGCCGCAGCAGGTACTTCGACATCGTCGGCACCAAGGTTCGGGACAGTACGAACGAGCAGATCATTGCGAGCATCACGGCTTCGGCCATTGGCACGAACAAGAAGCGCGCAACGCCTTGCAGGAAGAACATCGGCACGAACACGATGCAGATGCACAGCAGCGAGACGAACGCAGGCGTGACGATCTGGCGCGCGCCGTCCATGATCGCGGTCTCGACATCCTTGCCTTGCTCGAGGTGCCAGTTGATGTTCTCGATCGTCACAGTGGCGTCGTCGACCAGGATGCCCACTGCCAGTGCCAAGCCACCCAGCGTCATGATGTTGAGCGTCTCGCCGAAGGCCGCCAGGCCAATCAGCGCGCCCATGATCGACAGTGGAATCGACACCGCGATGATCACTGTCGAGCGCCAACTGCCCAGGAACAGCAGGATCATCAGGCTGGTCAGTGCGGCGGCGATGATGCCTTCGACGGCCACACCGCTGATCGCTGCCCGCACGAACATCGACTGGTCGTTGATCGGTAGCACCGACAGGTTTGCAGGCCAGCCAGGCTTGAGTTCGACGAGCTTGGCGCGGATGCCGTCGACGATCGCCAGCGTCGAGGTGCTGCCGTTCTTGAGCACCGACAACAGCACCGAGCGATCGCCGTCGACATGGACGATATTGGTCTGCGGCGAGTTGCCGTCGTGCACACTGGCGACGTCGCCGATGGTCACTGTGCTGCCGCCCACCACCTTGATCGGCAGCTTGGCCAGGTCGCTGATCGCCGACGGCGCATTGTTGAGCTGTAGTGTGTACTCCAGGCTGTCGATCTTCTGCGTGCCGATCGGCACGATCAGGTTCTGCGCAGCCAGCGCAGCGGCCACGTCTTGTGCTGACAGACCGCGTGCCTGCATCGCTGCGGGGTTGAGGTCGATCTGCACCAGGCGCTGCTTGCCGCCATAGGGCCAGGGAATGGCGGCGCCGGGCACGGTCACCAGCGGCGGACGCACCATGTTCACGCCGAGGTCGAACAGGTTCTGCTCAGACAATCCCTTGCCCGACAGCGCCAACTGCAGGATCGGGACGGTCGAGGCGTTGTAGTTCAGGATCAGCGGCGGCGTGGTGCCGGGCGGCATCTGCCTGACGACCACCTGGGAGATTGCGCTCACCTGTGCATTGGCCACCGCGATGTTGACGCCGGGCTGGAAGAAAATCTTGACGATGGCGATGCCGGCGTACGAGTTGGCCTCGATGTGCTCGATGTCGTTGACGGTGGTGGTCAGCGAACGCTGGTACATCGTGGCGATCCGCCCGGCCATCTGCTCGGGGGGCATGCCGGTGTACTGCCAAGCCACCGCGATCACCGGAATCTTGATCTCTGGAAAGATGTCGGTCGGCGTTCTCAGCGCGGCCAGTGGACCGAGGATGAGCAGCAGCAGCGCGAGCACCACGAAGGTGTAGGGCCTCTGCAGCGCGATGCGGACGATATCTACCAGCATGCGCAAGCCTCGTGTTGGATGCCGCCAGCGTCGGCGTTTGACCACATTGCCACGCTCAGGCCACCCGACTGCACAGGCCAAGGAATGCCAAGATGAGCGCCAACTCGCTGCCGTCGGCTGCGCCGGGCATCAGCTGACAACAGGAGTTGCCGGTTGGCGAGGACAAGCTGCATCAGGCGCATCAACCGCGTACATTCCGCGGGTTTGACGCGATGTTGAGCAAAAAAACGATCATCATGGATGCAATCTTGTGACAGCAGGTCAAGGATATTGTTTTCAGATGGTAGTTTATGCGTTTGGGTCGTCGTCCGTGGCAGCTCAGGGCTTTGAGGGTCGGGGCCTGCTCCGCGCTCGGTGCGTACAGCCCTGGCTCTGAGCTCGGTGCATGCCTTGCTTCTGAGTCTGGAAATTGAAAATAACCAACAAAAGAAGCGGCATTTTCAGGTGAACCGCCATCAGGAGCGGTTCCTCGGGCTGAGCCGTCGCGAGTGGCGCAGGCTCTACCTGCCGTCACCGGGGGGAAAGCGCGGTGGGTTAGGGTATAGTCCTATACGCGGTTTGGAGTGCTTTGGATGCGAGAAATTGCTGCCAAAAGTGGTCCAGATCGCTGTCAATCGATGCATGCCGTGCTTGACCGACGGCATTGAGTTGTTTGGCAAAGTCCAGCGGGAATGTGGCTTCGGACTTGGGCGCTCTCAGCGTATCAGGGAGCGAGAGCGGCGCGCTTCGCGGTCGGCCTGTATCAGGGTGACCATGCTGCGCGATTTTTTTGACCGGATGTGTCAACGCATCCTCGATCCTGACCCACCATGGACCTGCAGCAGTACCTTCCTGTCATCCTGTTCATATTGGTCGGCGTGGGTGTGGGCATCGCCCCCCAAGTGCTGGGTTTTCTGCTCGGACCTCAGCGTCCTGACGCCGCGAAGAACAGCCCTTACGAATGTGGGTTTGAGGCTTTTGACGATGCACGGATGAAGTTCGACGTGCGCTACTACCTTGTCGCGATCCTGTTCATTTTGTTCGACCTTGAGATCGCGTTTCTCTTTCCCTGGGCGGTGTCGCTGCGGGACATTGGCGCTGCGGGTTTCTGGGCAATGATGAGCTTTCTGACCATTTTGGTGGTGGGATTCGTCTACGAGTGGAAAAAGGGCGCGTTGGACTGGGAATGACGGCGTTCGATTGACCGGCGCGTAGACAAGAACACGAGGATCACCATGGGCATTGAAGGCGTTCTGAAAGAAGGCTTTGTCACCACCTCGGTGGACAAACTGATCAACTGGTCCAAGACCGGTTCGCTGTGGCCGATGACCTTTGGTCTGGCTTGTTGCGCGGTAGAGATGATGCACGCCGGTGCGGCGCGATACGACATCGATCGCTTCGGCATGTTGTTCCGGCCCAGTCCGAGGCAGAGCGATCTGATGATCGTCGCCGGCACCTTGTGCAACAAGATGGGTCCGGCGCTGCGCAAGGTCTATGACCAGATGGCCGAGCCTCGCTGGGTGTTGAGCATGGGGTCCTGCGCCAACGGCGGCGGCTATTACCACTACAGCTATTCGGTCGTTCGCGGTTGCGACCGTATCGTGCCAGTGGACGTCTACGTGCCGGGTTGTCCGCCCACCGCCGAGGCGCTGCTCTATGGGATTCTGCAGTTACAGGCCAAGATTCGGCGCGAAAACACGATTGCGCGGGCCTGACATGACGCAACGGCTCGACAAGTTGCAAGCAGCACTGGAAGCAGCGCTTGGCGAAAAGGTCAAGACCTTCAAGCGCGAGCTGGGAGAGATCACGCTGACAGTGACTGCCGCAGACTATCTTGCGGTGGCGAAGACCTTGCGTGACGATGCTTCACTCAAGTTCGAGCAGTTGATCGACCTCTGCGGCATTGACTACAGCAGCTGGAAAGACAGGCCCTGGGACTCGCCGCGCTACTGCGCCGTCTCTCACCTGCTCAGCGTCAGCTTGAACTGGCGGGTTCGTCTGAAAGTGTTTGCGCCCGATGACGATTTGCCGGTGCTGGCCTCGCTGACCGAGCTGTGGTCGTCTGCGAACTGGTTCGAGCGCGAAGCCTTTGACATGATCGGCATGATCTTTGAGGGCCATGCCGACCTTCGGCGCATCCTCACCGATTACGGTTTCATTGGACACCCGATGCGCAAGGACTTTCCGGTCTCTGGCCATGTGGAGATGCGCTACGACGCCGAGAAGAAACGCGTGATCTACCAGCCGGTGAGCATCGAGCCGCGCGAGATCACGCCACGAATCATCCGCGAAGACAACTATGGCGGACTGCACTGACCATGGCTGAAATCAAGAACTACACGCTGAATTTTGGCTGCGGCCGTGCGCTTCGCGGCATCGACTTCGCTGATGCGAAGTCGAGCTTGGCTGGCGCCAAGCCGGCCTGCGCTGAAGTTCAGCGCGACCTTTGGCTTGCGTGTTGAGGCGGCTATGGCAGAAATCAAGAACTACACGCTGAACTTTGGGCCGCAGCATCCTGCGGCGCACGGCGTTTTGCGCCTGGTGCTCGAGCTCGACGGCGAGGTCATCCAACGCGCAGACCCGCATATCGGTTTGTTGCACCGCGCCACCGAGAAGCTGGCCGAGAGCAAGACTTACATCCAGTCCTTGCCTTACATGGACCGGCTCGACTATGTGTCGATGATGTGCAACGAGCACGCTTATTGCCTGGCGATCGAGCGCCTGATGGGCATAGAGGTGCCGGAGCGCGCGCAGTACATCCGGGTGATGTTCTCCGAGCTGACGCGCTTGCTCAATCACTTGTTGTGGCTGGGTGCGCACGGCATCGATTGCGGTGCGATGAACATCCTCATCTACTGCTTCCGCGAACGGGAAGACATCTTCGACATGTACGAAGCGGTCTCAGGCGCGCGAATGCACGCGGCCTATTTCCGTCCCGGCGGTGTCTACCGCGACCTGCCCGATTCGATGGCCCAGTACAAAGCCTCGAAGATTCGCAATGCGCGCGCCATTGGCGAGCTGAACCAGAACCGGCAGGGCTCGCTGCTTGACTTCATCGACGACTTCTGCGCCCGCTTTCCGGGACGGGTCGACGAGTACGAAACCTTGCTGACCGACAACCGCATCTGGAAGCAACGTACCGTGGGCATCGGCGTGGTCACGCCAGAGCGTGCACTCAACCTCGGCTTCACCGGCCCGATGCTGCGTGGCTCGGGCATTGCCTGGGACCTGCGCAAGACCCAGCCCTACGATGTCTACGACCGGATGGATTTCGACATTCCGCTAGGCGTCAACGGCGACACCTATGACCGTTACCTGGTGCGCATCGAGGAGATGCGGCAAGCCAATCGCATCATTCAGCAATGCTCGGCTTGGCTGCGTGCCCATCCCGGCCCGGTGATCACCGACAACCACAAGGTGGCAGCGCCGCCGCGGGTCGACATGAAGAGCAACATGGAGGAGTTGATCCACCATTTCAAGCTCTTCACTGAAGGCTTCCACGTGCCTGAGGGCGAGGCCTATGCTGCTGTCGAGCACCCCAAAGGTGAGTTCGGCATCTACCTCGTTAGCGACGGCGCCAACAAGCCTTATCGCCTGAAGATCCGGCCACCAGGCTTTCCGCACCTGGCAGCGCTTGACGAGATGGCGCGCGGCCACATGATCGCCGACGCCGTCGCGATCATCGGCACCATGGACATCGTGTTTGGCGAGATCGATCGATGACTCTGTCTGAATCCAGCAAGGCGCACAGCGCCACCCTGTCCGATGCGACGACCGCAAGGTTTGCGCGCGAAGTCGCCAAGTACCCGGCCGACCAGAAGCAGTCTGCGGTGATGGCCTGTCTGGCCATCCTGCAGCAGGAACTGGGCTGGGTCTCGTCCGAGTCCGAGGCCGCGGTGGCGTCGTACCTGGGCATGGCGCCGATGGCGGTGCGCGAGGTCAGCACCTTCTACAACATGTACAACCAGCAGCCGGTGGGCCAGTTCAAGCTCAACGTCTGCACCAACCTGCCGTGCCAGTTGCGCGATGGCCAGAAGGCGCTCGAGCACCTGTGCCACAAGCTCGGCATCGAGCCCGGTGGCACGACAGCCGATGGCCTGTTCACGGTGCAGCCCTGCGAGTGCCTGGGTGCCTGCGCCGATGCACCGGTGATGCTGGTCAACGACCGCCAGATGGTCAGCTTCATGAGCCATGACCGACTCGACGAGCTGGTCGACACCTTGAAGGCACAGGCCCGATGAGCGCACAGATGCTGGATCTCTCCAAATTCCAGGCCAAGGGTCTGGAGACTTGTTTCCACGACCGGCATATCGGCGCGCAGATCTACGCTGGTCTAGACGGCAACAATTGGCGGCTTGCCGACTACGAGGCCC
>JBILYN010000030.1:0-23231 GCA_044377715.1 Aquabacterium sp.
CGCAAGATAGAGATCTGCGACATCGGTGGCGGTTGGACCAGCGAGAGCTTTTCACCCTTCGTCGCCAACCTGCTGGACCCTTTGCTTGGCGACATCAAAAATATCTTGAGCCATGTTCAAGAAGTCATCATCGAGCCCGGCAAGGCTATTTGCGAGCAGTCGCAGGTCTTGGTTTCCAGGGTGCTCGAGAGGCGCGGCGAGGGCCATGTCCATGAGGTCGTCGCAGATGCCTGTCTGGCCGAATTGCCGCTGGCCGTCGACTTTGCTCGCAATGTTTACCACCTGACGCCTGGCGGCAAACTCACCAAATTGACCAGCGGCGTCGGCAGAATTCTCGGGCGAGTGTGCATGGAGCACGATATTCTAGCGAATGGAATTTTGATTCCAGCAGAAACGCGCGAGGGCGACTTCTTAATATTTTCGCATGCCGGCGCTTATGAAGCGAGCATGAGTTATCGGTTTGGCATTGGGAGCATTTATGAACGACAGGCTTAATACACTGAATTTGGCGAGAATCACCGATGCGGCGCCTGGCAATGCCGCCATTCAGGCCGCTTTGACGAAATTCAAACCGCTCAGCCCGACCGTCATTCAGTCCCACCCGGATGCCTGTTGCCGCATCGCCCGTGACTGGCTCAATGGCCAGTCACGGGTGAACCATGCGATTGCCGGATTGCCATCCCCTTGGCTCAGGGCGCGCTGGCATTGGGGCCCTTTGGAGCGCCCGATTCACTGGTGCCAGATCATGGAGCGCCAAACCGTAGACTGCGGCACCTTGGCCGCTTTGACGCTGGAAAGCCTGAAGGCGGTTGGCAAGCCGGCTTTGAGTGTGCAACTGATCCAGAATTACGACATCAATATGGTTCGTGATTTTGAGTATCTTTGGCGCTACCAGGGCGGTGACTATTGGACCAGCGGCACGCTGGTCTACCACGAGTGTGTTGCGGTGCTTGACGCCCAAGGCCCCGGCATACGCGTCTGGGATCCGACGGTCGAGACATTTTCCGATGGCGCGCCTTTGTTCGGGCACGACTCGATCGTCGCGATCAGGGTCATTCGATATGACACCGATCCAGTGACCTGTGGGTCGCAGTTGAACTGGAGAGGTTTTCGATTGACGCTCAACGAGTGGAGCACTGTCGGCCAGGAGCCTTGAGACGCAAGTTGCTAGAATTGCCCATATTGATGGTGCCTGTATTTGCCATCATCGACTGAGTCTCTCAGACAAGGGCTGGTGCTGTCTGCCCGGTTTGTCAGTCGCTGCCTTGGCGCGTATCTGCCCGACGCTGGATCTTGACGGTCTGTCAGGGTCAGCTGCGGCGATTGGTGCGGCGATTGGCGTGGCGCCTGACTTAAGTCGTGCCGCCGGCGGGATGTTCGCAAGCGAATCTCCAGCGCCTTGTTGAAATCTACCTGCCGACTCGCCCCTTGCCCCCATCACCCTCTTCCCCGTCGCCGGCAGGCGCAGCCAAAGCTTCGGTCATTGCGCGTCGAGCCATATTGAATGGCAAGCAAGAGGTCTTTGGCTACACGCTTTCTGACCACATGGACCCCGCCGATGAGTCTGCAGCCGCCGCTGATGCGCTGCTGCTTCTCAAGGTGCTGACGCTCACGAACAACAAGGCGGTGGCGGGTCAAAAGACCATTTTCATCAGTTGCAGTCACGACAGCCTGGACACGAGGGATCTTGAGCTTGTCATCCAGGGCAACATGGTGCTCGAGGTCCTTGCGCTGCCGGAAGCGCCTGACGAGTTGATACAGCAGCGCCTGACCAGCCTGCAGGCCATCAGGCGCTGTGGTTTCCGGTTTGCTTTTGACGACTCGGTGTTGACGCCAGCCTACGAGTCCTGGGTGCCGCTGGCATCGTTCATCAAGTTCGACCTGTCGGCGGTCGAGGTCGAGGCTTTGGGTGCGTTGGTGAAGCTGGCGAAATCCAAGACCAATGCGATCTTGATTGCCGAGAATGTTGAAACTGCCCAGCAGCATGTGCAAGCGAGCAATGCGGGTTTTCCGCTGTTTCAAGGTCAGTGGTTTGCTCAGCTCGTGCTGGCGCCGGCGCAGAAGGTGCGACCCGCGCAAGCTTCGATTCTGCAGTTGATCAACATGGTGCGACAGCAGGCCAACGACGAAGACATCGAGGAGGTCTTCAAGCGCGAACCCACCTTGTCCTTCATCCTGCTTCGCTTCATCAATTCCGCGGGTTTCGGCATGCGAACCGAAGTCACTTCATTCCGCCATGCCGTGATGTTGCTGGGGCACAAGCGCCTGTTCAAATGGGCCGCGCTGCTGATGACCAATGCCCATCTCGGGGGAACGCCACAGGCGGTTGGGGCCACAGCCGTGGTCCGCGGGCGTTTGATGGAACTGTTGACGGCGCAGCTTCTATCGAACGAAGACTCCGACAGCGCGTTTGTGGTCGGGGTGTTTTCGCTGCTCGACACCATGTTGAGCCTGTCGATGGAATCCGCCTTGGTCAATCTGTCCTTGCCGGCCAATGTCAGTGACGCCTTGCTGGACCGTGGCGGACCGTTGGCACCCTTTCTTGAGTTGACGCTGGCCTGCGAGAGCGGAGACAGTGCGGAGATCGCGCGCTTGGCGTCGGCGCTGGCGCTGGATCGACACCAGGTCAACAAGGCGCATTTGCAAGCGCTGTCCTGGGCTGAGACGCTCGGCGATTGATCGGGTATCGGCTGCTTAGCGCGGGTCAGGCTGCTGAACCAGCATTTCCATTCGCAGATGGGGGTTCATGCCCAGCGGCGGCAGTTCGACGGTCTGGGTCGTGATGAAGCCAATCTTTTGATAAAAACTCACCGCAGGCGTTGTCGCGTCGACATCCAGCGTGAGGCTGTTGAAGCCCTCTGATCGGGCGCATTCGACGACCAGATCCAGCAGCGCCCGCCCGATGCCCTGCCCCTTCAACTCGGGTGCGACGGCGATGTTTTGGATGTAGTAGCTGTGTTGCGGGGCTGGCGCAAACAGGATGGGCCCGATCTGGCTGAACCGGTCAAAAACCTCCTGCCACTGTTGAGCCGCCATCGCTTGCCGGGAGTTCGTCATCCGCCAATCGAGCGCGGCGGCGCCGGCTTGTGAGGGAAAGGCCAAGACCAGCGCTTTGACGGCACCGTCAATCTCCAAGACCTTGGCGAATCGATGCGAGTAGATCCCGTCAATGGCGCGCCATTCGGCTTGCGCCAATTCGAGCCAGGTGTCCAGCGAGCCGCCGCCGCAGAACTTGAAGAGGTGTTCGTCGGTGCTGACAATCAGTTGCGCCGCAGCCTGTGCATGTTCCGGGCGGCCGGGCGTGATCGACCCGGGCAGCAGTCGCCGCTGCCAGACGTTTGGGCTTTGCCATGCATCGGCTGGCGCTGGCTGAACCGACGCTGGTAACTGCGGTGCGAGAGGGTCAAGTGACATGGATGCAATGTATCGACAAGGGCTCGAGTGGCGTCCCGCTAAAAGCTCAGCCCGCTTGGGCCAGGATCGGAGCGAAGAGCTCTCAGAGCTTCTCGGTCTCGCCGCCCGATGGCCGCCAGACCATCAGCCTGGCTTCTATCCAGCCCACGGCGCCGTCGAGCGCGAGCGCGAAACCGGTCAGCACCAGAATGCCAGCCATCACGGTGTTGATGTCGAAAACGCCCTCGGCCTGATGGATCAGGTAGCCCACGCCACTGGCCGAACCCAGGTATTCGCCGACCACCGCGCCGACGAAAGCCAGGCCGACGCTGGTGTGCAGGCTGGAGAACACCCAGCTCGTCGCGCTCGGCAGGTAGACATGGCGCAGCAGCTGGCGCGGCGACGCCCCTAGCATCCTGGCGTTGGCCAGGATCACCGGGCTGACCTCCTTGACGCCCTGGTAGACGTTGAAGAACACGATGAAGAACACCAGCGTGACGCCCAGCGCGACCTTGCTGGCGATGCCCAGACCAAACCAGACCGCGAAGATCGGCGCCAGGATGATGCGCGGCATCGCGTTCATCGCCTTGATGTAGGGCTCGAGCAGCGCGCTGGCCATCGGTTGCAGCGCCAGCCACAACCCGCCGCCCAGACCGCTGAGCGCACCGATGCCGAAGGCCAGCAAGGTTTCGACCAACGTGACGCCGAGGTGGCCGTAGATGTCGGCGTCGGCGATGAACCAGTGCCAGATCCGGCTCATCACTTTGAGTGGTTCACCGAAGAAGAACGCCGCCTGCTGGTCGTTCTCGAACACCATCGGCGGCAGCAGGCCAGGGCTGGTCAGCAAATGCCAGACCGCAAAGACCGCCAACAGCAGCGCGACCTGCCAGATCCGCAGATTGCTCGGTTTGGGTTGCAAAGTCTTCCACATGGGTTCAGGCCACCTTGGCGTGGAGTTGCTGCTGGTAGCCCTTGAGCACCTCGTCGCGCAGCACGGCCCAGATCGCCCGGTGCAGTTCGATGAAGCGCGGTGTCGTGCGCACCTCGGCCACATCGCGCGGCCGTTCCAGATCGACTTTGAATTCTCCGATCGGGTGCGAGGCCGGGCCAGCGCTCAGCACGACGACGCGGTCGCTCAGCGCGATCGCCTCGTCCAGGTCATGGGTGATGAACAGCACCGCTTTGCGCTTGGCCTGCCACAGCGCGAGCAACTCGTTTTCCATCAGCTGCCGGGTCTGGATGTCCAGCGCCGAGAACGGCTCGTCCATCAGCAAGATGTCGGGGTCCAGCACCAGGGTCTGGGCCATGCTGGCGCGCTTGCGCATGCCCCCGCTCATCTGGTGCGGGTAGCGGTCGCCGAAAGCCCCCAGACCGACCCGGCGCAGCCAATCCTCGGCCTGGCTGCGGGCTTGGTCTGGCGGCGTGCCCCGGAACTCCAGCCCCGCCATCACATTGCCCAGCGCAGTGCGCCAGGGCATCAGGCTCTCGGTCTGGAACATGTAGCCGGCACGCACGTTCAGGCCTTGCAGCGGCTGGCCGAAAACGCCCACGCTGCCGGTGCTCGGCGCCAGCAGACCGGCAGCCAGATTGAGCAGCGTGCTCTTGCCGCAGCCGGTCGGGCCGACCACCGAGACGAATTCGCCCGCGCCGACCGCCAGCGAGACCTCCGCCACCGCGGTGTAGCGCTGGTCGGGTTTGTCGCGCGAGACGAAGGTGCAGGAGACATCCTGCAGCGACAGCGCGATCACTTGATCGGGTACTTCAGCAGCGCAGCCCGGACGAAGTCGTCGGTGTAGACCGCTTTCAGGTCTATCGTCGCCTTGCCGATCTCGGGGTCAATGCTGGCCAGCGCGCGGCGCGCGGTCTCGGCGCCGGCTGCCGGGAACAGCCCATCGGCCGACAGCGCGCCCTTGGCGGCCAGGAAGGCGTCGATGTAGACCGCGCGGTCACCCAGCAGATAGGTCTCGGGGACGGTCTTGATGATGTCGCCGGGGCCGGCTTTCTGGATCCATTGGTTGGCGCGGACGATCGCGGTGGCCAGGGCCTGCACGGTGTGTGGGTGCTTGTCGATGAAGGACTGCGTCAGATACAGGCAGGCTGCGGGCATCGGGCCGCCGAAGATCTTTTCGGCTTCGGCGACGATGCGGGTGTCGCTGACGATTTTCAGGTCGTTGCTGCGCGTGAGCAGCGAGATCACCGGATCGAGATTGGACAGCGCGTCGATCTGGCCCGACCGCATCGCCGCGACCGCGCCGTTGCCCGCGCCCACGCCGATGATGCTGACGTCGCTGGGCTTCAAACCGACCTTGGCCAGCGCGAAGTTGGCCATCACATTGGTGCTGCTGCCCGGTGCAGTGACGCCGATCTTCTTGCCCTTCAGGTCGGCCAGGGTCTTGAAGTTGGGCAGGGTTCGGGGGTTGATGCCCAGCACAATTTGCGGCGCTCGCCCCATCAACACGACCGCGCGCAGCCGCTGTCCTTTGACCTGCATATTGATCGTGTGTTCGAAAGCGCCGCTGACCACATCGGCGCTGCCGCCCACCAGTGCGCGCAGCGCCTGGCTGCCGCCAGCGAAGTCGACGATCTTCAGATCCAGCCCCTCGGCCTTGAAGTAGCCCAGCTGCTCGGCGATCGTCACCGGCAGGTAGTACAACAGGTTCTTGCCGCCCACCGCCAGCGTGAGCTGGGGTTTTTCCAGCTTGTCCGGCGTCTGAGCCTGCACCGCGCTGGCCAGCAGCGAGGCGGCGGTGATGAAGGTGCGGCGTTGTAGGGTCATCTGGTTCTCGGTTGACGGTAGTCTCAAGCAGCGTGGTTTTGCCACTTTGCTTGACTCCATGGGGGAGGCCGGCTTTGGCCGGCCTCGGGGCGCTCAATGGCGCACTGTAACCAAGTGGACAAGCGCCTGCGCCCGAGGGCTGCTAGGACCTGAGCCGTGCGGCAAGCTCAGGCCTGCGAGCTCGGCCTGGCTTTCATCTTCGCGAGCAGCACCGCGACATGGGTCAGCGCAGGGTTCAGCGGCTGACCGACCGTGGTGCCGAACTCGACCATCGCGTAGAACAGGATGTCGGCCATGGTCAGGCGGTTGCCGCAGATGAACTCGCGGCCGGCGATCTGGCCGTCGAGCCAGGTCAGCCTTTCCTGGGCGATGGCCTTGAAGTCGTCGGCCGCTTGCGGGATGCAGTGAACACGCGACGAGAACATCTTCAGGCCTTCGGCGTAGCGAAAGCCGGACAACATGGGCTCGATGATGTTGAGGTCGATGCGCCGCGTCCACATCCGGGTCTCGGCGCGCTCTTGGGCGTTGGCGCCGATCAGCGAGCGACCACTCGGTGCAATCTCGTCGAGGTACTCGCAGATCGCGGTGATCTCGGTGAGCACGGAGCCGTCGGCGAGTTCCAGCGCCGGCGTCTGACCCATAGGATTCTTGGTCATGTACGCGGACTGGCGGTTCTCGCCGCCGCGCAGGTCTATCTTGGTGCTGGGCAGCTCGACGCCGCGCTCGGCGGCAAAGATGCGCACGAAGCGCGGGTTGGGCCCGACGGAGTCATAGAACAGCATGTCGCATCTCCTGCATGGTGTTGGTGAAGGTGGCGGAGGCTCCGCCGACCATCAGCAACAGTACAGGTTCTGCGCCACCTGCGGTATCCGGGGCTGCCCGTACCTGCACCCGTGCATGGACAACAGCGTCAGCGCTCAGGCGTTGACGTCGACCACCAGCCGGCCTCGGACCGAACCCGAAAGAATCTTGGGTGCTGCCTCGATCGCTTCGGCCAGACTGATGCGCTTGGCGATGTCGGCAATCGAGCGCCGGTCGAGATTCTTGGCCAGCCGCGCCCAGGCCTGAACGCGCGAGGCTGTCGGCGCCATCACGCTGTCGACGCCGACCAGCGCGACGCCGCGCAAGATGAACGGCGCGACCGTCAGCGGCAAGTCCATGCCCTGGGCCAGTCCGCAGGCCACCACCGTGCCGCCGTAACGCGTCGCGGCACAGGCATTGGCCAAGGTGTGCGAGCCCACCGAGTCGACCACGCCGGCCCAGCGCTCTTTCTGCAGCGGCTTGCCAGCGGCTGACAAGGTGTTGCGGTCGATGACCTCGGCAGCACCCAGCGCCAGCAGGTAGGCCGACTCGCCGGCCTTGCCGGTCGATGCGACGACGCGGTAGCCCAGGCTCGAGAGCAGCGAGACGGCAAACGAACCCACGCCGCCGCTGGCGCCGGTCACGAGAACCTCGCCGGCACCGGGCTGCACGCCACGCTGCTCGAGCGCCAGCACGCACAGCATCGCGGTGTAGCCCGCGGTGCCGATGGCCATCGCGTCGAACGCGGTCAGACCGGCCGGCAAGCGCACCAGCCAGTCGCCGTTGACCCTGGCTTGTTGCGCCAAGCCGCCCCAGTGCGACTCGCCCACACCCCAGCCGTTGAGGATGACTTTGTCGCCAGGCTGCCAGTTCGCGTCGTCGCTGGCCTTGACGGTGCCGACGAAATCGATGCCGGGCACCATCGGCCATTTGCGCACCACGGGTGACTTGCCGCTGATCGCCAGCCCGTCCTTGTAGTTGATTGTCGAGAACTCGACGTCGACCGTCACGCCCTTGGCTTCGACAGTCGGCAAGGCACTGTCGTCCAGCACTTTCAAGGATGCAGCGGTGCTCTTGTCTGGGTTTTGTTCAAGGTAGATGGCGCGGAACATGGTTTTCCTTCAGGGTGGTCGGTATGGGAATTCTGGCTCGAAGATCGGTTCGCAGCGATTGTCACGCGAGTCGCGCTACTCGGCCTGTCGCTGTTGCTTCATCGCGCACCAGACGGCGCAAGCACCACAGACCGATGATCGGGCCGGGCAGCAAGAGCCAGGCGACCCGGCTGCCGATGGCCGGGTAGACCGAGGTCGACAGCAGGATGGAAAAAGTCGTCAGCAGGAATCCTGCGCTGTTCTGGATCGTCAGCGCACTGCCGATCAGTTCGGGCGGGCAGGCCTTGACCGACAGCGCCGAGAACTGTGGCGAGTCAGCGACCACCGCGAAGCCCCAGACCAGCAGCACCGCGAGGACGACGCCGGTCGGCAGCGAGCCCAGCAGCGGGTAGACCAGGCAGACCGCGCCCGAGGTCCACAGCGCCACCCAGGCCACCCGGGCGCTGCCGACTCTCAGGCTGATCCAGCCGCCAGCGATGCAACCCAGCGTGCCCATCGCGATGGTCGCGAAAGCCCAACCCGACAAGGTCGCCGGGTCGGGTGCGCCGTCCCGACCCACCACTGGCAACAGCAGCAGCGGCACCAGCGTCCAGAAAGCGTACAGCTCCCACATATGCCCGAAGTAGGCGAAGGCCGACGCGCGGAAATCGGGCAGGCTGAACGCGCTCAGCACAGAGGTCCTCGTCACGTTCGATGCCCGAGCCTTGAGCTTGAGGTGGGGCCCATCGCCGAGCAGACCGATCACGACCGCAGCGACCAAGGCCAGCGCAGACGACGCCAAGATCACGGCCTGCCACGAGACGCCGCCGCCTAGCATCCGGATGCCGTGCGGCAGCGCGGTGCCCAGCGTCAGCATCCCGACCAGCAGCCCCAGGCTCTGGCCAGCGCGGGCCGGGTCCCAGCTCACGATGAGTTTCATGCCCAGCGGGTAGATGCCGGCCAGCGCGATGCCGACTGCAAAGCGCAAGCCCATCGCGCTGGCCAGGCCTTCGCTGAACAGCGCGAAGCCGGCATTGAACAGCGCGCCCAGCAGGCTGCAGAGCGTGAAGATGCGGCTCGCCGGAAAGCGGTCTGCCAGCCCCGTCAGCGCAAAGCCCAGCGTGCCGACGATGAACCCGGCCTGGACCGCGTTGGTCAGCCAGCCGATGTCGCTGGTCGACAGCCCCCAAAGCCTGCTGAGGTCGTCGGCCGCGCTGTTCGCGCTGAACCACAGCGAGGTGCCGCACAGCTGTGCCAGCACGACCCAGAGCACCGGGTGGCGGCGCACCGCGCTAGGCCTGGGCCTTGGCGAAGCGCGCGTCGCGCCAGGCGATGGCTTCGCGCATGCCGCGCTCTCTGGCGACGTCCATGAACGCGCGCTTGTCGGGTGAGCCGTGCGACTCGATCGTGTGGTCGATGTCGAGCGCTGCCTGCAGCGCGGTGCGCATGCCCTGGATGTCGTAGGTCCGGTTCAGCGCCTTCTTGGTCTGCGCGACCAGGTCGGGGTCCATCAGCGCGATGCCGCGTGCGGTGCGCAGCGCCTCGTCGAGCTGGGTGCCTGGCGCGACGACGCGGCTGACCAAGCCCATCGCCAGCGCCTCGGGGGCCGCGATCCGGTCGTCTGCCGACAGGATGATCCGCTTGGCGTGCTTGGGGCTTGTCATCCAGGGCAGCAGCATCGTCACGATGCCGGCGCCGAACTTGAGTTCGGGCTCGCCGAAGACCGCGTCCTCGGACGCGATCGTGATGTCGCAGGCCATCGCGAGTTCGAAAGCGCCGGCCAGGCAAGCACCCTGGACCGCGGCGATCGTCGGCTTGGCGCTGTTCCAGAAGCGCATCGTCGTGTCGAAGTCGAGGTCAAGGATTTCGCGCCAGACCTGCGAGCCCTCGGGGCGTTGTTCCATCTGCGCCTTCAGGTCGAAACCCGATGAGAAAGCCCGGCCAGCGCCGCTGACCACGATGACACGGACCTCGGCGTCGGCTTCGGCCAAGTCCATCGCCTGGTTGATCTCCAGCAGCGCGGCCTTGTCCAGCGCATTGAGCCTTGCCGGGCGATTGAGCGTGAGCTGCGCGACATGGTCGGCCAGCTCGTAGCGGATGGATTGAAAGTTCGTCATGTGGGTTCCGAGTCTAGGTGTGCCCGTGGGGGCTTTGTCCATCCGGCGAGCAGCGACATGGCGCCTGATGGCAGCATGGCTTGCAACTGACCCCGGTCGAGCTTTCCAGTGCGTCCGGTCGGCAACTCGGTGCCGACATAGCAGGCATCGGGGTGTTTGAACTTCTCCAGCGAGCTGGCTAGGCCTGCCCGTATCGCGTCGGCCGCCAAGGCTTGGCCGGCTTTGGGAACCAGCAGCGCGTGGATGCGCTGGCCGAGCACCGGGTCAGGCATGCCCACCGCCATCGCTGCAGCGACCCCGGGGCAGGCGCACAGCGCGCGTTCAACCTCCAGCGGCGTGATCTTGTTGCCGCCGCGAACGATCAGCTCTTTCAGTCGTCCGACGATCGTGACGAAGCCCTCGGCATTGCGACTGGCCAGGTCGCCGGTGCGGAACCAGCCATCGACGAAGGCCGCGCGCGTGATCTCCGCATCGCCCAGGTAGCCGGCCATGATGTAGGCGGTCTGCAGCTGCAGTTCCCCGACCACATCGACAGCGCATTCGACCGCGCATTCGGCAGCGCTGTCGCTCGTGATCCGGTAGCGCACGCCGGGCGCCGGCAGCCCTATCGTCGCGGGATGCGCCGGGTAGGCCTGCGGCGTCAGCACGAAGTCGCTGGTCGAGGTCTCGGTCAGCCCATAGACGTCGTAGAGCGAGGCTGGCGCGATGAACGCTCGCAGCTTGACCGACAGGTCCAGGCCCAGCGGCTCGCCGCCGATCACCATGTCGCGGACTCGGCCTTCGGCGCGCAGCCTTTGCTGCGCCAGCGCGACCTCGTCCGACGTGAGCGATCCGAAGGTCGCGCGGATCATCGTCGGCACGACGCCGGCAAGGGTGACGCGCTCGGCGATCAAGGTGTCGACGAACTGATGCGGGCTGAACTTCGCGCGGGTCACCACGGTGCCGCCGTGGTTCAAGGCCAGCAAGGCCATCCAGATGCCGAAGCTGAAGCTGTTGTTGAGCACCAGCAGCGTCACGTCGTCGGGCTTCAGGCCCAGCAGTTTCTGGTTTTGCGCCAGCTTGCCCGCGAAGGCGTGGTGCGTCAGCACCACGCCCTTGGGCAGCCCGGTCGAGCCGGACGTGAAGATCACCAAGGCCGCGCCGCGCAGCATTTCTCTGCGATCGGCGCTGGCTGCGGGGGCCTGGAGCGCGCTGAGCTCGGCCCCCGACCCCTGATCGGCCAACAGGTCGACGCTGTAGCGGCAATGCGCCTTGGCCTGGATGCCGTCGACGACGCCGGGTGGCGAGCTTCGATGAACTGGCACCGCGACACCCCCGGCCATCCAGCAGGCCAGGAAGGCGACGAAATCCAGCGGATGGTTGGAGACCTTGACCATCACCGCATCGTCCTCGGTGACGCCCGCTTCGCGGAGCCGGGCTGCCAAGGCTCGCGCGCGGCTCAGCAGTTCGCGGTAGCGCAGGTCCAGGTCGTCGCCGCGCAGCGCCAGCCGCTCAGCGTGGGCCATCGCTGAGCGCTCCAGGGTGAGTCCAAGCATGTTGTCGGTCATCGGTCCGCCGTCGTCAGTGTTGCGAAGAAGGGTTGCGAAGAAGGGCCGCGAAGTGGGGCTGCAGCCCATTCTCGCAATGCGCCAGCCAAGCCTGGTCGGGCGCTACGCGCATCGCCTCGGCGCCGATCGCAGATGCGCCCAAGCAGAATGCGGGCTCGCCGCCCGGATCGCCCGCGTGCAATTCCCCGATGATCAAGGGTCGAACCTGCGACCAAGAAAGACGATGTGCCCATGACCGAAGCCAATCCCCTGCTGCCCGACCGGCTGTCCACCGACCCGCGCAGCCCACACCATGTCGCTGCTGCGTTCGAGCGCGACATCGCGATACGCTTCAACGACAAGGAGCGTTTCGACGTCGCGGAGTACTGCATCAGCGAGGGCTGGATCAAGGTCCCTGCAGGCAAGGCGGTCGACCGCAAAGGCCAATCGCTGATGATCAAGCTCAAGGGTCGGGTCGAGGCGTTCTACCGCTTAACCACCTGAACCGGCAGGCGGCTGAAGCCGTGGACGAAGTTTGACTTCACCCGCACCGGCTCGCCCACGACCTCGATCGCCTCGAAGCGCGTGCCGATCTCCTGCCACAGGATCTTGAGCTGCATCTCGGCCAAGCGGTTGCCGACGCAGCGGTGGATGCCGAAGCCGAAGGACAGGTGCTGGCGAGGTCTGGCGCGGTCGATGATGAATTGCCCGGCCTGCTCGATCGCGGTTTCGTCGCGGTTGCCCGAGAGATACCACATCGCCAGTTTGTCGCCCTTCTTGATGGACTTGCCGCCGAGCTCGGTGTCGGCCAGCGCGGTGCGGCGCATATAGGCCAGCGGGGTCTGCCAGCGGATGATCTCGGGCACCAGGCTGTCGACCAGCGCCGGGTTGGCGCGCAGCTTGGCCCGCTCGGCCGGGTGCTGGTGCATGGCCAGCACGCCGCCGGACATCGAGTTGCGCGTGGTGTCGTTGCCGCCGACGATCAGCAACAACAGGTTGCCCAGGTATTCGCGCGGCGACATGTGGCGGGTGGCCGGTGAGTGGGCCAGCATCGAGATCAGGTCGCCTTGGGGTGGCGCATTGACACGCTCGTTCCACAGTCTGGTGAAGTAGGCCAGGCATTTGCCCAGTTCGGCCAACCTGGCTTCGGGTGACTCGATCCGGTGGTCGGTGCCGGGCACCGAGGTCGCCACGTCTGACCACCAGGTCAGCAGGTGGCGGTCTTCGAATGGAAAGTCGAACAAGGTCGCCAGCATCTGTGTCGTCAGCTCGATCGACACCCGCTCGACCCAGTCGAAGGGTTCGTCGCGCGGCAGGCCGTCGAGCACCCGGGCTGTGCGTTCGCGGATCGTCGCCTCCATGGCCGCCAGATTGGCCGGCGCGACGATAGGTGCGACCGCTTTGCGCTGCTCGTCGTGCTTGGGCGGATCCATCGCGATGAACATCTGCAGCCGCTCGTCCATTGGGCCGTCGAACAGTGCGATCCCGCCCTGGCTCCAGTCTGACGAATACAGGCCGTGGCTCGAGTCGACGAGCAGGATGTCCTGGTATTTGGTCACCGACCAGAACGGCCCGTAGAACTCGTTGGTCTGCCAGTGCACCGGATCATCGCGGCGCAGGCGCTCGAAGTAGTGGCCGATGGTGTCGTCCTGGAACAGCCTCGGCTTGGTGACGTCGATCTGGTCCAGCGGCAGCGCGAAGGCCTCATCCCTGGCCAGGCGTGAGAGTTCTGAAAGCGGCAGGTCGTGGTTCATCGCGTTTGTCCTTGGAACTTCAAGCAGTCGTGAGCTGACACCCACAGTCTCGCCGATAGTCTGCGCCAAGTCAGCCCCGAAATACCCGAAACAGCTTGCCGCGACCGGACCGGTGTCCCATGCCATAGTCCTTTAAGGCCGAATGGGCGGACGAGGCTCGACTTGATGCCCTGCGAGCAGACTGACCCCAGGCTGATCAGTTGAGGTCATGCGCCTGCGGCTGACAGCCGCGTGCGCAGCCCCATTTCTTGGCGCGGCTGCTGCATGCCTGCTGCTGCTTGCCAGCGTTTGTACTGAGTGCTGACTGGCAAGCTCAGCCTTAATCGGTCGGGGCTGGCCGCTGGATAGGCGACCGCACTACCGCGAAGTCACGCGCCGATTCCAGCACCTTTGCCCCCTCGTTGGCAGGCACGTCCTTCTCGATAGACTGCATGCTGAGGAGAGGTGGGCATCCTGCAGCAGGCGGGACGGCTGTGCTCCAGCAAAAGTGCAGCAATCGCCAATGAGTTCCACCCCTGTCTTCATCCTGTCCGACCTCGAATCCCACCTCTGGGAGTCCGCCAACATCCTTCGTGGGCCGGTGGACGCCGCCGACTTCAGAACATACATCTTTCCGCTGCTGTTCTTCAAGCGCATCTGCGATGTCTGGGACGACGAGTACCAGGAAATCGTCGACGAGACCGGTGACGAGCAACTGGCATGGTTCCCGGAGTCGCACCGCTTCCAGATCCCTGAGGACTGCCACTGGAACGATGTCCGCACCAAGGCCAGCAACGTCGGTACCGCCTTGCAGCGTGCCATGCGCGAGATCGAAAAGGCAAACCCTGCAACCCTGTATGGCGTTTTTGGCGATGCCCAGTGGTACAACAAGGACCGTCTGTCAGATGCCCTGCTCAAGGACCTGATCGAGCACTTCTCCAGGCTGCCTGGGCAATCAGAACGTCACCTCCGATCTGCTCGGTGACGCCTACAAGTACCTGATCAAGAAGTTCGCTGACGCCACCAACAAGAAGGCCGGCGAGTTCTACACACCGCGCAGCGTGGTGCGCTTGATGATCGACATGCTCGACCCCAAGGAAGACATCCTCACTTGGTATCGCGGCTTTGCCGACGTGCCGGACTCGACCCGGGTCGTCGCCCTCGACGAGATCAAAGCCGAGGACTGGACACTGAACATCTCGCGCTACGTCATGCCGCCGTTGCAGGAAGACATTCCGCCACTGCCTGAGGCCATCGCCGCGTTCAAGCAGGCCCTCACGCGTTGCCGTGAAGCTGAAGACAGGCTGGCGCAGGTCATGACGGAAGGCGGGTGGCTGAAGTGAGCCGCATCACCCAGCAGCAACTCGAAAGCTACCTCTGGGGTGCGGCCGTACTGCTGCGCGGCCTCATCGACGCGGGCGACTACAAACAGTTCATCTTCCCGCTGCTGTTCTACAAGCGCGTGGCCGATGTGTGGGAAGAGGAATACCAGGCCGCGCTGGCCAACTCGCTGGGCGACCTGTCGTACGCTCAGTTCGCCGAGAACCACCGCTTCCAGATCCCGGACGGCGCGCACTGGCACGATGTGCGGCAGACGCCCAAGAACGTCGGCGCCGCCATCCAGCGCGCCATGCGCGCCATCGAGTCGGCCAACCCCGACCTGCTCGACGGCATCTTTGGCGATGCGCCCTGGACCCACCGCGAACGCCTGCCCGACGAGACGCTGAAGGACTTGATCGAGCACTTCTCGAGCCAGACGCTGGCTGTGGCCAACGTGCCCGAAGACGAACTGGGCAACGCCTACGAATACCTGATCAAGAAGTTCGCAGACGACTCCGGCCACACGGCGGCCGAGTTCTATACCAACCGCACCGTCGTCCACCTGATGACGCAGTTGTTGGCTCCGCAGGTCGGCGAGTCGATCTGCGACCCCACCTGCGGCACTGGCGGCATGCTGATCTTGGCGCTGGACGAGGTGAAGCGCCAGGGCGGCGAGTACCGCACGCTCAAGCTCTACGGGCAGGAGCGCAACCTCATTACCTCGTCGATCGCACGCATGAACCTGTTCCTGCACGGCGTCGAGGATTTCGACATCAGCCGAGGCGACACCCTGGCCGAGCCGAAGCACATCGAGGGCGACCGCCTGCGCCAGTTCGACGTGATCCTGGCCAACCCGCCGTACTCCATCAAGCAGTGGAACCGCGATGCCTGGGCCAACGACAAGTGGGGCCGCAATTCGCTGGGCACGCCGCCACAAGGCCGCGCCGACTACGCTTTCCAGCAGCACATCCTGACCAGCTTGACGGCCAAGGGCCGCTGCGCCGTGCTGTGGCCGCACGGCGTGCTGTTCCGCAACGAAGAGCAGGCCATGCGCCTGAAGATGGTCGAGCAGGACTGGGTCGAGGCCGTGATCGGCCTGGGGCCCAACCTGTTCTACAACCCCCCGATGGAGTCGTGCATCGTCATCTGCAACCGCAGGAAGCCCACGAAGCACAAGGGCAAGGTCATCTTCATCGACGCGCTGGGCGAGGTCACACGCGAGCGGGCGCAGAGCTTCCTGAAGCCCGAGCACCAGCAACGAATCCTTCAGGCGTTCAAGGCCTTCGCCGATGAACCGGGTCTGGCCAAGGTGGCCTCGGTGGCGGAGGCGGTCGCCAACGCCGGCAACCTGTCGATCCCGCTGTACGTGAAGCGCGTTGCCGCCGCGCCCGCGTTGGGCAGCGATGGCCAGGCGGTGACGCTGCGCTCGGCCTGGGTCCAGTGGCAGGCCGATGGCCGCCCGTTCTGGCAGCAGATGGACGCCTTGGTCGAAACGCTGGATGGCGTGGGACGCCCCACTCCAATGGAGGGAAGCCAGAAGTAACGTTTACCTGATCGGTAAAGAACAAGATACACTCAGGGGGTGGTTTGGAGATTCGATTCAAGGACAAGCGGGTACGCGAGCTGTGCGAGAAGCACTCTGCCGCTGAAAAGAGACTGGGGTCAGCATGTGCCCGCAAGCTGCGAACCCGCCTGAGTGATCTGGAGGCTGCCAACAGGGTGTCAGACCTTGCGGCTGGCAACCCTCACCCGCTGAAGGGTGATCGCATCGGGCAGTTCGCGCTGGATCTCGCCGGAGGCGTCCGGCTGGTGTTTGCTCCAGACCACGATCCTTGTCCGACCCGACCAGACGGCGGCATTGACTGGTCCCAGGTGACCGTCGCATGCATTGAATTCATAGGGAATTACCATGACTGAGCAACGTGAGCCCTTCACGCCGGACTGGGTTTCTCCGCCCGGCGACACCATCCTTGATATCGCTGAAGAGCGCGGTTGGTCGCAAGTCGAACTGGCCCAACGCCTGGGCTACACGGAAAAACACGTCAGCCAACTGATCAACGGCAAGGTCGCGCTCAGCGTGGACGCGGCCCTGCGTCTGGAGCGTGTGCTGGGCAGTACGGCTGATTTTTGGCTGGCCCGCGAGGCCAACTACCAGAAGCACCTGGCCCGACAGGCCGCCGAGCAGCGACACGCGGGATGGGTGACCTGGCTCGACGAGTTGCCGCTCAAAGAGCTGATGGCTTGCGATGCGTTGCCCAAACAGCGCGCGGACGCCAAACACAAGCCAGGCCTCGTCGAGGCGTGCCTGCGCTTCTTCGGCGTGGCTTCGCCAGACGACTGGCGCAATCACTATGGCGGCATGCAGGTTGCCTTTCGCCGCAGCCGCGCTGAGCAAAGTGACCTGGGCGCGATCTCGGCCTGGTTGCGCCTGGGTGAGCAGCAAGCAGAAAAGCTTGACGGACCCAAGTACGACAGGTCCAGATTCGAGCAGGCGCTCGTGGCGATCCGTGGGTTGACGTGTGAGGCGCCGGAAGTGTTCGAGCGCCAGTTACGTGAGCAACTGCACGCCGCCGGCGTGCTGTTGGTACTGGTGCCCGCGATTCCCCGGACCCATGTCAGCGGTGTCGCGCGTTGGCTCGGCCCATCCCGGCCGTTGATTCAGCTCTCGCTCTACGGCAAGACCAACGATAAGTTCTGGTTCACCTTCTTCCATGAGGCGGCGCATGTCCTGCTGCACGCGAAGAGCGCAGAAGACAAGAAGTCCGTCTTCCTGGACGACTCCAACGCCAGCCACAGCCAAGATCCGAAGGAACAGGAAGCAAACCAATGGGCCGGCGACTGGTTGATACCGCGTCAACACGCCCAGGCGCTGCCCAACCTGCGCAGCAAGGAATCGGTCATCGACTTCGCACGCCACATTGGCGTGCATCCCGGCATCGTGGTCGGGCGCCTTCAGCACGATGGGCATATCGAGCCGTCTTGGATGAACCAGCTGAAGCAGAGCTTCCGCTTCACGGCCCAGTGCGGTGCTTAGGTGTTGATGGCTCAAAGCCCGCACTTCGATGCGGTTACGGGTGACCAGACGGCAACGCCACCTATGGGTGTCCGCGAAGCAAGCGCTGCGGACGACGGCGCCTGCCGCGATTTCTGCGGCCTGGACGCCCTGGCCGCCAGCTTGGTGCTGCGCCGCCCGCGTGACCGGGGCTTGCTGGACAAAGCCGGCGCCGGCAGCCGCACCCACTACCTGCTGGCACCATCCATCCCCGCCGCTGGAGTGACGCCTGCCCAGCGGGCGCTCGACACGGGTGCCGAATCCCCCCACGGCGGCGGGCGCGCTGGTCGGGATGCTGGCCATCCCCCCATGCCCGACCCAGCAGCTTGCAACCCTGCGCTTGCAACCTTGCTGCCCGAGCTTGCAACCTGGCTTGCAACCCTGCTGGGCAAAGACCGGCATTACCTGCGCAACAAGCACCTGATCCCCATGGTGCGCGATGGCCAATTGCGCTTTCGCTACCCGGAAAGCGCCAAACACCCGCACCAGGCTTATGTGGCGCCGGAGGCGGAGGACAAGAACCATGTTTGAGAAGGCCCTGAAGCCCGGCTGGAAAGTATGGCGCTTCGACCAGATGGCCACTAACGTCAATGTGCGGATCGACAACCCGTCGGAATCCGGCATGGAACACTACGTCGGCCTGGAACATCTCGATGCCGACTCGTTGAAGATTCGGCGATGGGGCACGCCGGATGACGTGGAAGCCACGAAGCTGATGTTCAAGAAGGGTGACATCATTTTTGGTCGACGCCGCGCTTACCAGCGGAAGCTCGGTGTCGCTGAGTTCGACGGGATCTGCTCCGCACACGCGATGGTGCTGCGTACCAAACCTGACTTCGTCCTACCTACCCGAGTTTCTGCCGTACTTAATGCAGTGCGATCTCTATATGAAGCGGGCCATGGAAATCTCGGTAGGCTCGTTGTCGCCCACGATCAATTGGAAGACGATGGCGGCGCAGGAATTCGCGATGCCTCGGTTGGAGACGCAACGCCAGATCGTTCACGTTCTGTCAGCCAATCGCGAATGCGCCGAAGCCTATCAAACAGCTGAAGCTGCACTAAGAGCTTTCCTGCTGTCCAGAACTGACGGACTGTTTTCTGGGCAGGGGGCCGGTGAAGTCAAATTACAAGTCATTGGCGACATTGCTGAAGTGCAATATGGGCTGACGATCAATGCCAAGCGTCGAACAATTGACAAGCAATTGCCCTACCTTCGAGTGGCAAACGTTCAGCGTTTTCACATCGATTTGTCAGAAGTCAAAAACGTTGGTGTGGATGACAAAGATGACGGATGCATTCTTCGAACGAATGACATCCTTGTAGTCGAGGGACTCGGTGCCACCCTCGATGTGGGTGGCGGACGCTGATGCTTGGTGGCTGGCCCAGCGTCAGCAACCCGGCGATTCGACGATTCGACGTGCTTGGCGGCGCGGGCCTGGCCGCCATCGCGACAAGTTTGCTTGTTGCCCAGCCGCCAGCGGCGATGGTCAACCCTTGATCGTCTGCGGTTCGTGCTGACCGGCGGTCGAGCCAGCCGCTGTTGACGCGGTCGCTGCGCCGCCCCTGACCAGTTTGCCAGGCAGCGCGCCGGTGAAAGCGTCGTCTGTGACCGTCTCGACACCCGAGACGAACACATGCCGGTAGCCCTGCGCTTTCTGGATCAGGCGGCGGCCTCCAGCAGGCAGGTCGTAGACGACCTCGGGCCTGAGCAAGGTGAGCCGGTCGTGGTCGATCACGTTGATGTCGGCTTTGAGGCCTGGCGCCAGCACGCCGCGGTCGAGCAGGCCGTAGGCTGCCGCCGTGGCCTGGGTCTGCTTGTGCACCGCGAACTCGATCGACAGTTTCGGGCCCCGCACGCGGTCGCGCGTCCAATGCGTGAGCAGCAGCGTCGGCGCGCTGCCGTCGCAGATCACGCCGACATGCGCGCCGGCATCGGCCACGCCCATGATGGTCGCTTCGTCGACCAGCATGTCGTGGACATCGTCGAGGTTGCCGTGGTGGTAGTTCTCGTGCGGCAGCAGCAGCAGTCCCTTGCCGTTCTGGGCCATCATCGCTTCTAGCGCGAGTTCGCGAACGCTGCGGCCGCTGTGCTTCGAGACCGCGCCGAGGTTGGTCGACGCGTCGGGTTCATAGTCCAGCAACTCACCGATCACATGGGCGCGAGGCAGCTTGTCGATCAGCCGCTGCAGCGCCGGGTCGCAGTGCTCTTCGCGCACCAGCGCGTCGCGCAGCCCGCTGTCCTGGCACAGCTGCGCGTAGCGATCTGCCGGTGTCAGCGACGCCATCGCCAGCCAGCGCGGATGCTCGGCAAACGGGTTGATCGTGGTCTCGAGGCCGATCAGCACCCCGATCGGACGGCAGCCCACCTGCCCGTTGGCCTCGATGTGGTCGGCTCGCGCGGCGTGGATCTGGCCCAGCGTCTCGCGCCAGCGGTCGGGTGCCTCATCGACTTGCACCATCAGGCAAGACAGCGGCCGGCCCGCGGTCTCGGCCATGCTGCGCATCAGCTCGAACTCGCCTGGACCGAAATCGGAGTTGACCTCGATCACACCCTTGCCGGCCCGCTTCATCGCCTGCGCCAGCCCTTGCAACTCGGCGTGGTCGGCCGACAGCGTGGGCACTCGGCGACCGTCGCCGGCGCGGTGTTTTTTGGTCCTGGAACTGGTGAAGCCCAGCGCGCCCTGGTTCAAGGCCTCTTCGAGCATCGATCCCATGTGCTCGATCTCGGTTGCGCTTGGTTGCTCCCGATGGTTCGCGCCGCGGTCACCCATCGCGTACAGCCGAAGCGCTGCGTGCGGCACCTGGGTGCCCACATCCATGATCCGCGGCATCGCTGCGATGCTGTCCATGAATTGCGGAAAGGTCTCCCAGTCAAACTTCACGCCTTCGCTCAACACGATCTCCGGGATGTCCTCAACACCTTGCATCAGGTTGATCAGGTAGGGCACGGCACCCGGGCGAACCGGCGCGAAGCCGACGCCGCAGTTGCCGAACACAGCGGTCGTCACGCCGTGCCACGACGAAGGGGTCAGGAACGGATCCCAGGTGGCTTGCCCGTCGTAATGGGTGTGGATGTCGACGAAGCCCGGGGTTACCAGCAGACCTCGCGCGTCAATCTCGCGCCGGCCGGGGCCTGCGTTTTCGGTCACTGCGGTGATCAACCCTGCGTCTACCGCCACGTCAGCGACCCGGCGCGTCGCGCCCGTGCCGTCGACCACCGTACCGCCTCTGATGACAAGATCATGCATGTTGTGTCTCCATTGATGCTTTGCGACAAGGGCGCGCGTTCGTGCTGCGGCCCGGCTTCGCGCTATCCTGCCTTGCGCAGGGCGAGATGTCCATGATCGCAATCCTCAGGTCGGTCACGCTGGGATGCCGCGATCACGGCAGGCGCATCGTTTAGCATCCGCCCATGATCGGACACCTCGACCATCTGGTCCTGACCACCACCGACGAAGTCGCCTGTCTGGACTTCTACACCCGGGTGCTTGGGATGACGCTGGAAAACTACCAGACCGCCACCGGCTTGCCGCGCAAGGCCTTGAAGTACGGCCAGCAGAAGATCAACCTGCACTTGAAGGGTTTCGAATACGAGCCGCGAGCCCATTTGCCGGTGCCCGGCGCGCTCGACCTGTGCTTTATCGCGAGCATTCCGTTGCAGCAGGTGATCGAGCACCTGGCGCGCGAGAACTGGCCCATCATCGTCGGCCCGGTGCTGCGAACCGGCGCGACGCAGCAGATCCGTTCGGTCTATGTGCGAGACCCGGACCTGAACCTGATCGAAATTGCCGAGCTTTGTTGAGCTGGGCGCTCGCTCGCTGCAGCCCATGGTCAAACCCTTGCTGACGCGCCCCGAGGCCTGCAAGTGAGCAAGCCCGTGGTCTCAAGCAAATGTGGCTTGGCCACTTTGCTTGATCCCCACGGGGGGCGGCCGGCTTCGGCCGGCCTTGGGGCGCTCAATGCCAGCACCTCGGCACTGGAGATTGGCTATGAGACAGCGGGTGATCCGCAGGGCGACGCGGTGCTGCTGCTGCACGGTTTTCCCTACGATGTGCGGGCCTATGACGAGGCTTCGCAGCTGCTCGCCGCGGCTGGCTGCCGCGTGATCCGGCCTTATCTGCGGGGTTTCGGGCCCACCCGTTTCCGTTCGGTCGACACGCTGCGATCGGGCCAGCAGGCGGCGATCGCGCATGACGCGCTCGACCTGCTCGACGCGCTGGGTATAGACCGGGCGCTGGTCGCGGGCTACGACTGGGGCGGCCGGGCGGCCTGCATCTTGGCCGCGATCTGGCCTGAGCGCGTCGCCGGGCTGGTGAGCTGTGGCGGCTACGCGATACAAGACATCGCCGCCGCGATGCGCCCGCTGCCGCCGTCCGCCGAGCACGCGCTCTGGTACCAGTACTACTTTCATGGCGAGCGCGGCCGCGCCGGGCTCGCCGCCCATAGTCGTGAGTTCTGCAAGCTGCTGTGGCAGCAGTGGTCGCCTGACTGGCAGTTTGATGCCCAGGTCTACGAGCAGACCGCGCAGTCCTTCGACAACCCCGATTTCGTCGAGGTGGTGATCCACTCCTACCGCCACCGCTACGGCCTGGTCGCGGGCGACCCCTTGTACGAGGCGACCGAGCGCAGGCTGGCTTCGCGGCCGGTGATCGCAGTGCCGACGGTGGCCTTGTTCGGTGGTGCGAGCGGCTTCGGCTTGCCTTCGGATCTGCGAGCGCAAGGCCGATTTTTCAGCGCCGGTTTCAGGTCCGAGGTCGTCGCCTCGGCAGGTCACAACCTGCCGCAGGAAGCGCCGCAGGCTTTCGCCGAGGCGCTTTTGTCGCTGCGGCGCTGATCGGGCCGCGGGCCAGGCCGGGCCGCGACCCTGGCGCAAGCTAGCCGGCCAGCACCCGCTTGCGCATCAGCCACTTCGCGACGCCCAGCACAGGCAGCAAAATGGCCACGGCGGCCAACCCCATCTGCAGGCTCGATATCGGCATGATGCCCCCGCCCGGCGTGGCGAGCACGATGCCACCGAGCATCAGTGCGATGCGCAGCGGCCACTGCATCGCACCGGTGTGCCGCAGGTCGCCGATCAGCAGCTGGTATCCCTGGATGCCACCGCAGATGAAGACGATGCCCACGCCTGCCGCCAAGGTCAGGTAGATCGCCTCGACCCAGGAGCCTTGCAACACCAGCGCCGGGTTCATCACGAAGAAGAACGGCAAAAAGTAGATGATCGAGCCGACCCGCATCGATTCCCAGCCGGTCTTCATCGGCGGCGACCCGGCAATGCCGGCTGCGGCGAACGATGCAATGGCCACCGGTGGCGTGATCGCCGACAGCATGCCCCAGTAGAAGATGAACATGTGAACGGCCATCTTGTTCAGGCCGGCTTTTTCGAGCGCTGGACCGACCAGGATCGCCAGGAAGATGTAGCAGG
>JBILYN010000218.1:0-7545 GCA_044377715.1 Aquabacterium sp.
GCCTTTGGCAATGCCGACGAGGTCGGCGCAGCGGCTGTCGATTACCTGCGCGTTGTCGGCCACCTGTGCTTTGCCTATTTCTGGGCCAGGATGGCCAAGATTGCGCTGGATCAGCAGGGTTCAGGCGATCCGTTCTACACCGCCAAGCTGGCCACCGCGCGTTTTTACTTCGCCAAGCTGCTGCCCGAGACTGCAGGCCTGATCCGCAGCGCGCGGTCTGGCGTGGCGTCGCTGATGGCAATGGACGAGGCTTTGTTCTGAACAACACCAGGAGATCTCTATGATTCACAAGACTTTGATCGCCCTGTTGCTGGCTGCTGCCGGCGGTGCCGCGTTGGCCCAGGCCACGCCGGTGGGCTTGTGGAAGACCATCGCCGATGACGGCAAGACCGAGAAGTCGATTGTTCGCATCGCCGAGTCGGCTGGCGTGGTCAACGCCCGGGTTGAGAAGATTCTTGACCCGGCCAAAGCGGCCAGCTTGTGCGAGGAGTGCACCGACGATCGCAAGGGCCAGCCGGTGGCCGGCATGACGATCATCCGCGGCGCGAAGAAAGGCGACGACGGCGTCTGGGTCGGCGGCGACATCCTCGACCCGAACAACGGCAAGGTCTACAAGCTGCGTTTGAAGCCGGTGGACGGCGGCAAGAAGCTGGAGGTTCGCGGCTACCTGGGCATGCCAATGCTGGGTCGCACCCAGACCTGGATCCGGGTCGAGTGAGCCGTGACATCTGTACTGAATTCACTGGAGTCAACATGAACCGTTTCAACGTGCGCAAGGTGGCCGTTCTGGGCGCCGGCGTGATGGGCGCGCAGATCGCCGCCCACTTGGTCAATCTGCGGGTGCCGGTGTTGCTGTTCGACCTGGCGGCGAAAGAGGGCCCGAAGAACAGCATCGTGCTCAAGGCCTTGGATGGGCTGAAAAAGCTCAAGCCTTCGCCGATCGGCGTGGCGAGTGATCTGGCCTTGATCCAGCCCGCCAACTACGAGGAGAACCTCGACCTGCTGGCGGGTTGTGACTTGGTGATCGAGGCGATCGCCGAACGCATGGATTGGAAGCGCGATCTCTACACCCTGGTCGCGCCGCACATCGCGCCGCACGCGATCGTTGCCAGCAACACCTCGGGCTTGTCGATCACCGCGCTGTCAGCGGTGTTGCCCGAAGCCTTGAAGCCGCGCTTTTGCGGCATCCACTTCTTCAACCCGCCGCGTTACATGCAGCTGGTCGAGTTGATTCCGACCGCCGGCACCGACCCAGCGATCCTCGACCAGCTCGAGACCTTTGTCACCCGCGGTCTGGGCAAGAGCGTGGTGCGCGCCAAGGACACGCCCAACTTCGTCGCCAATCGCATCGGCACTGCCGGCATGCTGGCCACATTTGTCGAGGCGGATCGCTTCGGCCTGGCTTACGACGTGGTCGACGACCTGACCGGCAAGAAGCTGGGCCGGGCCAGCTCGGGCACCTTCCGAACCGCCGACGTGGTCGGCCTCGACACCTTGGCCCATGTGGTCAAGACGCTGCAGGACAAGCTGCAGGACGATCCCTTCCATGCCAGCTATGCCACGCCTGCGGCGCTGGCCGCGCTGATCAGCGCCGGTGCACTGGGCCAGAAGGCCAAAGCCGGATTTTTCAAGAAGGTCGGCAAGGATGTGCTTCGTTTCGACCCGGCCAAGGGTGACTATGTGCCTGCTGGTGCCAAGGCCGATGCGCTGATCGACCGCATTCTGAAAAAACCGGCGGCCGAGCGCCTGAAGCTGCTGCGAGAGTCCAGCAATCCGCAGGCCCAGTTCCTGTGGGCGATCATGCGCAACGGATTCCATTACGCGGCGGTGCACCTGTCCGAAGTGGCCGATTCGGCGCGCGATGTCGACCTGGCGATGCGCTGGGGCTTCGGCATGAAGCAGGGCGTGTTCGAACTCTGGCAGGAGGCCGGCTGGCAGCAGGTGGCCGCTTGGGTGAAGGACGACATCGATGCTGGCAAGGCGCTTTGCAACGCGCCGCTGCCGGGCTGGGTGTTTGACGGGCGCACGGGAGTGCACACCCCCGAAGGCTCATGGAGCGCGGCGCTGGGAAAGACAATCTCCCGCTCGACGTTGCCGGTGTACGCGCGTCAGCGTTTTCCCGAGATGCTGCTGGGCGAGGGCGCCCAGCCGGCGATCATTGCTGGCACCGAGATCTACAAGAACGACGAGATCCGGCTCTGGACGCTGGATGGCGAGGTGCTGATCGCCAGCATCACCAGCAAGATGCACCTGATCGGGCCTGGCGTGATGGAGGGGCTGCTGAAGGCGGTCGAGTTGGCGGAAAGCGGCTATGACGGCTTGGTGATCTGGTCGCCCGACGAACCCTTCTCGGCTGGTGCCAACCTGGAGGCCATGCTGCCGACCTTCATGAAGCTGGGCGCCAAAGGCATAGAGCCCGAGATCAAGAAGCTGCAGGACGCGCTGCTGCGGATGCGTTATGCCGCGGTGCCGACCGTGGCGGCGATGCGCGGCCTGGCGCTGGGCGGTGGCTGCGAGATCGCTCTGCACTGCGCCAAACGTGTCGCTCATCTGGAGTGCTATGTCGGATTGGTGGAAGTGGGCGTGGGGCTGATCCCCGGTGGCGGCGGCCTGACCTACATCGCCCGCCGCGCCGCCGAGAACGCCGCGGCTGCCAACAGCACCGACCTGCTGGCCTTCGTCAAAGACGGTTTCCAAGCTGCGGCCACGGCCAAGGTGGGCACCAGCGCGCTGGAAAGCCGGCAGATCGGTTACCTGCTCGACAGCGACGTGGTCGTGGCGCACAAGGACGAGTTGCTGTTCGTCGCGATCGCGCAGGTCAAGGCGATGGCGGCGAGCAACTGGCGCGCGCCGATCAAGTCCTTGTTTTCGGTGGCAGGACACTCAGGCATCGCCACCATCAAGGCCCAGTTGGTGGGCATGCGTGACGGTCAGTTCATCAGCGCGCATGACTTCCATATCGCCAGCCTGATCGCCGACGTGGTTTGCGGTGGCGAGGTCGAGGGCGGCTCGCTGGTGAGCGAGGAGTACCTGATGGCGCTGGAACGCAAACACTTCTGCTCGCTGCTGGAGCACCCGAAATCGCAAGAGCGGATCATGGGACTGCTGCAGACCGGCAAGCCGGTTCGGAACTGATGAAGCTGCTGCGCGAACGCCAGGCTTCGTTGGGCGGTGCTCGAAATCCTCACGTAGCGGCTGCTACGTTCCGGTTCCTGCGCTCCGTCCGCCTAGCCTGACGCCCGCTCGCGACGCTTCCTCAACACCGAACTCCGTGCATTTTTGACCATTGGTCAATTCGAAGGATCAGCTATGAGCAAACAACTTCAAGACGCCTACATCGTCGCCGCCAGCCGCACGCCTATCGGCAAGTCGCACCGCGGTTTCTTCCGCAACACCCGACCTGACGACCTGTTGGTCGCGGCGATCCAGGCCGCGCTGCGCCAAGTGCCCGGGCTCGACCCGGCGGCGATCGAAGACGCGATCGTCGGCTGTGCGATGCCCGAGGGCGAGCAGGGCATGAACATGGCCCGCGTGGCCGCGCTCTTGGCCGGTTTGCCCAACTCGGTGGGCGGCATCACCGTCAACCGCTTCTGCGCCTCGGGCTTGAGTGCGGTGCAGATGGCCGCCGACCGCATTCGCGTCGGCGAGGCCGATGTGATGATCGCCGCCGGCGCTGAGAGCATGAGCATGGTGCCGATGTCTGGCAACAAACCCTCGTTCAACCCGGCGGTGTTCGCCCGCGACGAGAACATCGGCATCGCCTACGGCATGGGCTTGACGGCCGAGAAGGTGGCGATGCAGTGGAAGGTCAGTCGCGAGGCCCAGGACGAGTTCGCGCTGCAGAGCCATTTGAAGGCCTTGGCGGCGCAGCAGGCCGGTGCGTTTGCCGACGAGATCACCCCTGTGCAGGTGGTCGAGCGCAGGCCCAACCTGGCCACCGGCGAGGTCAACATCCAGGCCCGCACCGTCAGCCTGGACGAGGGTCCGCGTGCCGAAACCACGCTGGCTGCGCTGGCCAAACTGCGCGCGGTGTTCGCTGCCAAGGGCTCTGTGACGGCCGGCAACAGCTCGCAGACCAGCGACGGCGCGGGTTGCCTGATCCTGGCCAGCGAGAGTGCGGTCAAGCGTTTCGAATTGAAGCCGCTGGCGCGCTTCGTCAGCTTTGCCTCACGCGGTGTGCCGCCCGAGTTGATGGGCATAGGCCCAATCGAGGCCATCCCTGCGGCGCTGAAGAGTGCCGGGCTGAGCTTGGCCGACATGGGCTGGATCGAATTGAACGAGGCCTTCGCGGCGCAGGCGCTGGCGGTGATCAATACCTTGGGCCTGAACCCCGAGCTCGTCAACCCGATGGGTGGCGCGATCGCGCTCGGCCACCCGCTGGGCGCCACCGGCGCGATCCGCGCCGCCACCGTGGTGCATGCGCTGCGCCGCCACAAGCTGAAGTACGGCATGGTCACGATGTGCGTGGGCACCGGGCAAGGCGCGGCCGGGATTTTTGAACGCGTTTGATAGCGTAGGCTCATCGACAACAGGAGACAGCACTTGACCATCAAGACCGCCACCCTCAACGGCGTGGCCACGATCGAGATCGCCCGGCCCGAGAAGAAAAATGCGCTGACCCAGGCGATGTACAGCGCGATGGCCGAGGCCTTGATCGCTGCCAATTCGGACGCGGCGGTGCGCGCGGTGCTGATCACCGGCCAGCCTGGCTGCTTTACCTCGGGCAACGACATCGAGGACTTCATGCAGCGCCCGCCGGGCCAGGACGGCGAGCAGCCGCCAGTGGCGCGCTTCATGCACGCCTTGCTGCAATGCGAGAAGCCGGTGGTGGCGGCAGTCACCGGTGCCGCGGTGGGCATAGGCACGACGATGTTGCTGCACTGCGACCTGGTCTATGTCAGCGACGAGGCCCGATTGGCGATGCCCTTCGTCAGCCTCGGGCTGGTGCCCGAGTACGCCAGCAGCCTGCTGATTCCGGCGCTGCTGGGCCATGTCAAGGCGGCCGAGAAGCTGATGCTGGGTGAGCCGTTTTCCGGCAGCGACGCGGTCGACTGCGGCATCGCCAACGCGGTGCTGCCGGCTGGCGAGGTTGTCAACCATGCACGCCGGATGGCCGAGCGTTTCAACGCCTTGCCGCCTAGTGCGGTGCGCGAGACCAAGCGTCTGATGCGTGCGCCGCAGCGGGCCCAGGTGCTGCAGGTGATGCAGGCCGAGGGCGAGTTGTTCGCCCAGCGGCTGCGCAGCCCGGAAGCGATGGAGGCCTTCCAGGCTTTCTTCCAGAAGCGCAAGCCCGACTTCAGCAAGTTCTGAAGTCTGACCCACGGGCTGCGATGTCGCTGGCGCGTCACACCACCCTAGCGCTCAAGCTCGCCTTGTCCCCGCTGCTGCTGGCGCAGGCGCTACAGACCCGCCGCAGATTGCCGCGCTTGCCGGAGGCTGCGGGTCCTCGCCGCGGCCGCGTCGGCGACGGTACGGCGCGGCTGGGCTTGCTGATCGTCGGCGACTCGTCGGCCGCTGGCGTGGGCGTGACCAGCCAGGACGATGCGCTGGCCGGTTGCTTGAGCCGGGCGCTGGCGCAGCGCCTGGGTGTGTCGGTGCACTGGCAGTTGTGCGCTCGCTCGGGCATCACCAGCGCCCAGGCGGGTGAACTGGTGGCCGAGGCCGATGCTGCCGATGTGGCGGTGGTGGTCACCGGGGTCAACGATGTCGTCGACCAAGTGCGACCGGCTGCCGCAATGGCCGCGCGCGGGCAACTGGTCCAGGCCTTGGTTCAGCGCACGGGTGCGCGCCAGGTGGTGATGACGCCGGTGCCGCCGATGCACCGTTTCTCAGGCCTGCCGCAGCCGCTGCGCTGGGTGGCTGGGCGCGATGCGGCGGCGCATGAGCGCGCGCTGGCGCGCTGGGCCCATGGGCAGCCTGGCGTCAGCCACCTGCGTTTTGACTTGCCGCTGGACGACCCCAGCATGCTGGCCCGCGACGGTTTTCATCCTGCTGCGCCGCTCTACCGGTTGTGGGGCGACGCGCTGGCCGAGCACATTGCCACGGCGGTTCAGCGTGGCATGTGAACGCGCACTGCGATGCTGGCAGGCAGTGCCCGATGCGCTGATCTTCAAGCACCGCCCGGCTGATCCTGTGCAGTCTGGCCGTCGGACACCTCTCCAAATGACTTTCTACCGGCGCTAGACGTCCCTGCCTCATGCGCCATTCCGCCGCCGCACACAGCCTGCCCACCCCCACCGTGCCGGGTGCCGCACGCACCGATTTGCAAACCCTGAACAAGCTGCTGCCCTACTTGTGGCGGTACCGCTGGCGGGTCGGGCTGGCGCTGGGCTTCCTGCTGCTGGCCAAGGTGGCCAATGTCGGCGTGCCGGTGCTGCTCAAGCACCTGGTCGATGCGCTGGCCCTCAAGCCCGGCGACATGCGCGCGGTGCTGGTCGTGCCGGCCGGGCTGCTGCTGGCCTACGCCGGCCTGCGCCTGTCGACCAGCCTGTTCACCGAGTTGCGCGAGCTGGTGTTTGCCAAGGTGTCGTTTGGTGCCAGCAAGCAGATTGCGCTCGAGGTCTTTGGCCATCTGCATGCCTTGAGCCTGCGCTTCCACCTCGAGCGCCAGACCGGCGGCATGTCGCGCGACATCGAGCGCGGCACAAGAGCGCTGCAGTCGCTGGTGTCGTACTCGCTCTACAGCATCGTGCCCACGCTGGTCGAGGTGACGCTGGTGCTGGGTTTCCTGGGCATCCGCTTCGACATGGGCTATGTCTGGATCACGCTGCTCGCACTGAGCATCTACATCACCTTCACCGTGACGGTGACCGAATGGCGGGCGCGCTTCCGGCGTGAGATGAACGAGGCTGATTCCAAGGCCCACAGCCGGGCCATCGACGCGCTGTTGAACTACGAGACCGTCAAGTACTTCAACAACGAGGCTTTCGAGGCGCGCCGCTATGACGAGGGGCTGGAGGCCTACCGTCAGGCCCAGGTCAAGAGCCAGAGCACGCTGTCGATGCTCAACACCGGCCAGCAGCTGATCATCGCGCTCAGCCTGGTGGCGATGCTGTGGCGCGCCACCCAGGGCGTCGTCGAGGGACGGCTGACGCTGGGCGACTTGGTGATGGTCAACGCCTTCCTGATCCAGCTCTACATCCCGCTCAATTTTCTGGGTGTGCTCTACCGCGAGGTCAAGCAGAGCCTGACCGACCTGGACCGTATGTTCGTGCTGCTCGAGCGCGAGCGCGAGGTCGCCGATGCGCTCGGCGCGCCGGACCTGACCGTGCGCGACGGCAGCGTGCGTTTCGAGAACGTCAGCTTTGCCTACGAGCCGTCGCGGCCTATCCTGCACGGTGTGAGCTTTGAGATCCCGGCCGGCAAGACCGTGGCGGTGGTGGGCGCCTCGGGTGCGGGCAAGAGCACCTTGGCGCGGCTGCTCTACCGTTTCTACGACGTGACCGATGGGCGCATCACGCTCGACGGCCAGGACATCCGCTCGGTCACACAAAACAGCCTGCGGCGGGCAATCGGCATCGTGCCGCAGGACACAGTGCTGTTCAA
>JBILYN010000031.1:0-22947 GCA_044377715.1 Aquabacterium sp.
ATATTTGATTTTGACAAAGTGGGGTGAGCGGATTATGAGTCCTCTGCTCTAACCAACTGAGCTAACGGCCCGCTGCTTGTGCGGCAGTGGCGCGATTGTAGAAGGCGGTCAACTGTCCTGGACCTCAGGCGTCGTCTGGCGGCGATCTGGACCTTCGCAGGCACGGCTATTTCTGCCCTGAGAGCGCGTTGCCGACCAGTCTTGCGGTGATGTCGACCAACTGGATCATGCGCTCGTAGGCCATCCGGGTCGGGCCGATCACGCCCAGGGTGCCGACGATTCGGCCGTCGACTTCGTAGGGCGCCGAGACGATCGACAACTCCTCGTAGGGCACCACGCCCGACTCGCCGCCGATGTAGATGCGAACGCCTTCGGCTCGGCTGGAGTTTTCGAGCAGCCGCATCAGTTCGGTCTTCTGCTCGAACAGGTCGAACATCTTGCGCAGGCTGCCGAGGTCGTTGCCGAAATCCTGCACGCCCAACAGATTGCGTTCGCCTGACACCACGAGCTGCTCGGTGTTGTCGGCCAAGGCATCGCTACCTGCTTGTACCGCGGCCTGCATCAACTGTGCGATCTCGCCGCGCAGCGTGTCGATCTCCTGGCGCAAGCGCTGCTTGACTTCGTCGATCGCCAGCCCGGCGTAGTGGGTGTTGAGGTAGTTGCTGGCCTCGACCAGCTCGCTCTGGACGTAGTCACGGGTGGTGAAGATCACGCGGTTCTGCACGTCGCCGTCGGGCGAGACCAGGATCACCAGCAGGCGCTTTTCACCCAGCCGCAGGAACTCAATGTGGTGAAAGACACTCGCGCGCTTGGGCGCGGTCACCACGCCGACAAAGTGCGACAGGTTTGACAGCAGGTTGGCAGCCTGGGCGATCACACGCTGCGGCTGGTCAGGCTGCAACTGGCTGCGAACACCTGCCATTTCGGGCGATGCGTGGTGGATATCGACCGGCCGCGCTGTCAGCATGGTGTCGACGAACAGCCTGTAGCCGCGTGCTGTTGGGATGCGGCCAGCGCTGGTGTGCGGGCTGGCGATCAGGCCCAGCTCTTCCAGGTCGGCCATCACGTTGCGTATCGTCGCTGGCGACAACTCCAGCCCTGAGGCGCGAGACAGCGTGCGCGAACCCACAGGATGGCCGTCGACGATGTAGCGTTCGACCAGGGTCTTCAGCAGGCTGCGGGAGCGCTCGTCCATGGGCTTTGTATGGGGCAGGTTTTCATTGTAAGGACAGTGCCTGGCCCGGCGGCCCGGGACGGGGGCCTGTGGTGTAATTCATCGCATGTCCCGCCGTTTCCACCATGTTGCCTTGGTCGGCAAGTACCAGGCCGAGGGTATTCGGTCGCTGCTCGAGGAGATCGCCCATTTCCTGGTGCGTTTGGGCCTGGAAGTTTCTTTCGAGCACCAGACGGCGCTCATCACGGGCGTGGTCGATTACGACATCCTCACGCTGACCGAGATCGGTGCCCGCTGTGACTTGGCGGTGGTCGTTGGCGGGGACGGCACGATGCTGGGCATTGCGCGCGAGTTGGCGCGATTCAACCTGCCTGTGGTTGGCATCAACCAGGGCCGGCTGGGTTTCATCACCGATGTGCCGATCGGTCATTACCGCGAAGCGCTGGCGCCGATGATCTCCGGCGACTACGAGGAAGACACCCGCGCGATGCTCGAGAGCGAGGTCTGGCGCGACGGCGAGCGCATCTTCGAAGGCTTGTCGATGAACGACGTGGTGGTCAGCCGTGGCGCCACCGCCAGCATGGTCGAGTTGCGCGTGGACATCGGCGACGAGTTTGTTGCCAATATCCGCGCCGACGGGCTGATCGTGGCTTCGCCCACCGGGTCGACAGCCTATGCGCTGTCGGCCGGCGGGCCCATCCTGCATCCGGGCATCGCCGGTTGGGTGGTGGTGCCGATCGCCTCGCACACCATGAGCAACAGGCCTATCGTGCTGCCCGACACCGGCGTGATCCGCATCACTGTGGTCGCCGGCCGGGACGCGTCTGCCAACTTTGACATGCAAGCCCTGGCCAGCTTGCTGCACGGGGACCAGGTCCGGGTTCGCCGATCGGCCCACAAGGTGCGCTTCTTGCACCCGCGCGGCTGGAGCTATTACGCCACCTTGCGGCGCAAGCTGCGCTGGTACGAGGGCGTTGTTTGATGACGCTCCTAGCAGCACCGCCTCGGCCGCTGCACGCTGCGGTTGCGCTGGCCTGTCCAGGGCTGTTTCAGCGCGAGGCCTGATCCATGTTGCGGCGACTCGCGCTGCGCGATTTCGTCATCGTGCCGGCGCTGGAGCTTGAGTTTCATACCGGCTTTTCGGTGTTGACGGGTGAAACCGGCGCTGGCAAGTCGATCTTGATCGACGCGCTGCAGCTCGCGCTTGGCAGTCGCGGCGATGTCGGCTTGGTGCGCGAAGGCGCGGCGCGCGCCGAGGTCAGCGCTGAGTTCGACACGCCCGGCGCGCTGACGCAATGGCTGGAAGACGCGGGCTTTGGCGCCGACCCCGACGAGGCCACGCTGCTGTTGCGCCGGACCATCGACGCACAGGGCAAGAGCCGAGCCTGGATCAACGGTAGCCCGGCCACTTTGTTGCAGCTTCGCGAGGTGGCCGATCACCTGCTCGACATCCATGGCCAACATGCCTGGCAAAGTTTGACCAAGGCCAGCGCCACCCGCGCGATGGTCGATGCCCAGGCGGGCCTCGACACATCCGATCTGGCGGGCCGCTTTGCCGACCGCAAGGCCGCGGCAGAGGTTTTGGCCAGAGCACGCGACCGGGGCGAAGAGCTCAACCGAGAGCGCGAGCGCCTGGTGTGGCAGATCGGCGAACTCGACAAGCTCGGGCCAGGCGAGGGCGAATGGGCCGAACTCTCGGCCGAGCACCAGCGCCTGGCCAACGCGCAGGCGCTGATCGATGCGGTGCGCCGCGCGCTCGATTCCGTCACCGACGCCGAGCGCGCCAACGCCGAGGCGCTGACGAACCGAGCGGTCGATGCGCTGTGCGATGTTTCCGACCACGACCCTCGAATCGCACCGGTCATCGAGTCGCTGCAGGGCGCGCTGGCTCAGTTGCAGGACGCCGCGCGTTCGCTGAACAACTACCTGGGCCACGCCGACCTCGAGCCCAAGCGCTTGGCCGAGCTTGATGCCCGGCTGTCGGCCTGGATGGGCATGGCCAGGCGCTACCGTCGGCCGCCCGACCAGTTGGCAGCGCTGCTGGTGCAGTGGCGTGCCGAGCTGGCCGCGCTGGAAGCCGCTGCAGATACGGCGGCGCTTGAGGCCAGTCTGGCCCAGGCAGACCGTCACTACCTGGCTGAAGCGCAGCGTGTGGGCGTGGCGCGCGCGCGCGCTGCCGGCCCGTTGGCGGCGGCCGTGACCCGGGCGATGCAAGGCTTGGGGCTGGCCGGTGGGCGCTTCGAGGTGGCCTTGACGCCCTTGGCCGTGCCGCAGTCGCAGGGGCTGGAGTCGGTGGAGTTTCTGGTCGCAGGTCATGCCGGCAGCACGCCGCGGCCGCTGGCCAAGGTGGCGTCGGGCGGCGAGCTGTCGCGTCTGGCCTTGGCCATTGCGATCACGACGCTAGCTGCCGGGCCCGAGGCTGGCGCCAATGCGCAGGTCGGTGGCGTCCACACCTTGATCTTCGATGAGATCGATGCCGGCATCGGTGGCGCGGTGGGCGACACAGTGGGTGCGCTGATGCAGCGACTCGGCTGCCAGCGCCAGGTGCTGGCCGTCACCCATTTGGCCCAGGTCGCCGCCTGTGCCGACCACCATTACGTGGTCAGCAAAGCGACTCGTGCTGATGGCCACACCGCCAGCACCGTGGTGCCGGTGTCGGGTGAGGCCAGAGCCGTTGAGGTGGCGCGCATGCTCGGCGGTGAGCGCCTGGCCGACACGAGACTGGCCCATGCCCGCGCCATGCTGCAATCCACTAGCACCGACCGCCCTGCGAGCATCACCGGCCAGAACCGAAGGCGTAGCAAGCCATGAGCACTAACGATCCGCCAACCCCTGGGCCTGCTGGGCTTGCTGGTCCTGTCGGCCTGCCCACCCCCTCCAACCTGCCAGTTCGCGAACTGGTGCTGATCACCGGCATCTCGGGTTCGGGCAAATCAGTGGCATTGCTCGCGCTCGAGGATGCCGGGTTTTATTGCGTCGACAACCTGCCGCCCGAGTTGCTGCGCGAGTACATGCACCTGGCCCATCCTCGCTACACCCATCGGGTGGCGATCGCGGTCGATGTCCGGGCTGCTGGCTCGCTGCCGGTGCTGGTGCCGCTGATCGACGAACTGCGCGCCGAAGGTGTCACCATTCGCCCCTTGTTCCTCGACGCCAACACCGACACGCTGGTGCGGCGGTTTTCAGAAACCCGGCGCCCGCACCCACTGAGTCAACCCGACAGCGGCGGCAGCGTCCAGCATGCGCTGATCGAGGCGATCGAGCTCGAGCGACTGATGCTGGCCGAGTTGCGCGAGGTCTCGGCGATCATCGACACCAGCACCTTGCGCCCAGCGGGTTTGCGCCAGCATGTGCGTGATCTGGTGTCGACGTCCACCAGCAGCATGACGCTGGTGTTCGAGAGCTTTGCCTTCAAGTATGGCGTGCCGCTTGATGCCGACTATGTGTTCGACGTCCGGGTGCTGCCCAACCCTTATTACATCCGCGAACTGCGTGCGCTGTCGGGTCGCGACTTGCCGGTCGCGCAATTCCTGGCCGAACAGCCCGAAGCTGACGAGTTGCTGGGTCAGATCGAGGTTTTCATGCGTCGCTGGTTGCCTGTCTTGGCCGCCGATCAACGAGGTTATGTCACCGTTGCAATAGGTTGCACCGGAGGTCAGCATCGCTCAGTCTACATGGTCGAGCAACTCGGGCGGCGCTTCGCCGATCACGGTGCGACCGTGATTCGGCACCGTGAACTGGATGTCTTCGATTGAGTACCGATCCCTTACCGGCCGAAGCCGGCCCAACGTTGCAGCAGCCATCCTGGGCAGAGTTGCCCTTGTTTCCGCTGCAGACTGTGTTGTTTCCGGGCGGACTGCTGCAACTCAAAGTGTTCGAGGCGCGATACCTCGATCTGATCAGCCAGTGTCTGCGTCGCCAGCTGCCATTCGGCGTGGTCTGCCTCGTCCAAGGCAGCGAGCTGCGCGGTGGCAGCGACAGGCCGCAGTTCGAATCCATCGCGGTGCTGGCCCACATACAGGATGTCGACGCTGAGCAGGCTGGCATCCTGCTGGTGCGCTGCCTGGGTGGCCAGCGTGTGCAACTGGGCCAGCCGCGCCAGCGGGCCGATGGCCTGTGGCTGGCCGAAGCCAGCGCAGGTCCTGACGACCTGCCCGCTGCCGTGCCACCCGAGTTGCTCAGCAGCACCGGCGCGCTGGCCAAGGCGATTGACTCGATGGCGGTTCAGGGCCAGCGCCCGTTCGCACTTCCCTATCGCCTTGAAGACGCGGGCTGGGTCGCGAACCGTTGGTGCGAGATCCTGCCGATCTCGACGGCTGCCAAGTACCGATTGATGCGGCTCGACGAGCCCTTGCTGCGGCTCAAGCTGGTCGATGACTACCTGCGCAGCAAAGGCCTGATCTAGCCCGGCGGGCAGGCTACTGTGGTGGCCCGGCTTCGAGCAAGCGTCTGATCGGCGCCGGCAGACCCATCGACAAGGCCTGCTCTCGCACCACCCAGCGGCCACTGGGCAGACCGTTCTCGACCAGGTTGCGACCGGCTGTCGAGAGCTGGTCAGGCAGCGGCCAGTGGCAGGGCCTCAAGGTCCAGTCGAAGTGGGTCAGCGCATGCTGCACGGTGGGCATCGGCCTGCCCACGCCCGGCCAGTCGCTCGCCTGGTCCCACAAGGCCTGGTCGGACTCGAATTCAGGCAGACTCCACAGGCCGGCCCAGACGCCGGTCTGCGGTCGCTGTACCAGCCACACGCTGTCTTTGTGGTCCAGCCACAGCAGCGCATGCTCGCGCTGGCCGCGCTTGAGCTTGCGCGTCTTGACCGGGTAGGCTTCGGGCTGGCCCTCGGCTCGGGCCACGCAAATCCCGGCCAGCGGGCAGGCATCGCAGGCCGGGCGCCGGGTGCTGCACAGCGATGCGCCCAGGTCCATCAAGCCCTGGGTGTAGGCCGCGATGTCCTGCGCCGGCAGCAAGGCTTCGGCCTGCTGCCACAGCGCGCGCTCGTGGCGGCCTTCGGCCAGGTCGTCGCTGTTGCCCAGCGCGCGCGTGAGCACGCGCTTGACGTTGCCGTCGAGGATTGCGCATCGCTCATCGAAACAGAAGGCGGCGATTGCTGCCGCGGTGGATCGGCCGATGCCGGGCAAGGTGGCGAGTGCGACACTGTGACCCGGAAAGCGACCGCCGTGCTGGTCCACCACCACCTGGGCGCAGCGGTGCAGGTTGCGCGCCCGGCTGTAATAGCCCAAGCCACTCCACAGCGCCAGCACGTCGTCCTGGTGCGCAGCGGCCAGCGCCGCGACATCCGGAAATCGCTGCAGGAAGCGTTCGTAATACCCCAGCACGGTGCTGACCTGGGTCTGCTGCAACATGATCTCCGACAACCACACCCGGTAAGGGTCTCGGCTGCCGACCCAGGGCAGGGTGTGGCGGCCGTGCACGCGTTGCCAAGCAATCAGCGTGGGTGCGAGGTCCAGCGGTAGCGCGCGCGCTGTCATGCTGCGTCGCGCTCAGGCTGTGTCGGCGACCAGGGCACCAGCTGCAGGTGTGACGCTCGATCAGGGGCCGGCGGCGCAGCGGCCTGCAGGCTCAGTCGGTCGACCTCGCTCGCCATGTGCTGCGCCAGGGCCTGCTGCTGCGCTTTCTGGGCCTCGAGCGAAGCGATGCTGAGCTCGAGCCCGTCTTCGGCCTGCCGGATACGCTGATGCGCTTCGCGCCGCTGCTGCAAGCTGCGACGGCGCTCGCGCAACTGGTCGTCGATCTGGGTGCTGATGGCCTTGGCCCACAGCTCGATGTCCTGGGCCGCGCCATCGAATACCACCCGAAGGCGCGACAGCAGGATCTGCGAGAAGCGCACCATGAATCCAGCTTGCGCCAGGCGCCAGATCTGGGTCAATCCGACATAGCGGCTGTAGCTGTTCTCGATCAGACCGAGTTCCTGTCGGTAGCGGTCCAGCACAGGACGCTGGCCTTGCCGCAGCGCGAAGCCGAAATCAGCGTTCAGGCTGCGCAGACTGGCCTGCAGCATGGCTTCGATCTCGTCGAGTTGGGCCGCGGCGCGGCGCAGTCGCTGCTGCTGCTGCTGGCCCATGGCGCCAAAGGCCTTGGCGGCACCCAGTTTGAACAGGCTGGTGTCGCTGTCGTCGTGCATTCGCTGTAGGTCGGCGCGCACCAGTTGGCTGGACAGTCCGTCGAGCAGGGCTTGCAATTGGCGCAGCAGCACCGCGCGCAGCGCCGACAGGCGAGGCGCGCAACGCTCGAAGTCCGAGCCTTCGTTGTCCAGCCTGGCGCTCATCAGTTTGAGCCTGGCAGCGCTCTTGCCGCGCAGGCTTTGCAGCTCGATCAGTTGCTCGGCGGTCTGGTGCCGGCGGTCTGACATGCGCCGAATCGCCGCTTGCTGCAAGGACAGCAAGCCGTCTTCGACGATGCGTCCCAGTGCTTTGCCGCGCTGGGGCAGCAGTTGCGCCAGCAGCGCTTGCTCCAGCACTGGCAGCCGGCTGGCAGCGAGCGCCGCCGGGTCGCCTTGGATACGCGCAGCCAGCGCTTGTCGGGCTGACAGCGCAAACACCTGTTCCGGCGCCAGTCCCAGGGTTTGAGCGACTTGCGTGCACTGGTTTGCCACCTGGGCTTCGATCTGCGAGGCGTCGAGCAAGGGGTCGTGCAGGGTGTCGATCTTGTTGAGCACGACAAAGCGCTCGCCGACCCTGCCGTCGAGGTGATCGCGCCAGACAGATAGGTCGCTGCGGGTCACGCCGGTATCGGCAGCCAACAGGAACACTGTTGCGTGCGCCGACGGCAGCAAGGCCAGCGTGAGCTCGGGCTCGGCGCCTATCGCGTTCAGACCCGGGGTGTCGATCACCACCAAACCGCGTTTGAGCAGCGGGTGCGGGTAGTTGATCAGTGCGTGCCGCCAGACGGGTAGCTCGACCTGGCCGCTGGCGTCGCAAGGTGGGTTGTGCTCGGCTTGGTCGTCGCTCCAAAAGCCCAGCGCGCGAGCTTGGTCGACCGGCACATGAACGGCGCGCGCCACTTGCTGCAATGTCAAGGCCATGGCCTGAGGGTCGTCCAGGCTCAGCGGCATGCGGACCCACATCCCGGGTTGGTCGCGCAATTCGGCCAGGGTCTGGCCGCTGGCGCGGCTGGCAATCGGCAGCAATGCCAGCGACGGCGTTTGCTGCGCATCCCAGGCCAGTTCGACCGGGCACATGGTTGTTCGCCCCGGCGTCGCTGGCAGCAGGCGGCGGCCGGTATCGGCAAAGAACATCGCGTTGATCAGTTCCGACTTGCCGCGGGAATACTCGGCGACGAATGCCAGCACCCACCGGTCCGAAGCCAGTTGCTGGCGCAGGCCGGCCAACAGCGTTTGGGCCTGGGCGTCGAGCAGGCTGTTGTCGGTCAGCATGGCGCCGAAGTGTTCGACCCCGCGATCGAGCGCACGGCGCCAAGCGGCGAGCGAGTCCAAGCTGGGGAGAAGGGCACTCGACATGTGGGATTGGCAGATGAGCTGTTTCATCGTATCGCAGGCCGGGCGCAGCGCTTGCGTGACCCTGGCCAGGACACGCGCATCAGCCCGAAAACGTCCTGGATGCGGCCGGATTGCTCAACGCCGTTGGCAGCCCGCGCAGAAGTAGGTCGCGCGCTGGCCCTGCACGATGCGCCGCACCACACCGCCACAGCGGCCGCAGTCTTGGCCTTCCCGGCCGTAGACCAAGGCTTCGGTCTGGAATGCACCGCTCATGCCGTGGGCATCGCGAAAGTCGCGCAAGGTCGAGCCACCAAGTTCGATCGCGCGAGCCAGCGTCAAGCGCAGCGCGGCCAGCAACCGCTCGCAGCGTGGCCGGCTCAGCTTGTCGCAGCGGGTTCGCGGGTCGATTGCTGCGCGGTGCAGCGCTTCGCTGGCATAGATGTTGCCAGCGCCCACGACGATGTCGCCGGCCAGCAGCGCTGCCTTGACCGTCGTGCGCCGGGCTTGCATCGCGGCGTGCAGATGGTGGTGGGTCAGCCCGGTGTCGAAGGGCTCGGCGCCCAGTCTGGCCAGCAATCGAGCGGCGGGGTCTTGCGTCAAGCCAGGCGACCAGACCACCGCGCCAAAGCGACGCGGATCGGTCAGCCTGAGCATGCCGCGACTGGTGTGCAGGTCGAAATGGTCGTGCGGCCCGGCCGTACCTGGCTGGTCGCTCAGTTGCAGCGATCCCGACATGCCCAGGTGCAGCAACAGCCCACCTTGCTCGCCGGTGTTTCTGGCGGCCAGCGGCATCCAGAGGTACTTGCCGCGCCGCAGCAGCGCACCGACTACGCAACCGTGCAGCGATTCGGGAGCGCAGCCCAGCGGCCAGCGCAGTGGTTTCCCTAGTCTGGCCGAGAGCACGGTGGCGCCGAGCAGGCGGTCGACCAAGCTGGCGCGTGTCACTTCGACTTCTGGCAATTCTGGCATCGGCGCGAATTATGGCCGCGACCTAGAATCTGCTGAGCGCCCCAAGGCCGGCCGAAGCCGGCCGCCCCCCGTGGGGATCAAGCAAAGTGGCAAAGCCACATTTGCTTGAGAGTAATCAGGAGTTTCCATGACCGGCTTTGCAGCCCGCCCTCTAGGCGCTAGGCTTTCCCGCATCAGGTCGGCCGTTCTGCTGCCGTCCCTGCTGTTGGCCTTTGCCTGCGGCAGCGCGTCGGCCCAAGCTGCTGCACCGACCAAGCCGGTGAGCAACTCGTCGCTAGACTCGCTGCTGTTCTACCAGTTGCTCATCGGTGAACTCGAGCTCGCCGCAGGCCGGGTCGGCAACGCCTACGGCGTGATCCTGGATGCCGCTCGGCGTCACGGTGATGAGGTGTTGTTCCAGCGCGCGGTGGAGATTGCCTTGCAGGCGCGCGCCGGCGACCAAGCCCTCGATGCGGTGCGGGTCTGGCGCGGTGCCAAGCCGAAATCGACGGCAGCGATGCGCTACCAGGTCCAGATCCTGTTGGCGGTCAACCGTGCTGACGACGCGATCGAGCCGATGGCGGCGTGGCTGGCGGCCGTGCCGATCTTGGAGCGGCCTGGCTTGCTGGCCAGCCTGCCACGTTTGACGCAAAGCCTGGCCGACCGGCGGCGTGCGCTGGCCTTGGTCGAGAAGCTGGTGCTGCCTTACCTCAATGGCGTGGGAACGCGCACCGCCAGCCGGGTGAGTTTGGGCCGGGCCCATCTGTCCGCGGGCAACCTGCCGCAGGCTCTGGGCCTGGCCCGCGCAGCCCAGACCGACGACCCAGGCGCTGCGGGCCCGGTCTTGCTCGCGCTCGAACTGCTGCCCGGTACGCCGGCCGCTGAGCCCATCATCACCGAGTACCTGGCCCGCCCGGACGTCGATCCGGCGCTGCGCATGGCCTATGCGCGCTTGCTCACGCTGGCGCAGCGCTATGTCGACGCGGTTCGTCAACTCGAGCGTCTGACCCAGGACAGTCCACAACTGCCCGAGCCCTGGCTCACGCTCGGCGCGCTGAGGCTTGAGCTCAAGCAAGCGCCGGCGGCCGAGATTGCATTGCTGCGCTATGTGGCGCTCGCAACGACGGGGGGACCTGGCCCTGTGGCCGGCGTGCATCCCGCGAACCCGCCCAGCGTTGCTGCGACCCAGCCTGCCAAGCCCAGCCATCCGGCGACCCCGGGTGACGGCGACGATGGCGAGCAAGCGGTCCAAGATCCCGCCGCTGGCCGTGACCTGACCCAGGCGTTTCTGTTGCTGGCGCAGGCTGCCGAGCAGCGCGGTGATGCCCAGGCCGCAGAGACTTGGCTGGCCAAGGTCGACAACCCGCAACGTGCCTTGGAAGTGCAGACGAGACGGGCCTCGCTGCTGGCGCGTCAGGGCCGGCTGGCGGACGCCAGGGCTTTGATCCGGGCCGTGCCCGAGCGCACCGGCGACGATGCCCGCGCCAAGTTGCTGGCTGAGGCCCAGATGCTGCGCGAGCTCAAGCGTTGGAAAGATGCCGCCGAAGTGCTGGCCAACGCGAGTGCACGCTTTGCCGATGACAGCGACTTGATCTACGAACAGGCCATGGTCGAGGAAAAGCTTGAGCGCCTGGCCGAGATGGAGCGTCTGCTGCGTCGCGTGATGGCGCTCAAACCCGATCATCCGCACGCGCACAACGCCCTCGGTTACTCACTGGCCGACAGGGGTTTGCGCTTGCCCGAGGCGCGCGAACTGATCGCCCGCGCACTGAGCTTGTCGCCGGGCGACCCTTTCATCACCGACAGCCTGGGCTGGGTCGAGTTCAGGCTCGGCAACCGTGAAGAAGCCCTGCGCTTGCTGCGCCAAGCGCACAGCGCACGTCCCGACACCGAGATCGGTGCCCATCTGGGCGAAGTGCTGTGGGCGATGGGTCGGCAGGAGGATGCCCGCAGCGTCTGGCAGGACGCGCGCGGCCGCGATGCCGACAACGAAGTGCTGCGCGAGACCTTGACGCGGCTGAAAGTCGACTTGTGATCCTGGCTTGGCGTGGGTTGATCGGCGCGGCCTTGGTCGCGACAGCGCTTGCCGCGCTGCCAGGATGCGCTGGCGTGCCCTCAGTCGCTAACAATGACCGAAACGACAGCGTCAGTGGCCGACTGTCGGTGCGAATTGCCAGCGAGCCCGAGCGTGGCTTGAATGCCGGTTTCGAGCTCATCGGCACGGCGCTCGAAGGCCGCCTGTTGCTGAGCGGCCCGCTAGGCACCACGGCGGCCCAAGCGCGCTGGTCAAGCGGGCAGGCCTGGCTGGCCGTCGGCGGGGTCGAAACCAGCTACGCCGACCTCGATCTGTTGACCTTCGCAGCCTTGGGTGAGCGAATTCCAATGGCCGCGTTGTTCGATTGGCTGCGTGGTCGTCCTTGGCCAGGTGCGCCTGCTGCTGCGCGCAGCGACGGCATGCCGGGTTTCGATCAGCTGGGTTGGCAGGTCGGACTCGCGCGCTGGCCCGAAGGCTGGGTCGAGGCCTATCGTCCCGCCAAGCTGAGCCATCCGGCGGTGACGGTGCGGGTCAGGTTGGAGCCAGCGGCATGATGTCAGCGATATACGACGTGCCTGCACCGGCCAAACTCAACCTGTTTCTGCACGTGGTGGGGCGACGCGCGGATGGCTACCACTTGCTGCAGTCCTTGTTCGTGCTGATCGACTGGTGCGATACCCTGCACTTCGAGCGCCGCAGCGATGGCCGGCTGCAACGTCACGACCTGGGGCCGGTATTGCCAGCGGATGACCTGAGTCTGCGTGCTGCGCGCGCATTGCAGTGCGCCAGTGGCAGCACGTTTGGTGCCGACCTGTCGGTACTCAAGCAGGTGCCATGGGGTGCTGGCCTGGGCGGTGGCAGCTCGGATGCGGCGAGCACCTTGCTCGCACTCAATCGACTCTGGGGTCTGAACTGGTCGCGCGAGCGCTTGCAGCAGATCGCGCTGACGCTGGGTGCCGATGTGCCGTTTTTTGTGGGCGGTTACAACGCCTTGGTCGAGGGCATCGGTGAGCGGCTCACGCCCATGCCAGGCCTGGCTGCCCAGCGCTACGCGGTGGTCAAGCCGGCAGCAGCGATCGCCACTGAAGCGATTTTCGGCAGCAGCCTGTTGGTTCGCAATACGGAAGCTGTTATAGTCATGAGCTTGCTTGCTGACGCTAAGCTTCGCAATGATCTCTTGACAGGGTACGGCCGCAACGATTTGCAGCCGCCTGCTGAGGCGGCTTGTTCCGAGATCATTGAAGTGGCTGCGTGGCTGGAAGATCGGTTCGGCAACAGCCGCATGTCGGGCTCAGGCAGCGCGGTTTTCGCGAGGCTTGGCACGCCGGGCGGTGTTGAGCAGGTAGACAGGATTCAAGGCACAGGCGGTCAGCCTTTGGCGACAAATCCGGTGGAAGAAATTCCGTCGGACTGGGTCGGCCGGATGTGCCTCAGTTTGGACCACCATCCACTGGTTGGTTGGGCCGACTGAGAGGGTTTGAGGAGGTGGTGAAAGCCGCTTCCTGTGTAGGGGAGTCGCCAAGTTGGTCAAGGCATCGGATTTTGATTCCGACATGCGAGGGTTCGAGTCCTTCCTCCCCTGCCAAAGACATTTCATTCCACCGTATCGATAGTCTGGCCTGACGGAGAACGTACCGTGCTGTTCAACACCGTGCTGTTCACCGGCAACGCCAATCCCCTCTTGGCTCAAGAGATGGCCAAGAGCCTGGGGGTCGATATCGGCAAGGCCACGGTAGGCCGTTTCTCGGATGGCGAAGTCACGGTTGAGGTGCACCAAAATGTGCGCGCCCGTGATGTCTTCGTGGTGCAGAGCACTTGTTCGCCGACCAACGAGAACCTGATGGAACTCTTGATCATGGTCGATGCGCTCAAGCGCGCCAGCGCTCGCCGCATCACCGCCGTGATCCCTTATTTCGGCTATGCCCGGCAGGACCGCAGGCCGCGTTCGATGCGGGTGCCGATCTCTGCCAAAGTGGTGGCCAACCTGCTTGAGACAGTTGGTGTCGAGCGTTTGTTGACGATGGATCTGCATGCCGACCAGATTCAGGGCTTCTTCGACATTCCTGTCGACAACATCTATGCCTCGCCGGTGCTGCTGTCTGACCTGAAGAGCAAGGCTTACCCGGACTTGGTGGTGGTCAGCCCCGATGTGGGCGGTGTGGTCCGCGCACGCGCGCTGGCCAAGCAACTCGGTAGCGATCTGGCGATCATCGACAAGCGCAGACCCAAGGCCAATGTGTCTGAGGTGATGCATGTGATCGGCGAAATCGACGGCCGCAACTGCGTGATCATGGACGACATGATCGATACCGCAGGAACCTTGGTCAAAGCCGCCGAGGTGCTCAAGGAGCGCGGTGCCAAGCGCGTTTTTGCCTACTGCACCCATCCCATCCTGTCGGGCCCAGCGGTCGAGCGCATTGCCAGCAGCCAGATCGACGAGGTCGTGATCACCAATACCATTCCGCTTTCCGACGCCGCCAAGGCTTGCAAGAAGATCCGCCAACTCTCGGTGGCTTTTCTGTTTGCCGAGACCATCCGACGCATTTCAGACGGTGAATCGGTGACCTCACTTTTCGCCGAACAAAACAGCAATTTCTGAGGCTGACAGCCTCCGGTGCCTGCGCATCGGAGACCTCGGCCAAAGGGCTATCGGGCGTACGAGACCGGTGGCTGATCGGCAGCTGCAAAGCTGCTCAACCCAAGCGCCTGGTCGCGGGCGCTACCCATGGAGAAAACCATGAACTTCACAGCTTTCGAGCGCAACCTGCAGGGGACCGGAGCGAGCCGCCGCCTGCGCATCTCGGGCAAGGTCCCAGGCATCGTTTTTGGCGCCGGCGAACCCAAGATGATCGAGTTGGACCACAACGCGCTGTACTTCGCGCTGAAGAAAGAGGCTTTCCACTCCTCGATCCTGTCGATGGAATTGGCTGGCACCACACAACGCGTGCTGCTGCGCGACTTTCAGATGCACCCCTGGAAGCAGCAAGTGCTGCACGTTGACTTCCAGCGTGTCGATGACACGACCCGATTGCGCAAGAAGGTGCCATTGCACTTCTCGGGCGAAGAAGAGTCGATCGCCGTCAAGACCGACAAGTGCCTGGTCGCCCATGTCTCGACCGAGGTCGAGATCGAGTGCCTGGCCACCGCGCTGCCCGAGTTCATCGCTGTCGACCTGAGCCACCTGGTCAAGGGTCAGTCGCTGCATGCGTCCGATCTGGTGCTCCCTGAAGGCCTGAAGATCGTCAAGCACGGCAAGAACAATCCGGTGATCGTCGCGGCCACCGCGCCCAAGCTGGAAGAAGAAGTCGCGCCGGTCGAAGACGCTGCAGTGCCAGCCAAGAAGGCCGCTGCCAAGAAGGCTCCGGCCAAGAAGGCTGCTGCCAAGTAATCTTCTCGGCAGCGCGCGCACTGCCAGGCAAAACCCCGCTTCAAGCGGGGTTTTTTGTGTCAGGCGTGCGTGCGATCTCGGCAGCGCGCGCCGGCAAGTGCATGCTGGCCGTCCATCGATCGAGCGTGTCGCGCGCACCGTTCAGTGCGGGATCCATCGCTGGGTCGTGACCGATTGTCTTGGCCGCGAGTTCGATCACATAGCCGTCGGGATCGCGGAAATAGACCGAATGGATGAAGCCATGGTCGGAGATGCCTCGGGTCTCGATGCCGGCAGCGCGCCCCTTGGCCAGCATGTTGTGCAAGGTCTGCAAGTCAACCTCTAGCGCGATGTGCAGGTCGAAATCGTGCTGATGCTTGAACCCGAACGCCATGTCCGGTGCTTCGAAAAACGCCAAGTACGAGCCGTCTCCGAGTCTGTAGAAAGTGTGCAGCGTGTTGGTCTTGCGGCCGCTCTTGGTCTCGCCGATCTCCAGCGTTCCCGACAGCGGCAGTCCGAGGAAGTCTTCATAGAATCGACGAGTCGACTCTGAGTTGCTGCAGCGGTAGGCACTGTGGTGCAGCCCCTGGATCATCTGGTTTCTCCTGACTTGGGTGAGGGGCTCAGATCGAGATCGGCGTTGATACCTAGGCCGGGCCGGTGAGCCCGCTGGATTTGCACCCGGAGGGTCTGGTTTTCATCTGGGGGCTCAGGTTGAAAGACAGGCAAAGTTTACGGGACATGCTGTTCATGTTTCGGCACGCCCGCTGGCGCGTCGGTCGAGCCTGACCCGCAGCCTGTACTTCGTGGCTAGTTTCGCCATCCCGCAAGATTCACCAAGAATTCCGGAGCCTAGGCATGAACCCTTCCATCACGCCTCGGTCAGTTTGCTGGTTTTTCGCCGACAAACTCACATTGCCAAGCTTTGGTGCTGCGTACCACAAGCGCTGGCTGTCCGGTGCGGCAGGCTCCCTGCGCTGAGGGCCATCCGCGCCAGCGGCATGTGGACGCGACGCGCCATGGCCGGCGCGATCACATCCCCGCGTAGTTAGGCCCGCCGCCGCCCTCGGGCGTGACCCAGACGATGTTCTGGGTCGGGTCCTTGATGTCGCAGGTCTTGCAGTGCACGCAGTTCTGCGCGTTGATCTGCAAACGGTCGCTGTCGTCTGGGTTCTTGACGAACTCGTAGACGCCAGCCGGGCAGTAACGAGATTCCGGGCCGCCGTAGCGCGCCAGGTTGATCGAGACCGGCACAGAGGCATCCTTGAGCGTGAGGTGGGCCGGCTGGTTTTCCTCGTGGTTGGTGCTGCTGATGAACACCGAGCTGAGGCGGTCGAAGCTGATCTCGCCGTCGGGCTTTGGGTATTCGATCTGCCGGCATTGGTCTGCAGGCAGCAAGCGCGCATGGTCTGGCGTGTCGCGGTGCAGCGTCCAGGGCGGTGTTTTGAGCCCGAGCTTGGGCATCAGCCACTGCTCGATGCCGGTCATCACCGTGCCGATCAACGTGCCCCACTTGAACCAGGGCTTGAAGTTGCGGGTTCGCATCAGCTCTGCGTGCAGCCAACTGGCCTCGAAGGCTGTTGGGTAGGCCGTGAGCTCGTCCTGGCTGCGACCGGCGGCCAGCGCATCCGCGGCAGCCTCGGCTGCGAGCATGCCGGTCTTGATCGCCGCGTGGCTGCCTTTGATGCGCGCGGCGTTCATCATGCCGGCGTCGCAGCCTATCAGTGCGCCGCCCGGGAACACCAGCTTGGGCAGGCTTTGCAGCCCACCGTTGTTGATCGCGCGCGCGCCGTAGCCTATGCGCTTGCCGCCCTCGATGTGGCCTCGAATGGCGTGGTGGGTCTTCCAGCGTTGCATCTCCTCGAACGGGCTCATCCAGGGGTTCTGGTAGTCGAGACCGAGCACATAGCCCAGCGTGACCTTGTTGCCTTCGAGGTGGTAGAGAAATCCGCCGCCGAAGCTTCCGTCGGTGACCGGCCAACCGCTGGTGTGCACGACCAAGCCTGGCTGGGCTTTCTCGGGCGGGATCTCCCACAACTCCTTGATGCCCAGCGCAAAGCTCGGCGGGTCACGGCCTTCGTCGAGCTTGTAGCGCGCGATCAGTTGCTTGCCCAGGTGACCGCGTGCGCCTTCGGCAAAGATCGTGTACTTGCCGAGCAACTCCATGCCGAGCTGGAAGCCGTCGTTCGGTTGGCCGTCCTTGCCGATGCCTAGATTGCCGGTGGCCACGCCACGCACCGCGCCTGCGTCGTCGTACAGGACTTCGGCGGCGGTGAAGCCTGGGAAGACCTCTACGCCCAGCGCTTCAGCCTGCTCGCCCAGCCACTTGACCACCGCGCCCAGGCTGATGACATAGTTGCCGTCATTGTGAAAGCATTCCGGCATCAGCCAGTCCGGCGTGGTGGCAATGCCGTCTTCGCTGAGCACCAACAACTGATCGCCGGTGACGGGCTGGTTCAGTGGTGCACCCAGGTCGCGCCAGTTGGGAATCAGCTCGGTGATCGCGATCGGGTCCATCACCGCGCCGGACAGGATGTGGGCCCCTGGCTCCGAGCCTTTTTCGAGCACCACCACCGAGATCTCTCGCCCCTGGACCGCCGCCAGTTGCTTGAGCCTGATCGCTGCGGCCATGCCGCCGGGGCCGCCGCCGACGATCACCACGTCGTACTCCATGGCCTCGCGCGGGCCGAATTGGCTGAGAATCTCCTGCGGTGTCATCCGGATCTGTCCTGTTGGTTTGAGCGCTTGACGTCCCGGCTCACGGGGGTGTCGATTCTAACCATGGGACGCCAAAAAAAGAACGATCGTGCTTTTTTGATTCGATGAATGCGCTGTTTTCACCTTGCCTGATGCCCAGACCTGATCTGGCGATGGACAAGCCCGGTAGCGCTCGTGCTATGGTGTTTGCGGTCAAATTCGCCGCACCCTCAGCCCGTCAACTGCCTTGATTGCACCATGAGCTACAACATCGATCTCTCCGGCCGCGTGGCCTTTGTCTCCGGCGCGTCCAGTGGTCTGGGTGCTCAGTTCGCCCGCACCCTGAGCCAGGCTGGCGCTGCGGTGGTCTTGGCGGCACGCCGGGTCGAGCGGCTCAAAACATTGCGTGCCGAGATTGAATCGGCTGGTGGCGACGCCCATGTGGTGGCGCTTGATGTGACCGACCCCGACAGCATCAAGGCGGCCGTGGCGCATGCCGAGACCGAGGTCGGCACGATCGACATCCTGGTCAACAACTCTGGTGTCAGCACCACCCAGCGTCTGGTCGATGTGAGCCCGGAAGACTATGACTTCGTGATGGACACCAACACGCGCGGCGCTTTTTTCGTCGCGCAAGAGGTGGCCAAGCGCATGATCGCGCGATCTCGCGGCGCAGCCCCCGGCACCTTCACCGGCGGGCGCATCGTCAATGTCGCGTCGATGGCGGGCCTGCGCCCGCTCAGCCAGATCGGCGTTTATGCGATGAGCAAAGCCGCGGTGATCCACATGACCAAGGCCATGGCGCTGGAGTGGGGCAAGTTCGGCATCAACGTCAACGCGCTGTGCCCGGGTTACATCGACACCGAGATGAACCACCAGCATTGGCAGACCGAGGCTGGCCAGAAGCTGATGAGCATCCTGCCGCGCAAGCGCGTGGGCCAGCCGCAAGACCTGGATTCAGCGCTGATGATGCTGTGCGCCAACGAAAGCCACTTCATCAACGGCGCGATTTTGTCGGCCGATGATGGCTTCGGCGCCTGAATGGCGCGCCCCCTGACTCCTCTGGAGGCCCGGGTGCTGGGCGTGCTGGTGGAAAAACAAGCCACCGTGCCCGACACCTACCCCTTGTCGCTCAACACGCTGGTGGCTGGCTGCAACCAGAAGACGGCTCGTGACCCGGTGCTGTCGGCCACCGATGCCGAGGTGCTGGTGGCGGTTGACGGCTTGAAGCGGATGAGCCTGTTGTTCGAGAGCAGCGGCGGCCGTGTCACCCGCTACGAGCACAACGCCGTTCGCGGGCTGAACGTGCCGGCCTCCTCGGTGGCGCTGCTGACCGTGCTGATGCTTCGTGGGCCGCAGACCTCGGCTGAATTGCGTGCTAACAGCGAGCGCCTGCACCGCTTTGCCGACATCGCTGCGGTCGAGGCCTTGCTCGAAGAACTGGCTGACCGCTTCCCACCGCACGCGATCAAGCTGGCCCGAGCGCCTGGCGCACGCGAGGCGCGCTGGGCGCACCTGCTGTGCGGCGAGGTGCAGATGACCGCATCGCACGAACTGGCCGCGAGTTCGGACGAAGATTCTGTGAGCGTGGGTGAACTGGTGGCCTTGAAGTTCGAACTGTCGCGCCAGGCTGCCGAAATCTCCGAACTGCGCGCACTGGTGCTTCGCATGGCAACAGAGCTGGGCATCAGCCCTGAACCCAAGGCCTGAGCAGATGCGATTGGACCTGCCCGACGACAAGAAGCTGGCGTTCGAAATGGTGATCCCTATCCGCTGGGGTGACATGGACGCGATGGGCCATGTCAACAACGCCAGCTACTTCCGCTACCTCGAGTCTCTGCGCATCGAGTGGTTCCGCCACATCGGCTGCCTGCCCGACCCTGGCGGCATCGGGCCGGTGATCATCAATGCCTTCTGCAGCTTCATCCGCCAGCTCGAATACCCTGGCGACGTGCTGGCGCGTCATTACACCGGTGCGATGGGGCGCAGCACGGTCGAGACTTACGCCACGCTGGAGCGGACCGACATGCCCGGTGTGGTGCACGCAACAGGGGGCGCGACGACGGTGTGGACCGATTTCAAGGCGCAGAAATCGGTGCCTATCCCCGACCGCTTCCGAGCGCTGTTCAGCGCTTGATCCACCCCCAGGCTGGTCACCCCGACAGCAGTTTGTTGACGAGCTCGGGTGTGGTCGCCGCACCCATCTTGCGCATCAGCCTGGCGCGGTAGACATCCACAGTGCGCGGGCTGATGCCCAAGCGCTTGCCGATCTGCTTGCTGGTCAGCCCGTCGATCAGCAGTGCGGCAATCTCGCGCTCGCGGGCGGTGAACTCCACTTTGAGCTTGCGCTTGGACGACAAGTCCTCGAAGGCCCAGATGCCCGCCGCATGGGCTTGCAGCGGATCGAGCGCACGGCCAGAGACATGGCACCAGAACAGTTCGCCGCGAGCCACACCATCGAGTCGCTTCATCACCCTGTCGTCGGCGTACCAGCCTTGCGCGTCCAGGCTGGCGACGATTCGCGCACCAGTGCGCTCGAACTCGTCGGCACTGGGGTAGAGCAAGGCCAGGCTCTGGCCGACGAGTTGCTCGCGGTCGGCACCGAACATTGCCAGCGCCTGGCGGTTGCAGTCGACGATCTGGCGCTGGCGCGACAGGACCAGGCCTATTGGTGCCAGGTCAAACGCGGTGCGGTAGTCCAGTGCCAGCAACGAGCCGTTCGCGGGCGCATTCACAGCAGCGCATAGGTCGTGGTGCTGTGGGCTGCCAGGCGGCCCGCCGCGTCGAGCACTTGCAGATCGAGCGCCATCACCCAGGGCGCGAAGACGGTTTGCGACATGTCGCGCAGTGCTGTGGCATCGATTTCGGCAGGCTTCATGGTCTGATGACGGCTCTGGGGTGGGCTTGGCGACGAGCTTTAAGCAATTCTACGTAAACCCTACTTATTGCAGTAAGTAGTACGCTTCGCGGCGTCCCATTGCGAAAGACGCGACCATGAACAAGCTCTATCCCAGCGCCGCCGCAGCGCTGGCCGACATCGTCCACGACAACCAGCTGTTGGCTGTCGGCGGTTTCGGCCTGTGCGGTATCCCCGAGGCCTTGATCGATGCGCTGGTCGCGTCGGGCTCCAAGGGCTTGACCGTCATCAGCAACAACGCTGGTGTCGACGGTTTCGGCCTTGGAAAACTGCTCGAAACACGGCAGATCAAGAAGATGATCTCGAGCTATGTTGGTGAGAACAAGGAGTTCGAGCGCCAGTACCTGGCTGGCGAACTCGAGCTCGAGTTCACGCCTCAGGGCACGCTGGCCGAGCGGCTGCGCGCCGGCGGCGCCGGCATCCCCGCCTTCTTCACCCGCACCGGCGTGGGCACGCTGGTGGCCGAAGGCAAGGAGACCCGCGAATTCGACGGTCACCAATACGTGATGGAACGTGCGCTGCTGCCTGACGTGGCCTTGGGCAAAGCCTGGAAGGCCGATCGCAGCGGCAACCTGATCTTCCGTCGCACCGCGCGCAACTTCAATCCGGCGACGATCATGGCTGGCAAGATCAGCGTGGTCGAGGTCGAGGAAATCGTCGAGAACGGCAGCTTGGACCCCGATGCGGTGCACCTGCCCGGCATCTACGTGACTCGCCTGGTGGTCAACGCCACGCCCGAGAAGCGTATCGAGAAGCGCACAGTCACTGAAACATCGAAAGCGGGAGTCTGACATGGCCTGGACCCACGACCAAATGGCTGCTGTAGCGGCCAAAGAACTGCAAGACGGCTTCTACGTCAACCTCGGCATCGGCTTGCCGACGCTGGTGGCCAACTTCGTCAACCCCGAGATCGAGGTCTGGCTGCAGAGCGAGAACGGCATGTTGGGCATAGGACCGTTCCCGACCGAGGACCAGGTCGACGCCGACCTGATCAACGCCGGCAAGCAGACCGTGACAACGATCCCGGGGTCGAGCATTTTCGGCAGCCACGACAGCTTCGCGATGATCCGTGGCGGCAAGATCAACCTGTCGATCCTGGGCGCGATGCAGGTCAGCGAGAAGGGCGACCTGGCAAACTGGATGATCCCCGGCAAGATGGTCAAAGGCATGGGCGGCGCCATGGACCTGGTGGCAGGGGTCAAGAACGTCGTCGTGCTGATGGAGCATGTGGCGCGGCGCAAGGACGGTGGCTTCGACTTGAAGATCCTGCCCGCTTGCACGCTGCCGCTGACTGGCGTGGCCGTGGTCGATCGCATCATCACCGATCTGGCGGTGCTAGACATCACCCCGCATGGGCTCAAAGTGGTCGAGATGGCGCCTGGCGTGACGCGCGAGGAGTTGCAGGAAAAGACCGGCGTGCCCTTGCACTGATCGCTGCTTGAGTCCTGTGCGCAGGACTCACTGCTGAGCAGGCTTCAGAGTTCCTCGACGCGCTGCTGCGGGAAGCTGTCCCAGCCCAGGCAGCCCGGGCATTGCCAGAAGTGGCGTTGGGCTTCGAAGCCACAGGCGGCGCAGCGGTAGCGCTGCAGCGGTCTGGCCGCGCGAGCCACTGCGTCGCGTGCACTTTGGCGAGCCGATTCGGGCCAGGTCTGGCGCGGTGTGTCTAGCAATTCGATCGCGGCCGACAGGCTGGGTTGCTCGCGCAGCAAGTCCATCAAGCGCGGCATGGCGCCGCCGCTGTCGAGCTTGGCCAGCGCACGCAGCAGGTCTATGCCGGGCTGCTGTGCGAACAGCGGCGCAAGCGTCTGTGTTGCCGCATCGACGCGCCCGGCGGCCAGCGCGCAATCGACATACTCACCGGCCAGCCTGACAAAGGATGCCGGGTCGCGCTGGCCCAATTCGGCCCAGGCTGCCATCGCGGCGTTGAGTTCACCCATCCTGGCCAGTTGTTGGGCGCGTTGAACCAGCGGTCGGGCCGCTTGTGGGGCCACGGCCTGGGCCTGGGCCAGCATCGCGCTGGCAGCTTGTGCGTCGCCGCGCTGCTCTGCCTCAAGCGCTTGCTCGCAGCGGTAATGCGCGATACGGGTGGCGAACGATGCGGCACCGGCTTTCTCAAGCATCAATGCCACGTCGACCGCAGCTCCCCAGTCGCGCGAGCGCTCGGCCAGCGACAGCAGCGCCAGTCGCGCCTCGGTTTCGAAAGGCGTGCCGTCAAGCGCCCGGAATGCCGCCTCGGCGCGGTCGAACAGCCCGGCCTTCATGAAGTCCTGGGCCAGCGCATGCTGTGCCCGCTCGCGGTCGCCAGCGCTCAAGTCTGCGCGTTGCAGCAGGTGCTGGTGCACCCGCACCGCGCGCT
>JBILYN010000219.1:0-7425 GCA_044377715.1 Aquabacterium sp.
CCGCTTTCCAGCCCCAGGCCGGCCGCCTCGACGCCTATCAAGCGCACCTTTTCATGCTGAATATACGGATAGAAGATCCCCATCGCGTTGCTGCCCCCGCCGACGCAGGCGATCACCGCATCGGGTTGGCGGCCGATCTGCGCCGGCATCTGCACCAGACACTCGTCGCCGATCACGCGCTGGAAGTCGCGAACCATCGTCGGGTAAGGATGCGGGCCGGCGACCGTGCCGATGATGTAGAAAGTGTTCTCGACGTTCGTCACCCAGTCGCGCAAGGCCTCGTTGAGCGCGTCCTTCAGCGTCTTGCTGCCACTCTCGACCGGCACCACCTTGGCGCCCAGCAAGTGCATGCGGTAGACGTTGGGGCTCTGCCGCAGCACGTCAGCGCTGCCCATGTAGACCACGCATTCCATGCCGTAACGGGCACAGATGGTGGCGGTGGCCACGCCGTGCTGGCCGGCGCCGGTCTCGGCGATCACGCGCGGCTTGCCCATGCGCTTGGCCAGCAAGGCCTGGCCTATGGTGTTGTTGATCTTGTGCGCGCCGGTGTGGTTCAGGTCCTCGCGCTTCAAGTGGATCTGCGCGCCGCCGATCTCTCGGCTCATGCGTGCGGCGTGGTAGATGGGTGAGGGCCGGCCGACGAAATGCGCCAACTCATGGCGGTACTCGGCCATGAACTCGGCGTCCTGGCTGTAGTGCGCATAAGCTGCCTTGAGCTCGTCTAGCGCATGGACCAGGGTCTCGGCGACGAAAGTGCCGCCGTAAGGCCCGAAATGCCCTTGAGCATCGGGTTGTTGGTAGTCGAACATTGAGATTCCTGTGGTCAGCGCCTGGGCAGCCTGGCAGCCCGGCGTCCTTGGTTCATTGCCAATCGTTGGCGATCCGTGAATCCGCTTCACGCACGGCCTGGCAAAACTGGCGCATCAGCGCCGCATCCTTTTGGCCCTTGGCGAACTCCACGCCAGAGCTCACGTCAACAGCCCAGGGCCGGACATGCGTGATCCCATCGATCACGTTTGCAGGATTCAACCCACCAGACAAAACGACTGGACGGGGCACGTGGCGTGGCACGAGTGACCAATCGAAAACCTTTCCACCGCCGCCGTAGCCCTCGACATCGGTGTCGAGCAGGATCCCGGCAGCGCTTGAATGCGCGGCTGCGAAGTCTATCAAAGCAAAGCCCGGCTTCATCCGCGCAGCGCGCAGGTAGGGCCGGCCGCTGGCCCGGAACAGGGCTTCACAGTGCGCCGGCGACTCGTCACCGTGGAACTGCAGAAGCGCCCCAGGAATGGATTGCACCGCGTCGTTGATCAAGGCGGCTTCAGCATTGACGAACAGGCACACCGGCGTGACGAAGGGCGGCAGTCGCCGCGCCAGTTCGGCAGCGCGCGCCACCGTGACCGCCCGCGGGCTCTTGGCATAGAGCACGAAGCCGATCGCATCGGCGCCCGCGTCAACGGCAGCGCTCAGGTCAGCCTCACGGGTCAGACCACAGATCTTGATGCGGGTGCGTTGATTCATAGGCTCGATCCCCAGGGCGCTCAGGGCAGCCAGTCCATGGCCGGGTTGTGCTCGGTCAGGCCGAGGGCAGGGTCGTAGTATGGCCCGGCAAAGTACAGACCATCGGCAGCAAAGGTCGGCGCTGCCGCGTCGCGGTTGCGCGCGGCCAGCACCTCGGCCAGCCAGCCTGGCGATTGCCGGCCGCTGCCCACGGCCACCAGGCAGCCCATGATGTTGCGGACCATGTGGTGCAGAAAAGCCGAACCATCGACATCGAAGCGCCAGTAAGCACCGCGACGGCTGATCTGCAGCGAGCGCAGGGTCTTGACCGGGCTGCGGGCTTGGCATTCGGAGGACCTGAAACTGCTGAAGTCGTGCTCGCCGATCAAGTGCTCGGTCGCCTGGCGCATGGCATCCGCGTCGAGCGGGCGAAAGACCCAGCCCGCGCTGCCGGCTTCGAGCGCAGGCCGCACGGCGGACTCCAGCAGCAGGTAGCGGTAGCGCCGACCCTGCGCCGAGTATCGAGCATGGAAGTCAGCCGGCACCGCCGTGCACCACTGCAGCGCGATGTCGGACGGCAGATAGCGGTTGGTGCCACGCAACCAGGAAAAAGGCTCACGCGTGACCGAGCTGTCGATGTGCACCACTTGATTGAACGCATGGACGCCAGCGTCGGTGCGGCCGGCGCACCAAGTCGCCACCGGCGCATCAACAAAGCGCGACAGCGCGCGCTCGACCTGGTCCTGCACCGTGCGTCCGCCAGGCTGGCGCTGCCAGCCCTGGTAGGCCGTGCCGCAGTAGCTGATGCCCAGCGCCAGTCGGGTAGTCATGGATTCGAGGTCAAACCGACATTATCGAGCGAGCGTCGGGCGCTGTCGGCGCGGCGATCCAGGAGCATCGATGCCGGATCGAACCTGGTCAGCACCAGGCCTGCGCACCCCTCAAGCCATGGCGTCGAGCATCGCTTGCGCGCGGTCGCGCAAGCTGCCGCTGGCTTTGACCAGCAGTTCCTCCAGCAGGTCGCGGGCGCCGTCGAGATCGCCGATCTGGCGAAACTCCTCGGCCAGTTCGAGCTTGCGCAGCAGCGGATCACCGGCAGCGAAACCGTCCAGATCGCCCGCAGCGATCGAGTCCTCATCGGCCGGCAAGCCCGACGCCAAATCCGGAAAACGGCCGAAGTCCAGCACGGTATCGCCTGCATCGTCGAGTTCGCCGGGCTTGGTGTCCTCGTCCTCGTCGTCATCGAGCGTCATCGCCAGCGCATCGATATCGAGCGACGGCGCGCGCGGTATGGCGTCGCCGGATGGCTGAGGAGGCCGATCCTCGAATTCGAAATCCAGCCCCAAGTCGACCGACGGCAATGCCCCGGCGGCTGGCTGCACGACCAGATCGTCAGCGCTCGGGCCGAGGTCAAGGTCGAGATCGAGACCACCCGCAGCGAGCTCGGGCAGGGCTAAATTCTCAGCCGCCTGGACGGGCTGGTCGAGCGCCAAACGCGGCGCGCTGGCGCCCAGCAATCCGCCGCTCGACGGCTGGCCCTCGTGCGGCTCGGGTCGTCCACCGGCTTGGTACAGCGCATTGTCCGGGTCGAACTGTTGACCCAAAGACTGAGCCCGGGCCCAGTCTTCGCCCACACCGTGGCTCATCGCAAGGAGCTCGGTCGCGAGCAGCTCGAATGCTTTGCTGTCGCCCCGCTTGGCGTAGAGCTCCAGCAGCTTGATGCGAACCGCCATCCGGTCCGGCGTGTTGCGCAAAGCCTCCTTGAGGATTTCCTCGGCCTGCAAGTCGCGACCGTAGGCCAAGTAGACATCGGCCTCGGCCACTGGATCGACATCGCCGATCGCATCGATCTGGCTCAGCGAATAGCCCAGCGTGCTCGCCCGCGTCGCGTCGCGGGTGTCGACTTGCTGACCGCCGCTGGCACCGAAGAACGAGTCGGCTTGCTCTCGGCTTGCGAGAAACGAGGTCTCGCCGGCCGCTTTGCCAAACCGCCCGCGCAGTCGCCAGGCGCCAATACCAGCCAGCAACAAGGCCAGCACGCCTGCGCCCGGCAGCAGCCAGGGCTGTGCAGCCAAACTGTCGATCATCCCGCCCTGGGCCGGGTCGGCAGGCAGCGGCGCACTGGCGGCCGGCGGCGCCGAAGCAGCGCCACTCGCGGGCACAGCGTTGACCGCCGCAGCGCCTTGCTGGAGCATTTTCAGCGCATCGACATTGCGCGAGAGCTCAGCCACCCGGGCCGCGTTGTCCCGGCTTTCGGCAGCCCTGGCGATCTCGGCCTCAGGCGATGAAGCCGCTCCACCGCTGAGCTTGAGCTTGTCGGGCGAGGCAGCGCCCGACTGCTTTCGGTCATCGACTGCCGCCCGCAGCTTGCCCTGGGCCTGGCGGCCAGGGTCCTGGGCCTGCGCCTGTGGCGCGCCCTGGGCCAAACGGCTGCGGTAAGCGCCAAAATCGATGCTCTGCGCACTGATCAGACGCTGCAGATCGGCGTTGCTGAGGTCGCGGACTTCGTCGGCCGTGGGCACCGCGAGCACCACACCGGCACGCAAGCGGTTGACGTTGCGCTCTATGAAGGCTTCCGGATTGGCCCGGTACAAGCCGACCAGCATCTGGTCCAGCGACACTCCAGGCGACTGCAGGCGGCCGGCCACACCATAGAGCGTGTCACCAGAACGCACCGGATAGCGCTGGCCGGTCGATGATGCGGCAGCGTCTGGCACCAAAGCATTGGGCTTGGCCGGCATGGCCTGCGCGGCGGGTCTGGGCGGTGCCGCCACCACCGCTGAAGCCGCCGCGGGCGCGACCGGCTCTGCTGAAGCAGCCGGTGCTGCCGGCAAGGTTTTGGGCGTCGCGGCCGGTGGCGCAGCGCTGATCACTGGCGCTACGGGCGCTTGCACCGCACCGCGAGCACCCGGAGGATCGAACAACAGCGTGAACTCTCGCACCAGGCGGCCAGAGGTCCAGTTCAGCTCGAGGATCAGCTCGACGAATGGCTCCTGGACTGCGCGATCGCTGCTCAAGCGAAGCGAGGCCCTGCCATCGGCACCCTGCACCACCACGGCCCGGGTACCGGCCAGCACGGCGCTGTAGTCGACCCCGGCTTGGCGATAAGCCTCAGGCGAGGCGATGCGCACCGACAGCGAGGCCGACTCCTCGGCCGACAGGCTGATGAGGTCGATCTCGGCCCGCAGACCCTCGCCAAGCGCGGACTGCACGTTGAGCCTGCCCAAGCCGAGCGCCTGCGCGTCGAAGACCGGCGCACCCAAGGCTGCCAGCGCGGACAGGACCAGCACGGTTCGGGAGACGAACGACAGGCGGTATTTCAAAGCGACTCCACAACAGCACGCCCTCGACAGGCCGGTTGCCAGGGTGACTGGTCAGGCCCCACCGGGGCACCAGGACAAGCAAGGCACGACAAGCTCAAGATGATCTCCCTAAACCCAGCCGCACCGCATGAAAAATGCCTGCAAACAAACCATCAAGACCCGCCTTGCTCAATGTTTGCACGCTATTGCAGACGAAAGCCACGACCCGATGTTGCCATGGCTACACCCACCCATTAGCGCCAAACCCTCACGGCAGGCGCCGGCACAGTCCCTGCCGGCCAGCCGGGTCAGCGCCCACACAGTGCTGCGACAGTCCTGGTCTCAGACCAGCGCAGGCTGGCCGACACCGCAGTCTCAGGCTTCGATCAGGATTCGCAGCATGCGGCGCAGCGGCTCGGCTGCACCCCACAGCAACTGGTCACCGATCGTGAACGCACCCACATATTCAGGACCCATGGCGAGCTTGCGAACGCGGCCGACCGGGATCTTCATCGTGCCGGTCACGGCCACTGGCGTCAGGTCACGCAAGGTGTCCTCACGGTTGTTGGGCACCAGCTTGACCCAGGCGTTGTCGGCAGCAATCATGGCTTCGATATCGGCCAGCGGCACGTCGCGCTTGAGCTTGAAGGTCAAGGCCTGGCTGTGGCAGCGCATCGCACCGACCCGCACACAGAAACCGTCGACTGGCACGGCCGCCGAGCCGAAGCCCTCGCCTTGCCCGAGGATCTTGTTGGTCTCGGCCATGCCTTTCCACTCTTCCTTGGACAGGCCCCAGCCGGGCTCGTCCCGGCTCTTGCCGATACCCAAGTCCTTGTCGATCCAAGGGATCAGCGAGCCGCCCAGCGGCACGCCGAAGTTGGCGGTCTCGGCCGCCGACAGCGCGCGTTGGGTGGCAATCACCCGGCGGTCGATCTCGAGGATCGCGCTCATGGGGTCGTCCAGCAACTCGCGCACTGCGGCGTTGAGCGTGCCGTACTGCGTCAGCAGTTCGCGCATGTGCTGGGCACCACCACCCGAGGCAGCTTGATAGGTCTGGGTGCTCATCCACTCGACCAGGCCCGCCTTGTAGAGCGCGCCCACGCCCATCAGCATGCAGCTGACGGTGCAATTGCCGCCGATCCAGTTGCGCCCGCCCCGGGCCAAAGAGGCCTGGATCACGGGCAGGTTCACCGGGTCGAGCACGATCACCGCGTCGCCGGCCATGCGCAGCGTCGACGCCGCGTCGATCCAGTGACCGGTCCAGCCCGCGGCGCGCAGCTTGGGGAAGACCTCGCTGGTGTAATCACCGCCCTGGGCCGTGAGGATGATGTCGCAACGCTTGAGCGTCACGATATCGAAAGCGTCCTGCAGCCGGGTCTCGTTCTTGGCCTGGCCAGGCGCCGCGCCGCCGGCGTTGCTGGTCGAGAAAAACAGCGGCTCGATCAGCGCGAAGTCCGATTCAGCCTGCATCCGATCGATCAGCACCGAGCCGACCATGCCGCGCCAGCCAACCAGGCCGACGAGAGGGTTCTTGGCGATTGCCATGTCAGTTCACCTTGGTTTCTTCATCTCGGGACCCCAGCTTGCCCGGCTCGTTTCGCCGGGGTCCAGTGGGGCGAGACGGTCCGGAGCTGACTAGCTCTTGGTAATCGACGTGGTTTTGCCCGACAGCGCGGCGACGACCGCATCGCCCATCTCGCGTGTGCCCACCCGCTGCGTGCCTTCGGACCAGATGTCACCGGTTCGCAAGCCTGCGGACAGCACCGCACTGACCGCGGATTCGATTCGGTCGGCGGCTTCGGTCTGGTTCAAGGTGTAGCGGAGCATCATGGCAAGGGACAGGATTGTAGCGAGCGGGTTGGCCACGCCCTTGCCTGCGATGTCGGGCGCGCTGCCGTGGCTGGGCTCGTACAAGCCTTTGTTGTTCCTGTCCAGCGACGCCGAAGGCAGCATGCCGATCGAGCCAGTCAGCATCGCCGCGGCGTCGGACAAGATGTCGCCGAACATGTTGCCTGTGACCACTACGTCGAAAGCTTTGGGTGCCTTGACCAACTGCATCGCGGCGTTGTCGACGTACATGTGGTCAAGCGCGACGTCAGGGTACTGGGCATGGACCTCGGTGACCACGTCCTTCCAGAACTGGAAGGTCTCGAGCACATTCGCCTTGTCGACCGAGGTGACCTTGCCGCCAGCACCGCCAGCGCGACGGCGCGCGGCCTGGAAAGCAACATGGGCAATGCGCTCGATCTCGGGCCGGCTGTAGCGCATCGTGTCGAAAGCTTCCTCGGCACCGGGGAAATGACCATCGATCGCGACGCGTCGCCCACGCGGCTGGCCAAAGTAGATGTCGCCGGTCAGCTCGCGGATGATCAGGATGTCCAGTCCAGCCACCAGTTCGGGCTTGAGCGACGAGGCCTGGGTCAGCTGCGGGTAGCAGATCGCGGGGCGGAAATTGGCGAACAGGCCCAGGTGCTTGCGCAAGCCCAGGATGGCCTGCTCGGGGCGCAGCGGGCGGTCGAGCTTGTCGTACTTCCAGTCGCCGACCGCACCGAACAGCACCGCGTCGGCGGCCTTGGCCAGGTTCAGCGTCGAGTCGGGCAAGGGATGGCCGTGGGCCTCATAG
>JBILYN010000276.1:0-6042 GCA_044377715.1 Aquabacterium sp.
TTGGGGCCGGATCCAGCGACTGCCGAACGCCGCCAAGCGCGCGAGGTCTATGGCTCACACCAGCTTCTTTCAAGATGCAGAGCATGGACTTGACCCGTCCCTGGCTGGCCCCGCTGCAACCTTGCCTGGACCAGGCGCTGGCAGCGTTGGACTGTGGCGCTTCGGTGGCGCAAGCCCTGAACAGCGCTGCAGCCGGCCCATCTTGCATCGCGCCTCGCTTCGTGCCGCAATCTGACCTGCCCGAAGCCGAAGCCTACGAGTCCTTCATCGCCCGCACCGACAGCGTGCCCACGCGTGACACGCTGCACGACTTGTTCAACGGCCTGGTCTGGCTGACCCAGCCCGCGATCAAGCGCCGGCTCAACGCGCTGCAGGCCGCGGCGATCGCAGAGGCGGGCGTCGGTGCCAGGCGCGGTGCTCTGCGCGACGCGCTGACGCTGTTCGACGAGAACGGCGCCTGGTTGCAGGCGCCAGCCGAACTGTCAGCGGCGCTGCGGTCTCGCGACTGGCGAGCGCTGTTCATCACCCACCGCAGCCTATGGGTCGATGCGCGTTGGGTCATCGTCGGCCATGCGCTGTTGGAGAAGCTGGCCACTGCGCCGCGCAAGCCGCTCACCGCCCATGTGCTGCTGGAGGACCCGCTGTCCTTGAGCACCGACCAATGGGCGGCCAAACCCTTTTGTCCGCTGCCTGTGCTGGGCGTGCCGGGTTGGTGGCCCGGCAACGACGCCCCGGCTTTTTATGATGATGAGGCGGTGTTCAGGCCGGGCCCGCGCGCGCCGCACCAGGCCAGCGAACGTTAAGCCAGCGAACGTCAGGCCGGCAGAAAGCCTTCGATCGACAGGTAGCGTTCGCCGGTGTCGTAGTTGAAGCCCAGCACCCTGGCGCCCGCGCCGAGATCGGGCAGCTTCTGCGCAATCGCGGCCAATGTCGCGCCGCTGGAGATGCCCACCAGCAGGCCTTCCTCCCGGGCGCAGCGCCTTGCCATTTCGCGAGCAGCCTCGGCCTCGACCTGGATCACGCCGTCAAGCAGTGCGGTGTGCAGGTTGGCGGGGATGAAGCCCGCGCCTATGCCCTGGATCGGGTGCGGGCTGGGTGCGCCACCCGAGATCACCGGCGAGGCGCTGGGTTCGACCGCGAAGACCTTGAGCGCTGGCCAAGCGGCTTTGAGCACTTGGGCGCAGCCGGTGAGGTGGCCACCGGTGCCCACGCCGGTGATCAACGCGTCCAGTCCTTCGGGAAAGTCTGCCAGGATCTCCTGCGCGGTGGTCCGGACATGGACCGCGATGTTGGCGGGGTTCTCGAATTGCTGAGGCATCCAAGCGCCGGGCGTGGCAGCCACCAACTCCTGGGCCCGGGCGATCGCGCCTTTCATGCCTTTTTCGCGTGGCGTCAGGTCGAAGCTCGCGCCATAGGCCAGCATCAGCCGGCGGCGCTCGATGCTCATGCTGTCGGGCATCACCAGCACCAGTTTGTATCCCTTGACCGCTGCTACCATCGCCAGCCCGATGCCGGTGTTGCCCGACGTCGGCTCGACGATGGTGCCGCCGGGCTTGAGCGCGCCGCTGGTCTCGGCGGCCTCAACCATCGCCAGCGCGATGCGGTCCTTGACCGAGCCGCCGGGGTTGCTGCGCTCGCTCTTGATCCAGACTTCAGCTGCGCTGCCGAACAGGCGTTGCATGCGGATGTGCGGGGTGTTGCCGATCGTGGCCAGGACGTTGAGGGCTTTCATCGAGAGTCTCCTTGGGGTGGGGTCAGCGGCGGGGCGGGGTGCGCACCGGTGCGACAACCGCGATAATCGCATGGTGAAGCAAGCCAGACCGCCGCTGGGGCAATCATCGAAAGGTGGCCCTGGAGGAAGGTCCGGACTGCACAGGGCGGCGTAGCAGTTAACGGCTGTCCACCGCGAGGTGAGGATCAGAGCAACAGAGACGAGTCAGGGCGGGTGCCCGTGGCGGGTGCTCTGCGAGGGGCCGGCGCAAGCCGGCAGTCGGGCGGTGCAAGCCGCCCGGCCCGGGCGAAAGCCCGGACCGAGCAGCCACCCAAGGCGGGTTGCGGGCTTCAGCCCGCCACCCGCCTTGGGTGAAACGGGCAATCTCTACGCGCAGCAACACCGAATAGGCACACATTGATCCGGTCCCGGGGAGTGTGCGGGTAGGTGGCTCGAGCCAGGGGGCGACTCCTGGCCCAGACGAATGGCGGTCACGGCGCTGGTGTCCTGTCATGGGACGCCCGCGCTGCACAGAATCCGGCCTATCGGCTCGCTTCACACTTTTTCCATCCAGGCAGGCCCGCCGTGGCCTGCCGTCACGATTGCCATCGCTTCGATGAATCCCGACGCATCACAACTCTGGCGCCATCCGCGCTGGGCCCTGGCGATGTTGCTGGCATGTCTTGGAACCTTGGGGCCGTTTTCGATCGACACCTACCTGCCGGCGTTCTCGGGCATCGCCCAGTCGCTGGGCGCAACGCCGTCGCAAATGCAGCAGACGCTCTCGGCCTACTTGTTCGGCTTTGCGCTGATGAACCTGTTCCACGGCGCGCTGTCGGACAGCGTGGGTCGCCGGCCGGTGGTGCTGACCGGCTTGGCGCTGTTCACGCTGGCGTCGCTGGGTTGTGCGCTGAGCCAGACGATCGCGCAGTTGGTGTTCTTCAGAGCCTTGCAAGGCATGACCGCAGGGGCCGGCGTGGTGGTGTCCAAAGCGATCATCCGCGACATGTGCCCGCCGGCGGAGGCCCAGCGCTTGATGTCGCAGGTGACGATCTTCTTCGGCATCGCGCCCGCGATCGCGCCGATGCTGGGTGGTTTGCTGTTCGTACACTTGGGCTGGCATTCGATCTTCTGGCTGCTGGTGGTGGTCGGACTGATCCTGCTGGGCGTCAATGCCCGATTTCTGCCCGAGACCCTGCACCGCAGCCAGCGCCAGTCCTTCGCACCCAGGCCGCTGATGCGGGCCTACGCCGAGTTGTTGCGCAACCCGCGCTTTGGGCTGCTGGTGCTGGCCAGCGGCGTGCCTTTCAACGGCATGTTCCTCTATGTGCTGGCCTCGCCTGTTTGGCTGGGCAGCCATCTGGGCCTGGCGCCGACGCAGTTTTTCTGGTTCTTTGTCCCCGTCGTGATCGGCATCATGTCGGGCGCTTTCGTCAGCGGCCGGCTGGCGGGGCGGATGCGGCCCAGGCGTCAGATCCGCTACGGCTTTTCGATCATGCTGGCGACCTCGCTGATCAATATCGCGCTCAACCTGCTGCTCGAGCCGCACCCGGCCTGGGCGCTGCCGCCGGTGGCGTTGTTCGCCTTCGGCTGGTCGATGATGGTGCCGGTGGTCACGCTGATGGTGCTGGACCTGGCGCCCGAGCGGCGCGGCATGGCCTCGTCGCTGCAGGCCTGCGTCGGCAGCGCGGCCAACGGTTTGGTGGCTGGCGTGCTGGTGCCGCTGGTGATGCACTCGGCCGTCGGCTTGGCGCTGAGTTCGCTCGGCCTGATGTCGGTCGGCTTGTTGGCCTGGGTCTGGGTCAGGCGTTTGCCGGATTGATGGGGTCGCCGTCAGGCTCAAGCCCGGGTTTGGCAGACCGATAGCGCAAGGGTGGGGGCTGCCATGCCCGTCCGGATCTCTGACTGCGAGCCCTTGCCATGTCTTCGACTGCCCGTCACATCGCCCGCCTTTGTTGGGTCGCCGCGCTGGCTTCTTGCTGGGCCGGCACCACGTTGGCCAGCGCTGAGCCCGAAACCCATGCTGTGCCGCCCAAAGCGGCAAGCAAATCGGCGAGCAAAGCGATGGTCAAAGCAAGGGCCCAGAGCGACGAGGCCGATCCTTTGAACGCCTTGCGCGACAAGCTGGCGAGCAAGCTGGGCGCGGTCCAAGAGTCTGGCCCGTCTTCGTCCAAGGTGTTGCGCGTGGTGGCCCCATCCGACCAGGCGCAGGCCGCGCCGTCGATCGCCCATGCCGCCAGCCGCGTGGCGCCCCGCGCCAAGCCGCGGCCCTCCAAGACCGCGCCACCGGCCAGCCGCCACCCTGGCCACGACTGGGCCTATGGCGGTGCTGCAGGCCCCGAGCATTGGGGCGATTTGAAGCCAGAATTCGCCACCTGCAGCAGCGGCAGCCGACAAAGCCCTATCGATATTCGGTCCGGCATCCGGGTCGATCTGGAGCCCATCGTGTTCGACTACCGGGCCTCGGTCTTTCGGGTGATCGACAACGGTCACACGATCGAGGTCAGGGTCGGCGGTGGCAACTCGATCGAGGTCCAGGGCCGGCGCTTCGACCTGCTCCAGTTCCACTTTCACCGACCCTCCGAGGAGCGCATCGACGGCCGCCAGTTCGACATGGTTGCGCACCTGGTGCATCGCGACCCCGAGGGGCGGTTGGCGGTGGTGGCGGTGTTGCTGGACCGCGGCAGCGCGCACCCTTTGGTGCAATCGGTCTGGAATCACCTGCCGCTGGAGAAAAACGACGAGGTCGCTGCCAGCCCCTTGCTCGACCTCAGCCATTTGCTGCCGGCCGACCGCCGCTACTTCGCTTACATGGGCTCGCTGACCACGCCGCCTTGCACCGAGGGCGTGCTGTGGTTGGTGATGCAGCAGCCGGTGCCCATCGCCGTCGAACAGGTCAACGTCTTTTCGCGTCTCTACCCGATGAACGCCAGGCCGGTACAGCCCGCCGCGGGCCGGCTGATCAAGCAGTCGAACTGAAGCCGTCGAAGCCAGCGCCGGCATCGCCAGCGCAGTTCAGCGGTTAGAGTGCTGTGGATGGACGACCCCATCCTGCGCATCCGTCGCATCGGCATCGACACTTTCCGTGAGAACGTGGCCTACCTGCACCGCGACTGCCCGGTGGTGCGGGCGGCGGGATTCCAGGCGCTGTCCAAGGTCAGCGTCACCGTACGGCGCGGCGAGACTCGCAGTAGCTTGCTCGCGGTGCTCAATGTGGTCGACGACGAAGCCTTGCTGGCGCCCTGTGACCTGGGTCTGTCAGAGGACGCTTTCGCACGGCTCGGGGCTGCTCAAGGCGAGGCGGCAGAGATCGCCCATGCCGAACCGCCGGCCTCGATGGCCGCGCTGCACCGCAAGATCGGCGGCGAGCGCTTGGCCCGCGACGAGTGGATCTCGCTGATGGACGACGTGGCGCAGGCGCGTTACAGCAAGATCGAGCTGGCGGCATTCGTTGTCGCGACCCATCAGAACGAGCTCGATCGCGATGAGGTGCTGTACCTGACCGAGGCGATGATCGCCGCAGGCCGCAAGCTCGATTGGGGTCACCAGGTTCGCGGCGGCCCGGTGGTCGACAAGCACTGCATCGGTGGCATTCCGGGCAACCGAACCTCGATGTTGGTCGTGCCCATCGTCACCGCGCACGGCATGCTGTGCCCCAAGACATCGTCGCGGGCGATCACCTCGCCGGCGGGCACCGCCGACACGATGGAGGTGTTGGCCCGGGTCGAGCTGCCGTTCGATCGATTGGCCGAGATCGTTCGCCAAACCAACGGCTGCCTCGCCTGGGGCGGTACGGCCGAGCTTTCGCCTGCCGACGACATCCTGATCTCGGTCGAGCGGCCGCTGGCACTGGATTCGCCGGGACAGATGGTGGCTTCCATCTTGTCGAAAAAGATCGCCGCCGGGTCGACCCATCTGGTGCTCGACCTGCCGCTGGGCCCCAGCGCGAAGCTGCGCTCGATGGCGCAGGCGCAACGGCTGAAAAAGCTGTTCGAGTATGTCGCTTCCCGGCTCGGTTTGCAGCTCGACGTGGTGATCAGCGACGGCCGGCAACCGGTCGGCCGCGGCATCGGCCCGGTGCTGGAGGCGCGCGACGTGATGCAGGTGCTCAACAACCACCCCGACGCACCGCACGACCTGCGCCAGAAGGCCTTGCTGTTGGCCGGGCGGATGATCGAGTTCGACCCCGATGTGCGTGGCGGCGACGGCTGGCGCATCGCGCGCGACATCCTCGAGTCGGGCCGAGCGCTGGCGCAGATGAACGCGATCATCGACGCCCAGGGCCGCGTCGGCTCGCCGCCTGTGCTTGGCGCGCTGAGCACCGAGCTGCG
>JBILYN010000220.1:0-7381 GCA_044377715.1 Aquabacterium sp.
CGGCCCAGGACCAGTGGCCAGCCTGGGTGGCAAAGGGCAGATGCCGGCGCTCTCTGAAGTGATGGCGGCGCTGGAGTTGCAGTTGGGCGCGTCGGCTGGCTGAAGTGCCAGGCCGCCGGCTGCACCTTCAGGTTTGCGCCAGGCTGTTCCAAGCAAGCGAGCGATCCTCGTCAGCAAGTAATATACTTGCTGATGTAATTGGAGGCTTGGCCATGGCCCAGATCACCCTGTACATCGACGCAGCCACTCAGGCGCGGTTGCGCGACGCGGCGTCGCAGCAAAAAGTGTCGCAAAGCCAGTTCGTGGCCGACCTGATCCGGCGGGCCACCGACAACGTGTGGTCGCCGCAGGCGCTTGCGCTGTTTGGGTCGGACCCCGATTTTCCGCTGGCCGACGAATTGCGGGCCGATCTGCCGCCCGACCCTGAGCGCGACATCTGATGGTCTACGCGCTCGACACCAACACGCTCAGCTACGCCATGCGTGACGAAGGTGGGGTGGCCGGGCGGATGCGCCAAATCGGTCCCGCCACGCTGGCCTTACCGGCCGTGGTCGTTTTCGAGATGCGCTACGGCCTGTTGCGTGCGGGCCGTTTGCGGCAGCTTGTCGCCTTTGAGGCCTTTGTGGCGAGTCTGGGTCAGATTGGCTTCGATACCGAAGCCGCCGATCACGCGGCCCGCATCCGGCTCGCACTGGAGGCTGCCGGCACCCCTATCGGGCTGGCCGACCTGCTGATCGCGGCCACTGCCCGTCGCCATGGCTGCACGCTGGTGACCCACAACAGCCGCGAGTTCTCGCGCGTGCCGGGTCTGTTGATCGAAGACTGGTATTGATGGCCCTTGATGGGTTTGGCCGATCAAGAGCTTGCCTGCAAGCAGGCAGCTAGATCCTTCGCCTGTCACCCCCGCGCCAGCGCGGCTGCGCAATCGCTGACCAGCCTTGGCCCTTTGTAGATCAGCCCGGTGTAGATCTGCACCAGGTCGGCGCCCGCGGTGCGTTTGGCGCGGGCGTCGGCGGCGCTCATCACGCCGCCGACGCCGATGATCGGGTAGCTCGAGCCGAGTTCGGCGCGCAGCATCGAGATCACCCGGTTGCTGGCGTCGAACAAGGGCCGGCCCGACAGCCCGCCCACCTCATGGGCATGGTCCTGGCCCTTGACCGCATCGCGTGCGAGCGTGGTGTTGGTCGCGATCACGCCGTCGATGCCATGGGCCACCAGCGTGGCAGCGATCACCCGCAGCTGCGCTTCGTCCAGGTCGGGCGCGATTTTGACGAACATTGGCACGCTGCGGCCGAGTTGCCGGTCCAACTGGGCGCGGCGCGACTGCAGCTCGCCCAGCAACGCGTCGAGCGCGGCATCGCTCTGCAGTTCGCGCAGGTTCTTGGTGTTGGGGCTGGAGATGTTGACCGTCACATAGTCGGCATGCGGGTAGACGCCGTCCAGGCCCAGCAAGTAGTCCTTGGCGGCGTCCTCTATCGGCGTGGCTGCGTTCTTGCCGATGTTCAGGCCCAGCAAGCCACCGCCAGCGCGAAAAGTCCTGGCGCGCTTGACGTTGGCGATGAAGGCATCAAGCCCTTCGTTGTTGAAGCCCAGCCGGTTGATCAGCGCCTCGGCTTGCTGCAGCCTGAACATCCGCGGCCTGGGGTTGCCGGGCTGGCCCTTGGGCGTGACGGTGCCGACCTCGATGAAGCCGAAGCCCATCGCGCCCAGGCCGTCGATACAGCGGCCGTTCTTGTCCAGGCCTGCGGCCAGGCCGATGCGGTTGGGAAACTTCAACCCCGCCACAGTCACCGGATCGGCGCTGCGGGGTTGCGACCACAGGCACTGTGCGGGCGTGTTTTGCAGCGTGGCGATCGCGTCCAGCGTCAAGTCGTGGGCGCGCTCGGGGTCCAGTCCAAACAGGAAGGGGCGGGTCAGTGCGTAGGGGATGAAAGCCATAATCGTCGGATTGTCCCAGAGCGCTTCGCCGACCCAGCCCATGACCCAGGATGAACTCAAGGCCTTAGTCGGTCGCGCCGCATTGGACTATGTCGTGCCCGGCACCGTCGTCGGCGTGGGCACGGGATCGACTGTCAACTGCTTTATCGATGCGCTGGCCAGCATCAAGCACAGGATTGCCGGCGCGGTGTCGAGCTCGGTGCAAAGCACGGTGCGGCTGCAGGCGCTGGGCATCAAGGTCTTTGATGCCAACGACTTGCTCAGCATCCCGGTCTATGTCGACGGTGCCGACGAGATCGACCACTGCGGTTTCATGGTCAAGGGCGGTGGCGCGGCACTGACTCGAGAGAAGATCGTTGCCGACCTGGCCGAGCGCTTTGTCTGCATCGCCGACGAGAGCAAGCTGGTCGAGGTGATGGGCCGCTTTGCACTGCCGGTGGAGGCGATTCCGATGGCCGTGGCCCAGGTGGCGCGGCGGTTTGCCGCGGCCTATGGCGGCGTGGCCACCTTGCGCGCTGGCGTGACCACCGACAACGGCAACGCCATCCTGGATGTTCGTGGGCTGTCCATCACCGACCCGCTGGCGATGGAGACCGAGGTCAACCAATGGCCTGGCGTGGTGACTGTGGGCATCTTTGCCCGGCACAGGGCGCGGGTCTGTCTGCTGGGCACCGCGCAAGGCGTGCGGACGATCGATTTCGTCCGCTAGACCTCAGTCCTCGAAGCCAACGAACACCGCCGCTTCGGCCACGGACTTTCTGTGCGAGACCACCGCATTTGCGGGGAAATCATCGTCCGGCCAACCCATCGCGACGCAGGTCTGGATCACCTGGTCGTCCGGGATGCCCGCTTGCTCGCGCACGACGGGTGACTGCATGATGCCCTGGCTGTTGATGACGCAGCCCAGCCCGCGCGACCAGGCGGCATTGACGAGGCAGTTGACCACGCCGCCGCAATCGAAGGGGGCAATGTCGCCGCCGTGGATGGAACGGTCATAGGTCACGACGATCGAGACCGGCGCGTCAAACTGGCGAAAGCCTCGCAAGACCCAGTCCTGCCGCTTTTCTTTGTTGTCGCGTTCGATGCCCATCGCAGCGAAGAGCTGTTTGGCAACCCCGATTTGCCGCTCGCGGTGCGCTCCCGCGTAGCCCGGGCCCATGCGGAATTCACGCGAGTCCGGCACGCCAGCGAGGTTGCGCTCCACATTGCCTTGTCGGATCCGGTCGAGCACATCGCCGGTGACGACATAGAAATTCCAGGGCTGGGTGTTGAGCGAGGTCGGTGCACGCATCGCAAGCTCAAGCACTTCGACGATCAGCGCCTTGGGGACCGGCTTCTTCTGGTATCCCCGGATGCTCCGGCGTCCCTGGACCACTTCATCAAATGTCATCGTTGTCTCCCGCATCGCTGTTTGGTTCATTCAGTTTGTTCAGTCACAAGCCCGCGCATCACAGAACGGGTCGTGTCAATTCTCGCTGCTTGTTGCGCCCGCGCCGTCACCTCAGGCACAACGCCTGCCAGTGCTTGGCTGGGCAGGTACTTAGCGCGCCGAAGCTAGCCCAGGGTCGCCGGGTCAGCGCCCGGCCTGGGGTCTCCGCTGCGCCCGCGCGACGAAGCGTGCCGGGTCCAGCGCATCGAGCAGCGATGCTGGCGCAGGCATCGGCGCGCCTGTCAGCCAGGAGGCCAGCAACTCGCCGCCCAGCGCGGCCTGGGTGATGCCGCGGGACCCGAGTGCGGTGAACACGTAGAGCCCGGGTTGGCGCGGTACGAACCGGGGCTGGTCGAGCCGGCGCCAGCCCGCTGCGGGCTCGGCGACAGGCACAGGCCCGAGCAGCGGCAGGCGGTCGGCGCTTTGCACGCGCCAGCCGACCCGGCCGTCCAACGTCGCATCGGTCGCATCGGTCGCATCGGTCGGACCGGCCCAACCGGTCAAGCGGCGCATCGTCGCCAGGTTGAGCGCGTGGTCCGCTGCGCGCAGCTTGCTGTCCTCGTCGTCGGCCTGCGATGTGGCGCCGCAGAGCCAGCGACCGTCGGCCAGTTGCAGCACATAGCCGGTGTCGGCGAGCGGTCTGGGCAGGTCCGGTTGCCCTGGCAGGTGAGCGCTCAGCAAGCTGGTCTGGCCGCGCAGGCGATGCAGCGGCCAGACCGGCAGGGTCAGCGGGTCGCTGCCCGCCGACCCCACCAGGCGGGCGGCGTCGCCGGCATTGCACAGCAGCACCGCATCGACCTCGGCCAGGCAGCGTCCGCTGCTGTCGAGCAAGCGCCAGCCGTCACGCAGCCGCTGCAGCCTGTCGATCGATGTGTTGTAAGTCCTTGCGATGCCCGGTGCGTCCAACCAATGCGCGCACAGCGATGACGGCGCGACCCAGCCGCCGCCGGGATAGACCCAGGCTGGGCGGCCATCAGGCAACGCATCGCGCTGCACCGAGACATAGGCTGCGGGCAAGCCCAGGCGGTCAATCATCGCGGCCATCGCTTCGGGCTTCAATGTCTGTTCGCCGCGCCACAGGCCGGCGACACCGCCCGTCACCTGATTGGCTGCGACCAAGGGCCGCAGCAAGCGCTCGGTGTGGATCGCGGCGGCGCGCAGCCAGCGTGCATGGGTGCCGTCCTGGCCGTGGACGATGCCGTGGAACAGGCCGCCGGCATTGCCCGAGGTCTCGCCGGCGCAGCCTGGCTGGCGGTCGAATACCTGGACCGCCAGGCCTTGCGCAGCGAGTGCCCTGGCCACTGCCGCACCGGCCAGTCCGGCGCCCAGCACCGCCACGCGCTGTCTAGGCGAATCAGCCATCGCCTGGCGGCCTGGCGGTGCGCTGCTGCTGAAGCGCGGGCAATGGCGGGCGATCGTGATCTGGCAAGCCGCGTCGTTTTCGAGGGCTGCGGGCGCGCCAGTCACTGCCTCGACCACGAAGCCTGTGGCCGTCAAGCCATCGCGCGACTTGTCGTCCAGGCCTGTGGCGACCAATGTGGCGCCATCAGCCGCCAAGCGCGCCAGGCTGCGCAGGCGGTAGCGATCCCAGCCTGTGCCGGCCAAAGACGCGCTGCCGGTCAGGAAGAAGGCGTCAACCCGAGCCACCAGCTCGGGCAGCACCTGGGCGACATCGCCCAGCGCCAGCAGCAGGTGAACCCGCCCGGCGTCGACATCGATCGGGTGCAGGTCGGGCGTGAGCGGCGGCCAGCGCTCGCCCAGCTCGGTGGCCAGCCCCTGCAGCGGCGATCCTGCATGGGCCAGCGCCAAGCCTTCGCGTTGCGGCGGAGTCGGCGTGATCGCCAGGTACCAGAGCTGGTCGCAGCGCCTGGCGTCTTGCTGCCAGGCCTGCCAGGTGGTGAGAAAGCGATGACCGAGGCCGAATTCTGTGTCGAGAACCACGAAGCGCTGGCGGCCGGTCCAGCGCGCGGGCAGCTGGTTGCCCGCCAGAAAGACCTCTCTGGCCTGACGCAGGGCCGAGCCGTCCTTCGGTTCGGCTGCCGAGCTGGGCTGGGGCAGCGGGCCCCAGCTCATCGCGCCGCCGCGGCCAGCCAGCGCAGCAGCGGCGCCTGGACCTCGGTCAGTCCGCGGTAGGCCAGCACGGCTGGGCTCATCGACGCCAGCGCGTCGTGCACCCGCCCGGCTTGCTGCGGCGTCGCCATGGCCTGCGTCAATGGCTTGACGTCGACCAGGATCGTGAACACCGATTGGGCCTGGCCGGCAGCGAGCCCAGGCACCGGGATGAAGGTCTGGCGCTCGGTCCGCCACCAGGTGTTGGCAGCGATGGCCGCATCGTCGCCGCAGCCCGCCCAGCGCGCCGGGTCTACCCGCTGTGGGTGGGCATGCAGACGAGGGTGGGCACTCAGGGTCCAGACGAAGCGCTCCCAGCGCGTGCCAGACGTGACCAGTTTCACCAGCTGCGGCGCGGCGGCGATGATCGAATGGTTGTCGGCCACCGGCGCGTGGACCTCGCAGAAGTGGCGGCCGATCTTGTGCTCGGGTGCCCACATCGACGGCAGCGCGACGGCCAGCCAGGGCAGCGCGCCCGTGGCGCCGTCGAGCACCGCAAAGTCTTCGGCGAAAGCCAGCGACAGCAGCGCGGCGCGGCGCCACTCGGCCGGCAGCTGGGTCAGGAAGGTGCCGATCTCCGGCCAGGGGTTGGTGGCGCTGGCGCTGATGTCCTGTGCCTGGTCGTCGTCGGCGATGGCCCAGCCCAGCCAGGGTGCTTGCCACTGCCCATCGAGCAGTCGCAGGGCTTGGGGGTGCTCGGCACTGGCGTGTGCGGCCAACGCCGCCAGCGCTGGCCGAGCGTCGAAGCCCGGTGCGCAGAGCAGGGATTGGTTGCGGAATGCCCAGAGCACTGCCAGCTTCTCCCGCAGGTGTCGGGCCAGGCCGCGCTGCGGTGCGACCGTCGGCGTGAGTTGCATCGCCCCCGGCTTCAGCCGGCGCAGGCCGGGCTGCGAGCGGTGGGGCGTGCTGACCGCGGCGTCGAAATCGAAGCTCATGCGGGCGAAGGTATCACCTGCATGGCTCGATCCGCGCCGACCAAGAAAAAGGGCACCGAAGTGCCCTGTTGAGTTGCATGCCTGACAGGCGTTGCTGCGTCGATCAGACCCGCTTGCGGTACTCGTGGGTGCGGGTGTCGATCTCGATCTTGTCGCCCTGGGCGACGAAGATCGGCACCGGGATGTCGAAGCCGGTGGCGATCTTGGCTGGCTTGAGCACCTTGCCCGAGGTGTCGCCCTTGACGGCAGGCTCGGTCCAGGTCACTTCGCGCACCAGCGAGGTCGGCAGTTCGACCGAAATCGCCTTGCCATCGTAGAACACCACTTCGACCGGCATCGCGTCTTCGAGGTAGTGGATTGCGTCGCCCATGTTCTCGGATTCGACCTCGAACTGGTTGTACTCCTCGTCCATGAAGACGTACATCGGGTCGGCGAAGTAGGTGTAGGTGCAGTCCTTCTTGTCGAGGATGACCTGGTCCATCTTGTCGTCGGCCTTGAACACCAGTTCGGTGGCCTGGTTGTTGAGCAAGCTCTTGAGCTTCATGCGCACGGTGGCGGCGTTGCGCCCGCCCCGGGAGTACTCGGTCTTGAGCACCACCCAAGGGTTTTTGTCCTGCATGATGACGTTGCCGGCGCGGATTTCTTGAGCGATTTTCATGGGAAGTCCCGTAGTCTGGGCCGCTGCCAAGGCTGGCATGCGGTTTGGAGCAAAACCAAGGATTTTAGCGCCTTCCTAGGCTTGCTTTTGCCCGACAAAGGCGATCAATTGGCTGCAGAGGTCTGTTTGGGCATGCAGCTTGCGGCCCCAAGCGGCCTGCACGGCGCGCCAGGCGGCACGGTCCGGCAGGCTTGTCGGCACCGACCCCAGGCCGTTGAAAGCCCGGAACATCGCCCGGATCGATGTCGCCAGCGGCGGCGCTTGGTCTGCGAGGTACAGGTCGAGAAAGGCCTCGAGCTTGGGTCCTTGGGC
>JBILYN010000032.1:0-22555 GCA_044377715.1 Aquabacterium sp.
GCCCAGTTTGCCAGCGTGTTTGCGGCGATGCTCGCTGCGATGGTCGTGGCGGGCGCGGTGGGCTGGGCCTTCGAGCGCGTGATCGTGCGGCCGGTCTACGGCCTGCATCTCAAGCAGATCCTGATCACGATGGGCGGCATGATCGTTGCCGAAGAGTTGATCAAGGTGATCTGGGGTCCGCAGCAGATCGCGTTGCCGCTGCCTTCGGCGCTGCGCGGCTCCTGGCTGATCGACATCGGCGACGGTGCGTCGGTCGAGATCTACCGGGTGCTGGCCGGCGCGATCGGGCTGCTGGTGTTCGCCCTGCTGGCCTGGACGCTGAACCGCACCAAGATCGGCCTGCTGATCCGCGCCGGCGTGCAAGACCGCGAGATGGTCGAGAGCCTGGGCTACCGTATCCGGCGGCTGTTCGTCGGCGTGTTCGTCGCCGGATCGGCGCTGGCGGGCCTGGGTGGTGTGATGTGGGGGCTGTACCAGCAGAACGTCACGCCGCAGATCGGCGCCCAGGTCAATGTGCTGATCTTCATCGTCATCATCATCGGCGGCTTGGGTTCGACGCTGGGCTGCTTCGTTGGCGCGCTGCTGGTCGGGCTGATGGCCAACTACACCGGCTTCCTGGCGCCCAAGGTGGCGCTGTTCTCCAACATCGGGCTGATGGTGGCGATCCTGCTCTGGCGGCCGCAAGGGCTTTACCCGGTGACGAATAGATGACTCCCCGCCGAAGCACCTTCGGTCGCCTTGCGGCCTCAGCCCCCAGGGGGGGCTCCGCCAGCGGCCCGGCGAAGCCGGTTCCGCGGCGTCTGCTTGATCTGCTTACCGGCATTCCATGATTTCCATGTTGAACCGACTTCTCTCGCATGACTTGCCGCGCAGCCGCTGGCTCGCGCTGATTCTGGTGCTGATCGTCATCGGCCTGGCCATCGCGCCGTTTGCTTTCCCCGGTAGCAAGGCGCTGGGCGTGGCGGCCAAGATGCTGGTGTTCATCCTGCTGGTGGCCAGCTACGACCTGCTGCTGGGCTACACCGGCATCGTCAGCTTCGCCCACACGATGTTCTTCGGCATCGGCGCTTACGGTGTCGCGATCGCAAGCCACCGGCTCGGTGCTGGCTGGGGCGCGCTGGCGCTGGGCCTAGGCCTGGCGCTGCTGCTGTCGCTGGGCCTGTCCTTGCTGATTGGCTTGTTCTCGCTGCGCGTCAAGGCGATTTTCTACGCGATGATCACGCTCGCCGTGGCCTCAGCCTTCCAGACCCTCGCCTCGCAGCTCAGCGACTTCAGCGGCGGCGAAGACGGCCTGAGCTTCAAGAGTCCTGCCTGGCTGAGCCCGGCCTTCGAACTGCTTGACGCGCCCTGGATGGGTCTGACGATAGATGGTCGGATCATCAGCTACTACCTGTTGTTCGCCGTCGTCACGCTGTCGTTCCTGGCCTTGCTTCGCATCGTCAACTCACCCTTCGGCCGGGTGCTGCAAGCGATCCGAGAGAACGACTTTCGGGCTGAGGCGATCGGCTACCGCACGGTCGTGTTCCGCACCTTGAGCAACGTGATGGCGGCCTTGTTCGCTTGCGTCGCCGGCGCGTTGCTGGCGCTGTGGCTGCGCTACACCGGGCCCGACACCACGCTGAGCTTCGAGGTCATGCTCGACATCCTGCTGGTGGTGGTGATCGGCGGCATGGGCACGATGTACGGCGCGGTGATCGGTGCAGTGCTGTTCGTGCTGGCGCAGAACTACCTGCAGGATCTCCTCAAGTTGGGCGCCCAAGCCTTCGACGGCGTGCCGCTGCTGGGCCAACTGGTCTCGCCCGACCGCTGGCTGCTCTGGCTAGGCCTGCTGTTCGTGCTGTCGGTCTACCACTTTCCCACCGGCGTGGTGGGCCGGTTGCGTTCGATCAGTGCCGCCCGTCGGCGCCGATGATCGGCGGGCTGGTGTAGCGCAGCTCGCCGAGGCGGAGCCGTCTCGCATCACGTGCTCGGTCTGTCGACCGATCGCCCCGCAGCCGTGTTGGCGGCCATACCCTCCCTAGAATGTTGGGCCTTGTCCCCAGGAGTGCGCCCGATGTCTGGCCGAACCAAGTTGTCCCCAGCCACCGAGCGTCAGCCCACCCCGCCGGATCAACCTGGCGACGCGACCGGGCTGATCCGCATACGCGGCGCGCGTCAGCACAACCTGAAGAACCTCGACCTCGACATCCGCACCGGCGAGATGACGGTGGTCACAGGCCCCAGCGGCTCTGGCAAGTCCAGCCTGGTGTTCGACACGCTTTACGCCGAGGGTCAGCGGCGCTATGTCGAGACCTTCTCGGCCTACGCAAGGCAGTTTCTCGACCGCATGGACCGGCCGGCGGTCGACCGGGTCGACGGCGTGCCACCGGCGATCGCGATCGACCAGACCAATCCGGTGCGCACTTCGCGCTCGACGGTCGGCACGATGACCGAGCTGAACGACCACCTGAAACTGTTGTTTGCCCGAGCCGCGCAGTTGTTCGACAAACAGACCGCGCAAGCGGTGCGACACGACACGCCCGAGACGATCTACGCCAGTCTGATGGCGCGCGCTGCGGCGCAGGGTGACCCGCGGCTGGTGATCACCTTCCCGGTCGAATTGCCCGAGACCGTGACAGCGGCCGAGGTCGAGCAGTGGTTGTCGGCCAGCGGTTTCACCCGGGTACAGGCCGAGCGCGTGGTCGATCACCGCAAAGTGCTCGATGTGGTGGCCGACCGTCTCAGGCTGGCCGGCGCCGACAAGGTCAGGGTGGTCGAGGCGATCGAGCTGTCGATCAAGCGCGGTAGCGGCCGCGTCAACGTCTACTGCTTGAATGAGGGCGCCGAAGCGGATCTCTGGCGCTACTCCACCGGCCTGCACTGTCCTGACAGCGACCTGCGCTACGCCGACCCGCAGCCCGCGCTGTTTTCCTTCAACTCGGCTTTCGGCGCCTGCGAGACCTGCCGCGGCTTCGGCCGGGTGATCGGCGTCGACATGGGGCTGGTGATCCCCGACCCCCGCAAGACACTGCGCAACGGCGTGATCAAACCGCTGCAGACACCGGCCTGGGCCGATTGCCAGAGCGACTTGCTGAAGTACGCCGGCGAGGCAGGCATCCCGCGCGACACCGCCTGGACCCAGCTCAGCCAAGCCCAGCGCGACTGGGTGATCGACGGCAACCCGAACTGGGCCGGCAACTGGAACAAGCAGTGGTACGGCGTGCGCCGCTTCTTCGGCTACCTCGAGAGCAAGGCCTACAAGATGCACATCCGCGTGCTCTTGTCCAAGTACCGCAGCTACACGCCTTGCGGGGTTTGCGGCGGCGCCAGGCTCAAGCTCGAGGCGCTGCTGTGGCGTCTAGGCTCGAAAGCCGATGCGGACGGGGTGCAGAAACCCGAGAAGCGGTTTCTGCCGACCGGCGCAGCTTGGTCGCGCGAGCAACTTGAGGCCTTGCCGGGTTTGAGCCTGCACGACCTGATGATGCTGCCGATCCAGCGCTTGCGCAGCTTCTTCGACGGCGAACCTGAGCCCGAAGACGCTTTCGGCGTCGCCCCCCCGAAGGGGAGCAGGCCGCTTGGGACGGCCCGGCGCGGCCTGGACCTGCCCAGCAGCATGCTCGACGCCGCGCTGAAACTGCTGCTCGACGAGATGCGAACCCGGCTGCGCTACCTCTGCGATGTCGGCCTGGGCTACCTGACACTGGATCGCCAGAGCCGAACGCTGTCGGGCGGCGAGGTGCAGCGCATCAACCTGACCACCGCACTCGGCACCTCGCTGGTCAACACGCTGTTCGTGCTCGACGAGCCCAGCATTGGCCTGCACCCGCGCGACATGGGCCGCATCGTCGAAGCGATGCACCGGCTGCGCGATGCCGGCAACACGCTGGTGGTGGTCGAGCACGACCCGGCAGTGATGCTGGCGGCCGACCGGCTGATCGACATGGGGCCGGGCCCGGGCGAGCGTGGCGGCCAGATCGTCTTCGACGGCACGCCCGACGCGGCGCGCCATGCCGACACGCTGACCGGTGCCTACCTGGGTGCACGCAAGCATGTGGGCATCGGCCTGCGCCGCCTCGTCGTGGAGTCCACGCCGAAACTGATCCTGCAGGGCGCGCGCGAGCACAACCTGAAGAACCTGGAGATCGTCTTTCCGCTGCAGCGCTTGACTGTGGTGACGGGCGTCAGCGGTTCGGGCAAGAGCACGCTGATCCAGGATGTGCTGGTGCCGGCGCTGTTGCGCCACTTCGGCAAGCCCACCGAGGGCGCGGGCCAGCACGACGCGTTGCTGGGCATGGACTGGCTGAGCGAGGCGGTGTTCGTCGACCAAAGCCCGATCGGCAAGACCGCGCGCAGCAACCCGGCCAGCTATGTCGGTGCCTTCGACGAGATCCGCAAGCTGTTCGCTTTCGCGCCGCTCGCGGTCGAGCGCAGCTACACCGCCGGCATGTTCAGCTTCAACGCCGGCAACGGGCGCTGCCCGACCTGCGGTGGCTCGGGCTTCGAGCATGTAGAGATGCAGTTCCTGTCCGACGTCTACCTGCGCTGCCCCGATTGCGATGGCAAGCGCTTCCGTGCCGAACTGCTGGAAGTCAAGCTGACCCGTGGCGCCTGGCAGCTGTCGGTGGCCGAGGTGCTCGAGCTCACCGTCGCCGAGGCGATGACCGTGTTTTCTGGCGACACCGCCGTCACCGCCAGGCTGCAACCCATTGTCGATGTCGGGCTGGACTATGTGCGTCTCGGCCAGCCGGTGCCCACGCTGTCAGGCGGCGAAGCACAACGGCTGAAGCTGGCAGGCTTTCTGGCCGACGCCGCGCAAGGACCCAGACAAGCTGCGGCCAAGCGCGGCACGCTGTTCCTGTTCGACGAGCCGACCACCGGCCTGCACTTTGACGACATCGCCAAGCTGATGCGCAGCTTGCGCAAGCTGCTCGAGGCCGGGCATTCGCTGATCGTGATCGAGCACAACCTCGACGTCATTCGCAGCGCCGATTGGATCATCGATCTCGGCCCCGAAGGCGGTGAGGCCGGCGGCGAGCTGGTGTGCTGCGGCACGCCCGAGGACGTCAAAGCCCATCCCAGCTCGCACACGGGCCGGGCCTTGCGCGATTACGAGCAGTCGCTGGGCATCGGCTTGTCGGTCGAAGAGGGCAGGCCTTTGCAGCTCCTCGCCAAGGCCAGGCGTGATGCCGAAAGAGCGGCCGCCAGGCTGGTCGCGGGCAATGCCATCCGCATCGTCAACGCCAAGGAAAACAACCTCCAAAGCCTGAGTGTGGACATCCCGCGCGGCAAGTTCACTGTCGTCACCGGCGTGTCGGGGTCGGGCAAGAGCACGCTGGCCTTCGACATCTTGTTCAACGAGGGCCAGCGGCGCTACCTCGAATCGCTCAACGCCTACGCCCGCAGCATCGTCCAGCCCGCAGGCCGGCCCGAGGTCGATGCGGTCTACGGCATCCCGCCGACGGTGGCGATCGAGCAGCGGCTGAGCCGCGGCGGACGCAAGAGCACGGTCGCCACGACCACCGAGGTCTGGCATTTTCTGCGCCTGCTGTGGGTCAAGCTCGGCACCCAGCGCTGCACGAAAGATGGGGCCGAGGTCAAACCGCAGAGCGTCGAGAGCATTGCCGCACAACTGCTGCGCGACCACCGAGGCCAGCATGTCGGCCTGCTCGCGCCGCTGGTGGTCAACCGCAAGGGCCTGTACACCGACCTGGCGAAATGGGCCAAGGCGCGCGGCCACACCCACCTGCGAGTGGACGGCGAATTCGTCAAGGTCGACCCCTGGCCGCGGCTGGACCGGTTCAAGGAGCACACGCTAGAGCTGCCGGTCGGCGACCTGGTGGTCAGCCCGGCCAAGGAAGCCGAACTGCGTGATTTGCTGGCCAAGGCACTCGACCTGGGCAAGGGCGTGCTGCACTTGCTGACGCCGCTGGACGGTTTGGCTGAGGCGATGGCCGCCGCGGATTCGACCGCCAGCATCGGCACGCTCAAGGTGTTTTCGACCAAGCGCGCCTGCCCACAATGCGGCACCAGCTACCCCGAGCTCGACCCGCGCATGTTCAGCTACAACAGCAAGCACGGCTGGTGCACGAGCTGCGTGGGCACCGGTCTGACGCTGACGCGCGAGCAGCGCAAAGTCTATGACGACAGCGTGCGTGACGACGACCAGAAAGGCCGCGAGCAGAGCTTCCCATCCGAGGAGGCCGATGTTGAGGGCGTCAGCGGCGAACCCTGCCCCGATTGCCAGGGCAGCCGGCTCAACCCGATCGCCCGCAACATCCGCTTTGACGAGCACACGATCACTGCAGTGGCGCAGTGGGCGGTGGGTCAGGCAAGGGCCTGGGCTGGTGGCTTGGCACTGGAAGGCCGCGACGCGGCGATCGCTCGCGACGTGGTCAGCGAGATCCGCAGCCGGCTCGAATTCCTGGAGGAAGTCGGTCTGGGCTACCTGACGCTGGACCGCGCCGCGCCCACGCTGTCGGGCGGCGAAGCACAGCGCATCCGGCTCGCCGCGCAGCTCGGCAGCAATCTGCAAGGCGTGTGCTATGTGCTCGACGAACCGACGATAGGCCTGCACCCGCGCGACAACGCGGTGCTGCTCAAGGCGCTGGCCCGGCTGTCGAGCCAGGGCAACACCTTGGTGGTGGTCGAGCACGACGAGGACACGATACGCCGCGCCGACCACCTGATCGACATCGGCCCCGGTGCCGGCAAGCGCGGCGGCCATGTCGTCGCCCAAGGACTGGCGGCCGATCTGTCGGCCAACCCTGACTCGGTCACCGGCCGCTTCCTGGCGCATCCGCTCAAGCACCCGCTGCTGCCGCGCCGGGTGGTCAACCGTGCCACGCTGCAGCTCGGCCTGCAGGGTGCGAGCCTGCACAACCTGCGTGGGATCGACATCGAGCTGCCGCTGCAGCGGCTGGTGGCGGTGACGGGGGTGTCGGGATCGGGCAAGAGCACGCTGGCTCGCGATGTGCTGCTGGCCAACGTGCAGGCCATCGTCGCGACCAAGGTCAGCAAGGCAGGCCGCGACGCCTTGGCCGCTGGCGTGCTGCCGGCGCTGGTCGGCTGCACAGGCTTGACCGGTTTCGGTCCGATTGACCGGGTGCTGGAAGTCGACCAGACGCCGATCGGCAAGACCCCGCGCAGCTGCCCGGCGACCTATATCGGCTTCTGGGACACCATCCGCAAGCTGTTCACCGAGACGCTGGAGGCCAAGGCGCGGGGCTACGCGGCGTCCCGCTTCTCGTTCAACACTGGCGACGGCCGCTGCCCAGCCTGCGAAGGCCAGGGCTTGCGCACGATTGCGATGAGCTTCCTGCCCGATGTGAAAGTGGCTTGCGACGCCTGCCACGGCCAGCGCTTCAGCCCCGAGACCCTGGCGGTGAGCTGGCGGGGAAAAAGCATTGGCGACGTGCTGCGCATGGAGGTCGACGAGGCGGTGGACTTCTTTGCCTCGATGCCGTCCATCGCCCACCCGCTACAGCTTCTCAAGGACGTTGGGCTGGGCTACCTGACGCTGGGCCAACCCAGCCCGACGCTCAGTGGCGGCGAGGCCCAGCGCATCAAGCTTGTCACCGAGCTCAGCAAGGTGCGCGACGACGTCACACGGCGCGGACAGAGGCCGCCGCACACGCTGTATGTGCTCGACGAACCGACGGTCGGCCTGCACATGGCCGACGTCGAGCGGCTGATCCGCGTGCTGCACCGGCTGGTGACCGGCGGCCACAGCGTGGTCGTGATCGAGCACGACCTCGACCTGATCGCCGAGGCCGACTGGGTGATCGATCTCGGCCCGGAAGGCGGCGACGCCGGTGGCCAGGTGGTGGCTGCCGGGCCGCCCGAGTTGCTGGTCGCGCGCGGCACACACACCGGTGTGGCGCTGGCGCCGGTGCTGGCGCGTGATGAGAAACGGTGATGACCGCTGGCAGCAAACCGCTGCTCAACCGTTGTCGAACTGCCGCCAGTTCTTGCCCTTGAACGGTGCGTACCAGGCCTTGATCGCTGCCATGTCAGCGTCGACATTCCCGGTGGGTTGGAAAACCGGGCCCAGGCCGCTGAGCTTGCGCGGGTAGTCCATGTACGCCATCACGATCGGCACGCCGGCCTCGTGGGCGATCCAGTAGAAGCCGGTCTTCCACTGGCGTGTCTTGCTGCGGGTGCCTTCGGGCGGCACCACCAGGCACATCGCGCCGTCGGCCGCGCGGATTGCGCTTGCCGAGGCTGACACCAGGTTGGTCGACTGCGAGCGGTCGACCGCGATGCCACCCAGCCAGCGCATCACTGGGCCCCACGGCCCGCGGAAAAGTTGCTGCTTGCCCATCCAGTAAATATTGAGCCGCAGCGCGAACGCCACCATCAGCGTGTAAGGCAGATCCCAATTGCTGGTGTGCGGCGCAGCGATCAGCACACACTTGGGTTGATCGGCGGGCAGTTGGCCGTCCAGCTTCCAGCCGGTGGCGCGCAAAAAAGCTAGCGACAAGGCGCGCAGTACCGTGTTGACGCCCGGCGTGGTGAAGATCGTGCGGTGCATGAGACAGACGGCGCGCCTGGGCGCAGCAAGGGCTGGACCCGCATTGTGCGGCCGCGCGGCAAACGGCCCGCTGGCGGTCCTTGCCCGGACTACATCAGCGTGGCGGGACCGGCGATCCGCAGGCTGTCCCGGGATGTCCTGGGCCTTGCGCTGTGTTGCTGTGCCGCGCTGTTCATGAGCTTGTTGGCGCGCAGTTTGAGCTGCGCCGCGTCGTCGTGGTCGCCGCAACGCAGCAGCACATCGCTGGCGCGCAACAGCAAACTGATTTCCCAATGAGGGTCGGCGCGCTGATCGGCCAGCCGCACCGACTCGAAGGCCTGGTCACGCGCCCGGTCACGGGCCCGGCGAACGGTGTTGGGTTGTTCGCCATTCGACTCGGCCAGATCGGCGACCTGGCTCGCCAGTTCGGCCAGCTTGCAGCACAAGTCGGCTCGGGTGTCGACTGCGCCCATCACCATCGCCCAGCGCAAGGCCTGGGCCAGGTGGCTCTCAGCCGGGCTGTAGGCCTGCAGCCCGGCCAGTGCGCTGGCCGTCTCTGTCAAGGCTTGGCACAGTGCAGCGGGTCGACCCGGACCGGTTTCGAGTTCGGCCTGGCTCAGGGCCTGCAACGATCGCCAGAGTGATTCGCGTGCCGGACCGGTGCCCAGGGCCTGACCGTCGGCAGCCGACTCGACAATGCCGCGGGGATCGGTGGGCGGGCTGGCATGATCTGGCATTTTTCAACCGGGTTGGGCTGGCGGGGCATGGTGGTTGATGCTAGCGGCGGCATCAGGTCAGCTCCGGATGCGCGCGTGGCCTGCCGTGACAGGCGCCACGCCGACCCGTTTTGAGCGTGGTGCTACACCGACACCTCCCGATCCCGGCCTCTGGTTTTCTGCAATGTCGCGCGGCTGCAGATTGAGGCACCATCTGCAGTTGCTGCAGGCTCGCAGCTTGCTATTCCTTCTTCAGGAGATTCAACCATGTCCTTGCTGTCGAACCTGGTTCGCCGCGCCCTGATCACGACGGCAGCCTCGGTAGGCTTGGCCGCACCGGCCATGGCACAAACCGTGCTGACGCTGTCTTCCTGGGTGCCGCCTTCGCACACCCTGACCTTGTCGCAGATCGAGTGGTGCAGCATGCTCGAGCAAAGAGCCGCTGGCAAGATCAAGTGCAACGTGCTGCCGCGCGCGGTGTCGGCACCGGCCGGTACCTTCGACGCGGTGCGCAACGGCCTGGCCGACCTGTCGTTCACGGTCCACGGCTACACCCCGGGGCGCTTCGTCAGCCCGCAGATGGTCGAGTTCCCTTTCATGGGCAATTCGGCCGAGGTGACCTCGGTCGCTTTCCAGCGTGTCTATGCACGCCACCCGGCGTTTGCCGAAGAGCACAAGGGCGTCAAGGTGCTGGCAGTGTTCACCCACGGTCCGGGCATTGTTTTCAACACCAAGAAGTCGGTGGCCAAGGTCGAGGACATGACCGGCATGAAGTGGCGCGTTGGCGGTGGCATGGTCAATGACATCACCAAGGCCTTGGGCATGAATGCCACCCTCAAACCTTCGACTGAGAGTTATGAGTTGCTGTCGACCGGCGTGATGGACGGCACATTGTTCCCGGCCGAATCGGTCGAAGGTTTCAAGATCGACAAGGTTATCAAGTACGCCACCACCTTCCCGGGCGGTCTGTACAACACCAGCTTTGTGTTCATGATGAACCAGGCCAAATACGACGCGATGCCGGCTGATGTGAAGAAGATCGTTGACGAGATGTCGGGAGAGTTTGCTGCCCGCATGATCGGCCGCGGCTGGGACAAGGTTGACCGCCGTGGCATGGCCTTCATGCAGGCTGCAGGCGTTGCCTTCACCAAGGCCGACGCGCCCTTTGTTGCGGCGGTCAAAGCCAAGACCAGCGGGCTGGAGGATGGCTGGATCAAGGCGGCCGAGGCCAAGGGTCTGAAGGACGCGAAGAAGGTGCTGGCCGAGTACCGTGCCGAGATCGCCAAGCTCGAGAAGTGACCCCCGTGCCGGGACCTTTCCGGCTTGCTGAACCTCCGCGGTCGCTCGTCGCAGCGACCGGCCGCGTTGCAAGGAAACCGTTTGAAACGTCTTCTCGATGCACTGTGCGGCCTGTTGGCCGCGGTGGCCCTGTTTGCCATCATGGCACTGACCCTTGTCGACGTGCTGGGGCGAAAGCTGCTCAGCCAATCTGTGCCGGGCTCGCTGGAGTTGACCGAAATCCTGATGGTGGTGGTGATTTTTTCGGCGCTGCCGTTGGTCAGCCTGCACGGCGAGCACGTGGCCTTTGACTCGCTCGACGCCTTGATGCCGGCTTGGCTGCGCCGACTGCAGCAAGCGCTGATCAACTTGCTGTGCGGCGTGGCGCTGGCCGCGCTGTGCTGGCTGATGTGGGACAAGGCCATGCAGATGGCCGGCTATGGCGACACCACGGCCCAGCTCAAGCTGCCGCTCGGGCCTTTTGTCGGGCTGATGAGCGTGCTGTGCGGATTGACCGCGCTGATGCATATGCTGCTGGTGCTGCAGCCCGTTGACTCCGATGCGAGCCCGGACATCGGGGGCGCGACATGACCGAGGCGTTGCTGGGTTTTGCTGCAGTCTTCGTGCTGGCGCTGCTGCGCGTGCCGCTGGCCTTCGCGATGGGCTTTGTCGGCTATATCGGCCTGGGGCTGATGCGTGGCTGGGGGCCGACCGCCGCCGCTGCGGCGCAGGTGGTGTACGACTCGGGCTTTGCCTACACGCTGTCGGTGGTGCCGCTGTTCATCCTGATGGGCAATTTCGTCGCCCGCGCCGGACTGGCGCACGAGTTGTTTCGCGCCGCATTTGCCTTTGTCGGACACCGCCGAGGTGGTCTGGCCCACGCGACGATCATGGCTTGCGCGGGTTTCGGCGCGATCTGCGGCTCGTCGATCGCCACCGCAGCGACGATGACCAAGGTGGCCTACCCGTCGATGAAGAAGCTGGGTTACGCCGACTACCTGTCGACCGGGGTGATTGCCGCCGGCGGCACGCTGGGCATCATGATCCCGCCTTCGACCATCATGGTGATCTACGGCATCGTCACCGAGACCCATATCGGCAAGCTGTTTGCGGCCGGCGTGGTGCCGGGTCTGCTGTGCGCTGGGCTGCTGATGACGGGCGTTGCCTGGATCATTCGACGCCATCCTGAAGCCGGCCCGGCTGGTCAGCGGGTCGACTGGCCTGAGCGCTGGGCCGCGCTGCGTGACATCTGGGGCGTCGCGCTGCTGGTGGTGCTGGTGTTGGGCGGCATTTATGGCGGCTGGTTCACTGCCACCGAGGGCGCAGGGATAGGCGCCTCAGGCGCATTCGCGTTCGCGCTGGCCCGCGGCAGCTTGACGCCGCGGGTGCTGTTCGACGTGTTGGCCGAGAGCTCGCGCACCACGGCGATGCTGTTCACGATTCTGATCGCCGCGGCGATGTTCTCGAACTTCGTCAACTACACCAGCATGCCGGGCGACTTGAAGACCGGCATCACCCATCTCGGCTTGCCCCCGCTGGTGGTGATCGCTGCGATGATGGGTGTCTATGTGGTGCTGGGTACGATCATGGAGGAACTCAGCATGGTGTTGCTGACGATCCCGGTGTTCTTTCCAGTCGTCACCCAGCTCGGCTTCGACCCGGTCTGGTTCGGCGTGCTGATCGTGTTGGTGGTGCAAGTCGGGCTGATTTCACCGCCAGTGGGCATGAACATGTTTGTGATGAACGCGCTGCTCAAGCAGGTGCCGATGTCGCAGATCTTTCGGGGTTCGGCAATCTTCTGCCTGCCGCTGGTCGTGGGCCTGGTGCTGGTGCTGGTTTTTCCGCAGCTCGCGCTGTGGCTGCCAGGATTCATGAAATAGCGCTTCGCCGACGCAGGGCTTGGCGCAAGCGCCAGCCCAACAGCAGGGCCACGATGGCCGCATAGACCGACCACTCGGTGAAGTTGTGCTTGGCCGCGCGCATCCAGAAGAAGTGCAGCAGTGCCAGCAGCGCGACCGCGTAGACCACGCGGTGCAGCGCTTTCCAGCGTGCTGCGCCCAGCGCCCTGATCGCGCGGTTGAAAGAGGTCGCGGCCAGCGGCAACATCCCGAGCAGCGCGAGCGTGCCGACCAGGATGAACGGTCGCTTGGGGATGTCGCGAACGATGTCGTCAAAGTCCAGCCCCATGTCGAGCCAGGCGTAGCACAGAAAGTGAATCACGCCGTAGCCGAAGGCGAACAAACCCGTCATCCGGCGCAGCCGTGCCAGCGCGCTCCAGCCCGTTGCTTCGCGCAGCGGTGTGACCGCCAGCGTCAGGCAGACAAAGCGCAGCACCCAGTCGCCACTGCCGCGGATCAGTGCTTCGGCAGGGTTCGCACCCAGGGTGTTGGCGATCGCGCCCCATAGCAACTGCGCCAAAGGCAGCAGCGCCAGCGCGAACAGCAAGGGCTTGGTCGCAGGATGCAGCAGCAGCTTGTTCATGACCGCCGCACAGGCTGCGTCAGAAGTTCTTGGACAAGTCCAATCCGGCGTAGAGCGACCCGACCTGCGCCTCGTAACCGTTGAACATCAGCGTCGGCCGCTTCTTATTGAACAAGCCGTCTTCGCCGATGCGGCGCTCGGTGGCCTGGCTCCAGCGCGGGTGGTCGACCTTGGGGTTGACGTTGGAATAAAAGCCGTATTCCTGCGCAGCGGCCTTGACCCAGGCGGTCTTGGGTTGCTGCTCGACGAAGCGGATCTTGACGATGGACTTGGCCGACTTGAAGCCGTATTTCCAAGGCACCACCAGCCGCACCGGCGCGCCGTTCTGGTTCGGCAGCACCTCGCCATACATGCCAAAGGCCAGCAGCGACAGCGGGTGCATCGCCTCGTCGATGCGCAGGCCTTCGACATAAGGCCAGTCGAGCACGCGCGAGCCGACGAAAGGCATGGTCTTGGGATCGGCCAGGGTGTGGAACTCGATGTACTTGGCATTGCCCGTCGGCTCGACCTGCTTGATCAGTTCTGCCAGCGAGAAACCGACCCAAGGGATCACCATCGACCAGCCTTCGACACAGCGCAGCCGGTAGACGCGTTCTTCCATGGCGCTGAGCTTGAGCAACTCGTCGATGCCGTAGACCTTGGGCTTCTTGACCTCGCCCTCGATCGCCACGGTCCACGGCCGCGTCTTGAGCGTGTGGGCGTTGCGCGCCGGGTCGGCTTTGTCGGTGCCGAATTCGTAGAAATTGTTGTAGCTCGTGGCGTCCGCCCTGGGCGTGGATTTTTCCATCGTCACCGCACCGGCCACCGCGCTCTTCGCGCCTGCCAGCGCAGCGCCCTTGGCGGCGGCGCCGGTTGCCAGCGCGTCGCGCGATGCCCAGGTGGCCAGTCCGCTGCCCAGCGCGCCAGCGGCCAATCGTTTCATCCAGCCGCGCCGACCCTCATAGAGCGCACGCGGCGTGATCTCGGACGGTGCGGGTTGGCCTGAAACACGGTCAAAGGCTGATGTCATGGGAACTCCAGTTGTCAAGGCAGGCCGAGGTCAGGCCAGTCGAACCTTAGCCCAGACTCAGACGCCTTGGTGGCAGCAAGGTCAGCGAGCTTCTTGGCAATGCAGCAAAAACACCAAGGGCCGGTCATCGACCGGCCCTTGGTGTTTGGGGGTGCTGACCTGGCTCAGCGCAAACCGGCAAGGTAATCGGCGACAGCCTTGATTTCCTTGTCGCTCATGCGGGCCGCAATCGCGGTCATCTGGGCCGAGTTGGCGCGGGTGCCGGCGCGGAAAGCGCTCAACTGCGCTTCAGCGTAGTCGGCATGTTGGCCACCCAAGCGTGGGTATTGCGAAGGGATGCCGGCGCCGGTCGGGCTGTGACAGCCCGCGCACGCCGGCACTTGCTTGGCAGCGATGCCACCGCGGTAAATCTTCTCGCCGAGCACGACCAATTCCTTGTTCTTGGCGAAGCCGGGTTTGGCTTGCTTGCTGGCATAAAACGCGGCAACGTTCTTGATGTCGTCGTCGCTCAAGGCGCTGGCCATGCCGGTCATGATCGCGTTGGCGCGCGTTCCGGCTTTGTACTCGGTCAGTTGCTTGACCAAGTACTCGGCATGCTGGCCCTGCAGGATAGGGTTGGCCGGGGTGCCACGAGAGCCATCGGCGGTGTGGCATGCGGCGCAGACCTGGGTGGCTTTTTCCTGGCCTTTGGCCAGATCGGGCTTGGCAGCAGCCTTGGTTTCGGAAGCAAAGGCCGAACTGGCCGACACTGAGATCAGGGCAGACAGCGACAGGGCGAGCAGCGACTTCATGTCGTGGAACCTTGGAATGGACAGGGCCTTGTGCGCCGGTTTTGCACTGCCGGATGGCGGCGTGCAGGATGGCGTGTTCGGCCTGTTGATGGGGTGAGATGCTTGTTGGTATCGGGTAAACCCATCGATTTTACAATGCTCTATGAACCCAAGCGCCAACGTACGGAGCAGCGACTCCGATATCCCCACCGACCCCGCTGTGCGCGAGGCCCTGGCCTGGACGCAAAGCGCCCGCTTCTTCACCACGGCCAGCCTGTTGTCGCAGTTGCCGGCGTCGGATCTGCCCGAGGTCGCGTTCGTCGGCCGCAGCAACGCCGGCAAGTCGACTGCGATCAACACGCTGGCCCAACACCGGCGCCTTGCGTTCGCGTCGAAGACGCCTGGCCGTACCCAGCACATCAACCTGTTCGACCTGGGGCCAGCAGACGCCCCTGATGGCCGATGGGCCGACCTGCCGGGCTATGGCTACGCTGCAGTGGCGCGCGGCGCCAAGCTGCGTTGGCAGCAGGTGATGGCCGATTACCTGGCGATGCGCCACGTGCTGGCGGGCATTGTCATGATGGTCGATTGCCGCCATGGTTTCACGCCGTTGGACCAACAGTTGCTGGACTTTGTGTCTGAGCGGGTGGGTCGCGGTGAGGTCAAGTTGCTGGTGCTGTTGACCAAGGCCGACAAGCTCAACCGCAACCAGCAGGCGCGTGCGCTGGCGCAGGCGCAGACAGCGCTGGCTGAAATGGCCACCGACGCCTCTGACATCAGCGTGTCGCTGTTCTCGGCGCTGTCGCGCCAGGGCTTGGGCGATGCGGCGCTGACGCTGCGCCAGTGGCAGCAATCGCCCGGCCCAGCACCCGAGGCCGATTCCGCTTCGACCTGATCCCCGGTCTTCAGCCCGCGACAACGAAACAGGCCACCCGAAGGTGGCCTGTGTGTACTTGGCAAGAGCCACGGATCGACCGGCGGGCCGGTCAATCATGGTCTGGCTGCGAGGGACGGCAAGGCCGTCCCCAGCGGCATCACATGTCCATGCCGCCCATGCCGCCCATACCACCCATGCCGCCCATGCCGCCGCCCATGCCGCCGCCGGCCGACTCGTCCTTCGGCGCTTCGGCGACCATGCACTCAGTCGTCAGCATCAGGCCGGCCACTGAAGCTGCGTTTTGCAGCGCAGTGCGCGTCACCTTGGTCGGGTCCAGGATGCCCATGTCGATCATGTCGCCATAGGTGCCGTTGGCAGCGTTGTAACCGTAGTTACCCTTGCCTTCGAGGACCTTGTTGATCACGACGCTCGGCTCGTCGCCAGCGTTGGCAACGATCTCGCGCAGCGGCTGTTCAACGGCGCGCAGCACGATCTTGATGCCAGCTTCCTGGTCGTGGTTGTCGCCCTTGATCGCGCCAGCCGATTGGCGGGCACGCAGCAGCGCGACGCCGCCACCAGCCACGATGCCTTCTTCGACGGCGGCACGTGTGGCGTGCAGCGCATCTTCGACGCGGGCCTTCTTTTCCTTCATCTCGACTTCGGTGGCAGCGCCGACCTTGATCAGTGCAACACCGCCGGCCAGCTTGGCCACGCGCTCTTGCAGCTTTTCACGGTCGTAGTCGCTGGTGGCTTCTTCGATCTGAACGCGGATCTGCTTGACGCGCGCTTCGATGTCGCCAGCAGCGCCGTTGCCATCAATGATCGTGGTGTTTTCCTTGCCCACTTCAACGCGTTTGGCTTGGCCCAGATCGGCCAGCGTGACCTTCTCAAGCGTCAGGCCGACTTCTTCGGCGATGACCTTGCCGCCGGTCAGGATCGCGATGTCTTCCAGCATGGCCTTGCGGCGATCGCCGAAGCCCGGAGCCTTCACAGCGACGACCTTCAGGATGCCGCGGATGGTGTTGACCACCAGCGTCGCCAGGGCTTCGCCTTCGACTTCTTCAGCGACGATCAGCAGCGGACGTCCGGCCTTGGCCACTTGCTCCAGCGTGGGCAGCAGGTCACGGATGTTGCTGATCTTCTTGTCGAAGAGCAGCACAAACGGGTTGTCCAGGATCGCCGATTGCTTCTCGGGGTTGTTGATGAAGTAGGGCGACAGGTAGCCGCGGTCGAACTGCATGCCTTCGACGACGTCGAGTTCGCTGTTCAGGCTCTTGCCGTCTTCGACGGTGATGACGCCTTCCTTGCCAACCTTGTCCATCGCTTCGGCGATGATGCGGCCGACTTCTTCGTCGCTGTTGGCCGAGATCGTGCCGACTTGCGCGATTTCCTTGCTCGTCGTGGTGGCCTTGGACTGCTTCTTCAGCTCGGCGACCAGGGCGATGACCGCCTTGTCGATGCCGCGCTTCAGGTCCATCGGGTTCATGCCGGCGGCAACATACTTCATGCCTTCGCGCACGATCGACTGGGCCAGCACCGTGGCGGTGGTGGTGCCGTCACCGGCGATGTCGCTGGTCTTGGAAGCAACTTCCTTGACCATCTGCGCGCCCATGTTCTGGAGCTTGTCTTTGAGTTCGATCTCTTTGGCGACCGAGACACCGTCCTTGGTGACGGTGGGGGCGCCGAACGAGCGCTCGAGCACAACATTGCGGCCTTTGGGGCCGAGCGTGACCTTGACCGCATTGGCCAGGATGTTCACGCCTTCGACCATGCGGTGACGCGCGTCAGCGCCAAAAATGACGTCTTTTGCAGCCATGTGTAAATCTCCGAATTCAGTATTGGGTGGTTTTCGCGCTTTGCCTCGCCGCACGGGTCGTCGGCAAGGAAAGCGCCGCGAGCGGCGGGCTGGCTAGGCGGACGGCGCACAGGAAGCCGAACATAGCAACGCTATGTGAGGATTCCGAGCACCGCCCAACGACGCCAGCGCGCCGCGCAGCAGCTTTACTTGGCGACGACAGCGAAGAGGTCTTCTTCGCGCATGACCAGCAACTCATCGCCATCGACCTTGACGGTCTGGCCCGAGTACTTGCCGAACAGCACGCGGTCACCGACCGCAACGTTCAGGACGATGAAATCGCCCTTGTCGTTGCGCTTGCCCGGGCCGACGGCCAAGACTTCACCCTGGTCGGGCTTTTCGGCGGCGTTGTCTGGGATGACGATGCCAGAGGCGGTCTTGGTTTCTTGTTCAAGACGCTTGACGATCACGCGATCGTGCAAAGGACGAAGTTTCATTCGTATCTCCTTGGGAGTTCAGTCAAATGGGCACGCGGCTGAAGCGCCAGCACCCCATCACATGCATGAAACCGAGGCTCGGCGGCGCCGGTTCGGTTGTTAGCACTCATCAACGCCGAGTGCTAGCAATCAATTATAGGGCTGAAGTCTGGCATTTCAAGAGGCTTGATCCGGCTCTTGGTTGCCAATTCCGTCGCGCTTGCGTGCGCTTGTTCCTGCACCGCAGGCGGGCCAGCGCTGCCGGCGGTCAGTCGGGCAGCGTGTCGTCGGCCTCGGGGCTTGGTGCGACCTCGACCCGGTAACGCTCATTGGCCCAGGCGCCCAAGTCGACGCCGCGGCAGCGCTCGCTGCAGAAGGGGCGCCAGGCGTTCTCGGGTGCGAACAGCGCTGGCCTGCCGCAAGTCGGGCATGGCACTCGGCGCGCTTCAGGCTGGACCGACTCGGTCACGTGCAAAGTGTCAGCTCGAACGCCATGTCGACAGCTTCTGGCCGCAAGCGCCCCTCGGCGTCGGTTCGCATCAGCCGCACTGACACCATCAACCGATGCCCGGTGATCTCTGGCACCAACTCGTCGCCACCGTCGATGCGCAACCTCAGCAATTGGTAGGTTCGCCCGGCAGGCAGGCTTTGCTGGAACTGCCCGCCGTTGCTGATCACCTTGTGTGGCACGCCGGTGTCACGCAGCAGTTGCAGCAGGGTGTGCAGCGCTTCGGCCAGTGGCGCCAGCGTGTCGAGCCAGGTCTTCAGGTCGGCACTGCGTCGGCCTGGCAGGCGTTGCTGCCAAGCGTGGTAAGCCGGCAGATCGAAGCCACAGGTTCCGGCCGGGATGCTGATGCGGCTTCGCACACTGGCAAGCCACTCGTGGCCGGCCAGTGACTGACCCGCCTTGCCCTGCTGTTGGTTCAGTCCGGTGACCGCATGGTCGATGCGCTCGATCACCGCGTCGAGTGCGGCCTGCGACACCTGTGGGTTGCTGCGGTAGGCAGTGAACAGCGCTTTGTGCCGCTCGAGTTCTTTGAGCAGGTCGGGCTTGAGTTCAGCGCGCGAGGCGAGGTCGAAGATCTCGAACATCGTCACCAGCGCGAAGTGGTGGTCGACCGCGGTGTCGCGGGGCACCAACTGGTCGAGCCTGTCGAACAGATGTTCGAGCCGCAGCATGGTGCGGACGCTCTCGTTGAATGGGTGCTCGTATAGGACCAAGGCGCGCTCTCTCGTCAGGCGTCCACTGCATCGGGCCGCGGGCTGCGGCTTGATTGTTTCACAGCGGCCGAGCCGGACTGGCTGCTGCGGGTCGGCCTGAGGCCTGGCAGCTGGTCTGCCATCAGCCCAGTGCCCAGATCGCCCACAGCGAGGCCACCTCTTCTGCCAGCGCCTCGGGCGTCAGACCGTCGTTGAAGATCACCGCATCGGCGATGGCACGCCGGGCTTCACGGCTGGCCTGTTGCGCGATCACGCGCTCGACTTGGTCCGACGACCAGCCTGATCGCGCCATCACGCGCTGCACCTGGGTCTGGGCGCTGCAGTCGACCACCAGGATGCGTTCGCAGCGATGGCGCCAGGGGCTGGCCGCTGTGAGCAAGGGGACGTCGAACACGACCACCGCGCCCCGTGCATGTGCCACGGTGGCCTGACGCATGGCCTCGTCGCCAATCATTGGATGCAGAATTTTCTCCAGCGCCTGCTTGGCCTTTGCGTCGGCAAACACCAGTTGGCGCATCCGAGCCCGGTCTAGCGCACCGTCGGCACCTGCCACCTCTTCGCCGAAGCGCTGGCGCAGCGCCGGCATCGCGGGACCGAAAGGCGCCGTCAGGCTGTGCGCGATGGCATCGGTGTCGACCAGCGCCGCGCCGTGCGCCACCAGCAGCGCAGCGACCGTGCTCTTGCCGCTACCGATACCGCCGGTCAGGCCGACCGCACGGGCTGCTGCTGTTGGAATATTGTTCATAGCCCGGGCCACATTCTGTTGAGTTGGGTGCCAAAAAACAGCGCGGCCATGCCGCCGCCAGCCAGGAACGGGCCGAAAGGGATGGGCGCATTGCGGCCATGGCCGCGGGCGACGATCATGAAGATGCCCACCGCAGCGCCGACCGCCGACGACAGCAGGATGATCGAGGGCAGCGCCTGCCAGCCCAGCAGTGCACCCAGGCCAGCCAGCAGTTTAAAGTCGCCCTCGGCCATGCCTTGCATGCCACGCAGCAGTTTGTAGCAGAACGCCACGGCCCACAGCGACCCATAGCCGAACATCGCGCCCAGCGCGGAATCGACCAGCGTCACAGGTGTCCACTGCAGCCAGGCTGCCGCCAGTCCCAGGCCCACCAAGGGCAGCGTCAGGTCATCGGGCAGCAGCGTCGTGTCGAGGTCGATGAAGGCGGCGGCCACCAGCAAGGACAGTGCCACGCAGTACACCACCGCGCCGCAAGTCGGGCCGGCCAGCATCGCTGCTGCGGCGAACAGCGCCCCGGTGAGGGCTTCGACCACTGGATAGCGCAGCGAGATCCGTTTGCTGCAGGCCGCGCATTTGCCGCCCAGGCGCAGCCAGCCGATCAGCGGGATGTTCTCGTGCCAGGCGAGTTGGTGGCCGCAATGCGGGCAATGCGAGCGAGGCCGCGACAGGCTCAACGCGGGCAGTTGCGCCAACTCGCTGGCCAGCGACCGGCCTTGGCCCGCGAGTTCGGCGCATCGCGGTGCGCCGCAACCCAGCACCCGGTCCATCGCTGCATCGTCCTGCAGATAGCCCGCGACATCGCCCAGCCATTCGCGCTCCAGCATCGGTGGCAGGCGGCATATCACCACATTGAGAAAGCTGCCGATCACCAGGCCCAGCAAGCCGAACACCCAGGGCGACAGCAGCCATTGCATGAGACTGGGGTCTGTAGTCATCGCCATTCAGACCACCGAGCCGATCTTGAAGATCGGCAGGTACATCGCGACGACGATGCCGCCGATGATGGTGCCCAGGATCACGATGATGATCGGCTCCATCAGGCTTGACAAACCCTTGATCATGTCATCGACCTCCTCTTCGTAGAACTCGGCCGCCTTGGCCAGCATATGGTCTAGCGCGCCCGATTCCTCGCCGATCGACGACATCTGGATCACCATGTTTGGAAAAACGCCGGTGCCCTGCATTGCAGTGGTCAAGGCACTGCCGGTCGACACGTCGCGCTGGATCATCCGGGTGGCCTGCGCGTAGACCGCATTGCCCGCCGCACCACCCACTGAGTCGAGCGCCTCGACCAGCGGTACACCGGCGGCGAACATCGTCGACAGTGTGCGGGTCCAGCGCGCGACCACCGATTTGTTGATCAACACACCGAATATCGGCAGGCGCAGCAGCAGGCGGTCCATCACCATCTGCATTTTTTCTGACCGCCGCCAACTCTGCATGAACAGGTAGCCGCCGCCTACCAGTCCACCGAAAATGAAGGGCCAAGTGGCGACGAAGAACTCCGACATCGCGATCACCATCAGCGTGGGTGCAGGCAGGTCGGCGCCGAAGGAGCTGAACACCTCCTTGAAGGCTGGGATCACCTTGACCATGATCACCACCACCACCACGAATGCCACCACCAGCACCGCGACCGGGTACATCAGCGCTGCCTTGATCTTGCTTTTCAGCGCCAGCGTCTTCTCCTGGTAAATCGCCAGTCGTTCGAGCAGCGCTTCCAGGATGCCGCCGGTCTCGCCCGCCTCGACCAGGTTGCAGTACAGCGCATCGAACTGCATCGGGTGCTTGCGGAACGCTGCCGACAGGCTGGTGCCGGTCTCGACATCGGACCGGATGTTGCCCAGCAATTGGGTCAGTCTAGGGTTGGTGGCGCCGCGGCCGACGATGTCAAAGGACTGCAGCAGCGGTACACCGGCTTTCATCATCGTGGCGAGTTGGCGTGTGAACAACGCGATGTCGCGCGGCTTGACGGCGCTGCCGCCACTGGTTCGGCGCTTTTTGACCTTGGTCAGCAGGATGCCTTGGCGCCTCAGGCTGGCACTGACGGCGGCCTCGCCACCAGCGCGGATTTCGCCGCGCAAAATCTTGCCGTTCTTGTCCCGGCCTTCCCACTCGAAGACCAGTTCCTTGATGTTTCTTGCGGCGGTCGCCATGCTTGCTCCGGGGCTTGCGCAGCACGGCGCCTGAATCAGACACTGCGCGACGGTTTCAACAAGTGTTTCACAGGTTGGTGACGGCGATCACCTCTTCTAGCGATGTGACGCCGGCCCTGACCTTGACCAGACCCGATTGACGCAAGTCGCGCACGCCTTCGGCTCTTGCCTGGTCTGCAATGTCCATCGCTGTGCCTTCGGTCAGGATGATTCGCTGCAAGGCGGCGGTGATCGGCATCACCTGGTACAGCCCGATCCGTCCCTTGAACCCGCTGTTGCAAGCCGCGCAGCCGACCGCACGGAATGGCTTCCAGGCGCCGTCCAGGTCTTCGGGCGCATAGCCGGCGCGCAGCATGGCTTCGCGCGGGTAGTCGGCCGGGGTCTTGCAGTTCTCGCACAACCGGCGCGCCAGGCGCTGGGCGGTGATCAGGATCACGCTGGAGGCGATGTTGAACGGCGCCACGCCCATGTTGAGCAGGCGGGTCAGCGTGGTTGGTGCATCGTTGGTGTGCAAAGTGCTCATCACCATGTGGCCGGTCTGGG
>JBILYN010000348.1:0-4994 GCA_044377715.1 Aquabacterium sp.
TTCACTAGGAGGACCAAAATGTCTGATAAGGATACGAAGGATGTAGTTCGTGCTGCGTCACGCGGAGACGAAGCGGTCAGCTCGAAGGAGGCGTTGAACCGGCGCGGTTACCTCAAGTCTGCCGTCGCGGGTGCAGCTGGGGCGGCCACGATCGGCATGTCGACGAATGCCAAGGCCCAGAACAAGACGTGGAAGCTCAAGCTTCAGAGCAACTGGACGGGCATAGGCATTGCTTCTCAAGACCGCGCCACCCAGCTCTTCGTCGAGCGCGTCAAGAAGTTGTCTGGCGGTCGTATCGAGGTGACGAACTTCAACGCGGAGGTGCTGCTTGGCATCGGCGAGACCTTCCGCGGTGTGGGCTCCGGGGTGGCTGATATCGCGGTCACCGCCCCGATTTACCACCGGGGCATCGTACCCGTCGGCGAATTCTTGTGGGCGGTGCCGTTCTTCCCGGTCACGAGTCTCGAGTTCTACGAGAACATCTATCACTTCATGGGCATCAAGGAGCTGTGGCAAGAAGCCTACAAGCCACACAACGTTGCGCATCTGACGTACATGATCTCGGACGAGTGGGGATCGATGGTATCCACGCGCCCGGTTTCCAAGTACGCCGATTTCAAGGGCATGAAGGTGCGCGCGTTCGGCATCTGGGCCGATTGGCTCGTGCATAACGGTGCGTCGATCGTCACAGTCCCGGGTGGCGAGGTCTATACCGCCGTTCAGACCAAGCTCATCGACGCTGCGGCTTTCGGCTCACCGGATGCCTGGGCAGGCATGAAGCTGCACGAGGTCTGCAAGCACTACCTCAACCCCTCTGTCGTTCCGTACGACATTGTGGAGGTCATCATGAACTTGAAGACCTTCAACGAGATGCCGCCGGACCTGCAGGAGGTCATGATTACCGCCTCGCGCACGATGAACACCGAGCTTGCCGCCCTGACCATCACGACTGACGTGGCTGGTCGCAAGAAGCTCTCTGACGGCGGCATGAAAACTCATCTGATGCCGGATCAGGAGCTGGTAAAGGCAGCCGAGTGGTGCTGGAAGCAGTTTGTCAGTAAGAAGGGCAAGGACAAATACATCGACAAGCTGATCGAAGTCTATACGCAGGCCCGCCAGCTCCATAAAGACTACTACGGTCCGAAGCGCCTCCCGACCTGAGGAAGGCCAGACGTCTTCCGGTGTCCACCACGATCTTCAGTGACACGATACGCTGCACAGGCGTGTCGCGTTGGCCAGCCACAGGTCAAGGTGGGTGAACATTGACTGTTGACATGTTGCGCATTTGTCGGCGGACAAGCGGATGCTTGTTCGTCGGGATAGCCGGCTAACTTTGGGTAGAGAAGTGAAAGCAATAGAGGCCTACCTGCGCTTCACCGATTGGCTGAACGCCAAGTTCGGGTGGATAGTCGCATTTATGATGGTTCCTATGCTCGGCGTCATGATCTGGGAGATCATGATGCGCTACGTGTTCAATAGCCCGTCTCATTGGGCTTATGAGATCTCGTTGTTCGTATTCGGCGCCTTTATCGTGCTGGGCGGAGCCTACACGCACCTGACTGGCGGGCACGTCAATGTCGACATTTTCTGGGGCCGGTTTTCTCCCAGAGGCCGAGCGATCCTCGACGTCATCACCAGCGTCTTCTCTTTTCTCTTTCTCGGGGTTCTTTTCTGGGTCTCGCTGAAAATCACGATCAACTCGTGGGAGATCGGCGAGACCACCATGTCGCACTGGAAGCCTATCTACTACCCGCTTCGGACGACGCTGCCAGTCGGCTGCTTCCTCTTGCTGATGTCGGTCGTGGCCAAGCTCATCCGCGACATTGCGATCGCGATCACCGGAGAGGAAGTCTTTCCGATCCGGGTGGTGATCCCCGGAACCGATACCGCTCGTCTAGACAACCTCTAAAAGCTGCGCGGCCAAGCCGATGCAGCCCTGAATGATTCTTGTGGAGTAACCGATGTCCGCCCTTGGCCCTGAATGGCTTACCGTACTCCTGTTTGGTAGCCTCGTTTTTGTGATTATGCTGGGCTTGCCCCTGGTGTTCGCGATCGGCGGCGTCGCGACGGTCTTTATCCTGCTGCTGTGGGGGCCGCAAGCGCTCCCCGTGCTCGCCAATCGAACGTACATGGCCATGGACATGTTCATGCTCGTGGCCGTGCCCATGTTCATTTTTATGGGCGCGATGTTGCAACGATGTGGCATCGCCGAAGACATGTACGAACTGATGTACCACTGGTTGGGCGGGCTTCGTGGGGGGCTCGCCGCCGGCACGGTGCTCATCTGCACAATGTTTGCGGCCATGGTCGGCATCAGTGGTGCGGCCACCACGTCGATGGGCCTCATCGCCCTGCCGTCCATGCTCAAGCGGGGTTATGACAAGGAAATTGCCATCGGTTGCATCTCGGCAGGCGGCTCGCTTGGGATCCTCATTCCACCGAGCGTGCTGATGATCATCCTCGCGCTCACCTCACGGGTCTCGATCGGCGAGATGTTCATAGCGGGCGTTCTGCCCGGGCTGATGTTAAGCGGGTTGTTCATTGCGTACGTCCTGATCCGCTGCTACTTCCAGAAGGATCTGGGACCCAGCGTGCCGGAGGCCGACCGGCTTCCGCCGAGAGAGAGGATCAAGCTGGCGAGGGCATTGGTGCTTCCCGTAGGTCTGATCTTCGCCGTTATGGGTTCGATGTTCTTCGGCATAGCGACGCCGAGCGAGGCGTCAGCCATCGGCGCCCTTGGCGCGATTCTCAGCGCAATGATCAAGCGGACGTTCAATCGCGAGAGCTTCACCTCAGCACTGTTCATCACACTGAAACTCAGCTCGATGGTCATCTGGATTGTGTTCGCTGCCTCGGCCTTTACGGCTTTGTATGCCGTGACCGGCGCCGCCTCGCTCGTCGGCACTCTGATCATGGGCGTAGGTGATCCCTGGATGGTGATCATCACCATGCAACTCATCCTCTTCGTGCTGGGCATGTTTTTCGATCCGACAGGTATTGTGCTGCTCTCGGCGCCCATCTTCTTCCCGATCGTGATCTCGCTCGGCTTCGACCCGCTTTGGTTCGCAATCCTCTTCGTTATCAATATGGAACTGGCTTATCTCACGCCGCCGTTCGGGTTCAATCTGTTCTACATGAAGGCGGTCGTGCCGCCAGGCATCAACATGATGGACATCTACAAATCGCAAACGCCGTTCGTGCTGCTCATGCTTCTGGGGCTCGCCCTGTGCATGGTTTTCCCAGGCATCATCACGTGGCTGCCGAGCCTGATGAGGTCCTGATACGTCCCCGCAACCAATCTCCTCCGCTATCCGTCACTAAGCGGACCCGAGCAAAGACGCTACTGGACAGCGACGTTTGGCGCCTGCCAAATAGGAGGCTTCGTCCTCTCTACGCCACTGCGCAGAGTTCGCTTGCCCACCCTGACCGCCTGCTGCATCCGCTGCGCCGCCGAGGCAAGCGGGGTGACTGACCAAGCCGAATCGCCGATGGAACTGGCCGCAATCGAATACCCCTGTAAGCAACTGGCCAAGTCATCCAGAATGGGTAAAGCAAACGTAGGAGCATTGTGTCCTGGAATTGATGGCGGACAAATCAATATCGAGATCTGGCCAACACAGATGATCTGGCGTGGGCCACTCGAGCGTCGTCAGTTGCTTGATTGTGGCTTTCCTGAACCAAGGAAAATCTTCGAACGCGTCCAACAACTCTTCGGCATCAAGAAGGGCTCTTTGCGCGTTCAATGATGATGCCCTCAAGCCTCGAGCCCCAAGGCCAGTCTCAGCATGGGAGGGAGCGGGGTCCGACTGCGGCTGGCCCGGTCGAGTGCGCGGAACCATCCAACATAGCTTTCCAGATACGACGTGGCCACCCCTCTGAAGCGATGCATCCAGCCCTTGAGCCTGCCGTGACACGCGTTGGCTTTCTGGATGTGCCAGGGCCTGCGCACGCGTTCGCCTGCACTCAGATTCATGGCTTCGTGGTGCACACCCATTTCCTTGGCGGTCGCGGCAATCGCTGCCGCGCCATCCGTGCAAAGAATGGCGTCGGCCTTGACGCGCGGGCTGAGAGCCTCACTCAGGCACTTCTTGCAGACCGCCTCCAGCAGAAAATCGGCCGCGCAAGGGTGTCAGCAACGGGGTGTGGGCGCCGGTGCAGGCGCCGCTGGCGGTGTTCGCCGTCTACCCGTCGCGAGCGCGGTACGTGATCCTGGCCTTCACCGGCGAGAAGTGCGCGGCGGTGGTGACCACGGATCGCTACGCCGGCTATGCGTTCATCGACCCCGCGCAGGGACTTCGCACAAAAAATACCGTCGATATGGTGGCGGTCGAAAAATCGAGATGGGATTTGGAGCCGATCTGGATGTCGGCTCCTCCGCCAACAAGCTACTTCACGCCATAGCTTGCAATGGCCTTCGGAAACTTGAAGGTGTACAGACGCGTCGGGCGCTCCGACGCGGTGCCGGGTGCCACCCGAACGGCCGCTGCCGGGCACACCTTGGCGCCGTTGTTGACGAGTTTGCCGTTTTCCGTCAAGCAGGCTGTCACGTCGCCGCTCACTGCCACACCCTGGGCGTCAAACAACGCCGGCGTGACGCCGAAGTCGTTGTCGTTGATCAACGCAATCGTGTCGCCATTCACCACCGTGAGGCCTTCAGCCTTCTCGGCAAGCCAACCCGCATCGTTGAGTTGCAACAGCAGCGTGCGCTTGAGCGGCACGACCTTGGTCCAGTCAACACTCTTGACCGGCTTGGCGGTGGCGCTGCTGGCTTCCAACTCGGCACCCAGGGCATTGATGTCTGTCGCATCGACAGGAATTTCCACCAGCATGATCTTGTTGACCAGCACGCCCGCAGCGTTCAGGCCCTGCTCAATAGCCAGAAACTTGCCAGGCGCAACATAGGCTATGTCGCCCATCTTGGCCTGCCCGGTGTCGGACTTGGACCAATCGGTCTTGCTCAACGGAAAGGCATAGGTTTTGGTCGCGCCGGTGGC
>JBILYN010000033.1:0-22459 GCA_044377715.1 Aquabacterium sp.
GCTCGACAGTCTGCTTGTCGTTCTTGACGAAGGGCTGGTTGAACAGAGAGACCTCCTTGAGGTACTTCTGAACCGAGCCTTCGACTCGCTTGGCGACAATCTCAGGCGACTGGGCTGGCTTGCCCGCGGCCACCGCAGCCGCCGAGTCCTCAGCGGCTTTCTCGGCAGCGATCCGGCGCTCTTTCTCGACCAGTTCAGCTGGCACCTGGGCTTGCGACAGAGACACCGGCTTCATCGCTGCCACGTGCATCGCCACATCCTTGGCCGCCACATCGTCGCCGGTGTACTCCACCACCACGCCGATGCGCACGCCGTGAAGATAGGTGGCGAGCTTGTGGTCGCCGGAGAATTGTTTGAAGCGGCGGATCGCAACGTTCTCGCCGATCTTGCCGATCAGACCCTTGCGAACATCTTCGACCGTCGGGCCGAAACTCTCCTGCGCCAGCGGCAAGGCACTGAGTGCTGCCACGTCGGCTGGCTTGTGAGCGGCGACCAGGTCAGCGAGGTTCTTCGTGAAAGCCAGGAACGAATCGTTCTTGGAGACAAAGTCGGTCTCGCAGTTGACCTCGATCATCGCGCCCGTCGTGCCGGTTGCCGCAATCGCAATCACGCCTTCGGCAGTGATTCGCGAGGCCGCCTTGCCGGCCTTGTTGCCCAGCTTGACACGCAGGATTTCCTCAGCACGACCCATGTCGCCATCGGCCTCGGTGAGGGCCTTCTTGCACTCCATCATCGGTGCGTCGGTCTTGGCACGCAGTTCGCCAACCATGCTCGCAGTGATCACTGCCATGTTCAATCTCCCATTGCTGTGGGCCGCCATGCAGCAGCCCAGCTTGACCAAGCGCCCGAACCGGACGCCCTCATGAATCATCCTTGTCAAACAAAGGCTTGACAGCCAATCCTGCAAGGATCAGGCGCCGCGAACGGGATCTCATCCGCCAACTGCAGGAGAAACGCCGTCACAGGCCAAGCACGCCAACGCGAACGTTGGCGCACCCGGATCATGCGCCTTCGCTGACCTCTACGAATTCGTCGTCACCTGCAGCCACAGCGGTCACGACTTCGTTCATCGAATTGGCTCGACCTTCAAGCACCGCATCGGCAACCGCCTTGGCGTACAAGGCCACGGCCTTGGCCGAGTCGTCGTTGCCCGGGATGACATAGTCGATGCCGAGCGGCGAGTGGTTGGTATCGACAACGCCGATGATCGGGATGCCCAGCTTGATGGCTTCGGCGATGGCGATCTTGTGGTAACCGACGTCGATCACGAACAGCGCGTCAGGCAAGGCGCCCATGTCCTGGATACCGCCGATGTCTTTTTCGAGCTTGGCCAGTTCGCGCTCGAACATCAGGCTTTCCTTCTTGCTCAACTGCTCCATGCCGGCCTCTTTGGTGGCTTGCATTTCCTTGAGCTTCTTCAGCGAACCTTTGACCGTCTTGAAATTGGTCAACATACCGCCGAGCCAACGCTGGTCGACGAAAGGCATGCCGGCGCGATGCGCCTCCATGTTGATCACATCGCGCGCCTGGCGCTTGGTGCCCACCATCAAGATGGTGCCGCGCTTGCCGCTGAGCTGGCGCACAAACTTCATCGCCTCCTCGAACTTCGGCAGCGTCTTCTCGAGGTTGATGATGTGAATCTTGTTGCGATGGCCGTAAATGAACGGTGCCATCTTGGGGTTCCAGAAGCGGGTCTGGTGTCCGAAATGGACGCCCGCTTCCAGCATTTCACGCATGGTGACTGACATGGACTACTCCGAAGGTTGGTTCTTGAATCCGGCGCGAATCGCTGGCGGGAAAACGTCTGTGGTGGCACCCCACCTTGCTGATAGACGACTCCGTTCGAGCGACACCTTTCGGCAGCCGGTTCGCGGTTTCATTCATCTGACGCTGGTTGCTCTAACATGAGCCCCATGCACATTCAGATAAAGCCCAAGAGTATAGCATTCGGGTCCTTCGAAACCGACATCGCCGGCCAGCAAGACACTGCGAGCCAGCGGTCAGGAGAGCGCGAAGTCCTCGACCTGCACGATGCAGCCTGGGCCTTGCGCAACGGTCGGATCAAAGCAAGCGAATTGCTCAGTGCCTCGCTGGCTGCGGCCGACAGCCCGGCCTGCGAACATGTGTTCCTGCGCCGGTTTGACGCCTGCGCCAAAGCCAGCGCTGCTGCTGCCGACCTGGCGCAATCGGCTGGCGCACCGCTGCCGCCCCTGGCCGGACTGGCGGTGTCGATCAAGGACTTGTTCGACGTCGCAGGCCACCCCACGACCGCGGGATCAAAGTCTCTGGCCGATGCCACAGCGGCCAGCGCCGATTGCCCGGCGGTGGCACGGCTTCGAAACGCCGGCGCGGCACTGATTGGTCACACCAACCTGAGCGAATTCGCCTACTCAGGCGTAGGCATCAACCCGCACTTCGGCACACCGGTCAACCCCGTGGCGCTGGCGCTGGACCCGACCCCTCGCATTCCTGGCGGCAGCACCTCGGGCGGCGCGGTGTCAGTGGCCACAGGCGCGGCCTGGGCAGCGCTTGGGTCCGATACCGGCGGGTCGATCCGCATTCCAGCAGCGCTGCACGGACTGGTGGGTTTCAAGAACACCCAGCGCCTGACACCACTGGCCGGCGCGGTGCCGCTGTCGTTCTCACTCGATACGGCATGCGCCATCACCCGCAGCGTGCGAGACGCGGCCTTGCTGCACGGCCTGCTGGCGGCTTGCGCGCCGCGACCGCTGAGCCGACCACTGCGCGCGATGCGGCTGGCCGTGCCGCAAAATCTGCTGCTCGATGGCTTGGATAAGGACGTGGCCATGGCCTTTGAGCGCACGCTGGCCAGGCTGCGCGAGGCCGGCGCCCAGATCGAGGACATCGAGCTCGCGCCCCTGACCGACCTGCCTGCGCTGCAAGCCCAAGGTGGTTTGACCGCCGCTGAGAGCTGGTGCTGGCACCGCGACCGGTTGGCGCAGCGCGAAGCCGACTATGACCCACGCGTGTCGGTCCGAATACGCCGTGGCGCAGCCATCAGCGCAGCCGACTACATCGACCTGCAGCAAACCCGCGGCCGCTGGATCGCCTGCATCGAAGCGGCGGTACAAGGCTTTGACGCCCTGCTGTCGCCCACCGTGCCCATCGTGGCGCCGGCGATCGCGCCGCTGGTCGCCAGCGACAGCGAGTTCACTGCGACCAATTTGCTGTTGCTGCGCAACGCATCAGTCGTCAACCTGCTCGACGGCTGCGCGCTGTCCATGCCCTGCCAGGACCGCGGTCAGATGCCGGTGGGGCTGATGGTCTGGGGGCCGGCGATGAGCGACGACGCGGTTCTAGGCGTCAGTCTGGCCATCGAGTCGACGCTGGCCGCCGCACGGTCCAGCAACGGTCGCTGACCGTGCGGGTCGCAGTGATCGGCGCCGGCATCGTCGGCGTGACGACGGCTTTCGAACTGGCGCGCGACAGTCATCAAGTGACGGTCTTCGAGCGCCGCGCCAGCGTGGCCGAGGAGACCAGCTTTGCCAACGCCGGTGTGATCGCGCCGGGCTATGTCACCCCTTGGGCCGCACCCGGCATGCCGGCCAAGGTGTTGCGTCACCTGCTCAGCCCGCACAGCCCGGTTCGCTTGGCTTGGCCCATGGCAGCCGGCCAGTGGCGCTGGATGTGGCGCTGGTGGCGAGCGTGCAGCGCGCCGGTCTACGCAGCGAATCGGGCACGCATGCACGGCCTGGCGCGCTACAGCCAACTGCGGCTGCAGATGCTCAGCCGCGAACTGGCGTTCGACCATGAGCGAGCCAGCGGCTACCTGGTGTTGCTGCGCAGCGCAAAGGAAATGGCGCTGGCGCAAAGCGGTCTCAAGCTGCTGGCTGAGCTGGGGGTGACCCATTCGCTGGTCGACGGTGCTGGTGCACGCAACATTGAACCTGGGCTCAACCCAGAGATGAGCCTGCACGCCGCCATCCATCTGCCCGATGACGAGGTGGGCAACTGCCGCCAGTTTGCCCAATTGATGCGCACGCAGGCCCAGAGCCTGGGCGCGGTCTTTCTTTGCCAGCGAAATGTGCTGGCACTGACGGCAGGCGACCAGCCATCGCTGCTGCATGGCGACACAGACAGCCAATCTGCAACCCAGCAAGATGGCTTCGACGCGATAGTGGTCTGCGCCGCGATGGGCTCGGCGGCCCTGCTCAAGCCGCTCGGACTGCGCTTGCCTCTGGTGCCAGTGCACGGCTATTCGATCACCGCGCCACTGCGACAAATCGAGGGCTACCCTCAGCCCGGACCCAGTTCGGCGCTGATGGACGAGACCTACAAAGTGGCGATCAGCCGACTGGGCCAGCGGGTTCGGGTAGCCGGCAGCGCAGAGCTGGGCGGACGGCTAGCTCAACACAAGCTCGGACCCATCGGCACGCTGCACAAGGTGCTGGACGACTGGTTTCCTGGCTGCGCTCAGACTTCGCAGGCGCAGGTCTGGAAAGGCGCGCGGCCCATGCTGCCCGACGGCCCGCCGGTGCTCGGTGCCAGCGGCGCGCCCGGCGTCTGGCTCAACCTCGGTCATGGTTCGAGTGGCTGGGCGCTGGCTTGCGGGTCGGCGCGGGTGCTGGCCGATCAGCTGGCCGGTCGATCACCCGCGATCGACGTCGAAGGCCTGGATGTCGGGCGCCTGGGGGCCGTGGTGGAAAACAAGCGCTGAGCTCGCGCGAGTCCGCAAGCTGGCGCTACCGGCTTTGGAACACAAGAGCAAGTCGAATGGGGTAAAGCACAATGGCTGAGCGCGCCTTCAATGCGGCGAATCCTGGATCAGCGATGAACCTGTCACGCCCCCGTGCCGATGCCGGACCCCTGGCCTTGCTGCCGTCGCGCCAAGGCTGGCCGATGTTCGATGCCACTGCCAGCCGGCGCATCGAACAGGCAGCGATCGCGGAGCGGCCGGCGCAAAGCCTGATGGGCAGGGCCGGACTGGCCGTGGCCAGGCTGGCGTTGGCGGTCGCGCCGCAGGCGCGGCGAATCTGGGTCGCTGCGGGTCCAGGCAACAACGGCGGCGATGGCTTGGTCGCTGCGCGTCATCTGCACCGCCAAGGGCTGGATGTCAGGGTCAGCCTGCTAGGCGAAGCCAGTCGCATGCCGGAAGACGCGCGCGATGCGCTGGCCCAGGCCCAGCAAGCCGGCGTGTGGATTGGCGCAGGACCGGACTGTCCTTGGCAGGCAGGTGCCGATCTGGGCATAGACGCGCTACTGGGCTTGGGCACCAGCCGTGCGCCCGAGGGTGCGATCGAGCAAGCGGCCCGGCAACTCAACGCCGGCACGGCGCCAGTGCTGGCCGTAGACCTGCCGACCGGGCTGTGCGGCGACAGCGGTCGCTGCCTGGGCGAAGTCGCGGTGGTGGCAGCCCACACCTTGTCACTGCTGACACTCAAACCTGGCCTGTTCACCGGGCAAGGACGTGACCATGCCGGCCGCGTCTGGCTTGATGAGTTGGGCGTCGACACTGGAGGCCAGCACTGCAGCAGTCGGCTGAGCGGCCCGGAGTACCTGCTTCAGCTCATGCCCAAGCGCGCGCACGCCCAACACAAAGGCAGTTTCGGCGATGTACTGGTGCTCGGCGGCGCACCGGGCATGGGCGGCGCAGCCATGCTGGCGGCACGCGCAGCGCTGACCGCAGGTGCCGGCCGGGTTTATCTGGCCAGGATCGATGAAGACCTGTCACCCGATGCAGCCCGGCCCGAGCTGATGCCGCGAAGCGTACAGGCTGCGCTGGCGCCCGATCTGCTGGCGCGAGCCACCGTGGTGTGTGGCTGCGGCGGCGGCCATGACATCGGCGCGCTGCTATCGCCGGTGCTGGACCATGCAGCAAGGCTGGTGCTTGACGCCGACGCGCTCAACGCATTGGCTGCCGATCCTGCGCTGCAGGTCGCGCTACGGGCCCGCGCGACCCGGGGCCAACCCACCGTGCTGACGCCGCACCCCTTGGAGGCCGCACGCCTGCTTGGCTGCAGCGCAGCCACTGTGCAGGCGCAACGACTGTCCAGCGCGCAGGCGCTGGCGGACCAGTTGCATGCGGTCGTGGTGCTCAAAGGTTCGGGCACAGTGATCGCATCGGTTGGCAAGACCTTGCTGATCAACCCAACGGGGAATGCCAGGCTAGGAACGGCAGGCAGCGGCGATGTGCTGGCGGGCTGGCTCGCCGGTCTGTGGTCGCAGGCTGGCGACCCTTTGGGCCGGGACGCGGCGGCGGCCAGCGTCTGGCTGCACGGCTGGGCTGCCGAGCAGGCCGGCGATACAAGGCTGGCACTGCGCGCCGGCGACCTGATCGATGCGATGGCAGCCTGCATGCCCTGGGCCGACTGAGAACGGCCCCGAGCAAGCCAGACACCGCGCGCCTGCGAAGGACGGGTCAAGGCTTGGGGCGGCTCCTGGTCGGTTTGGCGCCTCGGCTCTTCTTGGCCGCCGACGCACCACGCGCTGCCACCGCCTTGACGCGACCCGCCTTGGCTGCCCGGTCGCGCACCTGCACCTCCTTCAACTCCTCAGCAACCGTGCCACCGACTGCGCCTTTGCGCTTGCGCGCCACAGGCGCGTCGACCTCACCCTCGCGCACCAGCCGGAAATCGATCTTGCGACCATCGAGGTCGACCCGGCTGACCTGAACCCGCACCCTAGACCCAACCGTGTAGCGCAGGCCGCTGCGCTCGCCGCGCAAGTCCTGGCGCGCTTCGTCGAAGCGGAAGTACTCGCCGCCGAGCTCGGTGATGTGGACCAGTCCCTCGACATAGAGCTCGTCGAGGGTGATGAACAGACCGAAGCTGGTGACCGCGGTCACGGTCCCGGCAAATTCCTCGCCCAGATGGTCGCGCATGAAGCGGCACTTGAGCCAGGCTTCGACATCGCGTGAAGCCTCGTCGGCACGCCGCTCGTTGGCGCTGCAGTGCGCACCAGCCGCCTCCCAAAGGCCCGAATCCTGCGCGCTGGCGGGCGGCTTGGCCGCAGACTTGCTGACCTTGCGCGCCGGCTGAGGCGACGACAGCGCGGTACGCTCAACCGCGCTGCCGCCCAAGTGGTAGCGCTTGCCCAGCAACAAGGCTTTGATGACACGGTGCACCAGCAGATCGGGGTAGCGCCGGATCGGGCTGGTGAAGTGCGCGTAGGCCTCGTAGGCCAAGCCGAAGTGACCCGCGTTGCTGGCGGTGTAGATCGCCTGCTGCATCGAGCGCAGCAGCATCGAGTGGATCTGCGTCGCGTCCGGCCTGTCCTTGGTGGCCAGCGAGATCGCCTGCAATTCGCTAGGTTTGGGGTCGTCGCTCAGATGGAAGCCCAGCCCCAGCGTTCGCAAATAGTTCTGCAGCGTGACGCGCTTCTCGGGCGTCGGACCCTCGTGCACCCGGTACAACGCAGGATGCTTGTGGCTCTCGATGAACTCAGCGGCACAGACATTGGCCGCCAACATCGCCTCCTCGATCAAGCGGTGCGCCTCGGTGCGGGTGCGTGGCACGATTTTTTCAATCCGGCCGTTGTCGTCGCAGACGATCTGGGTCTCGGTGGTCTCGAAGTCGATCGCTCCTCGCAGCGCGCGATTCTTCAACAAGACCCTGTAGACCTCGTGCAGGTGGATCAGATGAGGCACCAGATCGGCGCGGCGCAGGGCCTCGACACCTCGGGTGTTGCCCAGAATCGTCGCCACCTCGTTGTAGGTCAGCCTCGCATGCGAGCGAATCACCGCCGGGTAGAACTGGTAGGCCGTGATCTCACCGTTTGCGGCCACCAGCATGTCGCAGACCATGGACAGCCGCTCCTGGTCGGGGTTGAGCGAACACAGACCGTTGCTGATGCGCTCAGGCAGCATCGGGATGACCCGGCGCGGAAAGTACACCGAGGTCGCGCGCTCGTAAGCGTCGTCGTCAAGCGGCTCGCCAGGTTTGACGTAGTGGCTGACATCAGCGATCGCGACGATCAAGCGCCAGCCCTCGAATGCTGTCTTGCCGCGCCCGGTCTTGAGCGGCTCGCAATACACCGCGTCGTCGAAGTCACGCGCATCCTCGCCATCGATGGTCACCAGCGCCACATCGGTCAGGTCAATACGGTGCCGCTTGTCGATCGCGCGAACACGGTCCGGTAAGGCCGCAGCCTGCGCCAGAGCTTCGGCCGAGAATCGATGTGGCACCTCGTACTTGCGCACGGCAATCTCGATTTCCATGCCCGAATCGTCGATCTCGCCCAGCACCTCGGTGATCCGACCCACCGGCTGTGAAAACATCGAAGGCGGCTCTGTCAGCTCGATCGCCACCACCTGACCCACCGCGGCGTTGGCGGTGGCGTTCTTAGGAATCAAGATGTCTTGCCCAAAACGCCGATCCTCGGGCGCCACCAGCCAGACGCCGTTCTCGTGCAGCAAGCGTCCGATGATGGGCGACTTGCGCCGCTCGACAATGTCGATCACACGCCCCTCCGGCCGGCCCTTGCGGTCAGAGCGCACCACCCGTGCCCGGATGCGGTCACGGTGCAGCACCGAGCGCATCTCTTGCGGCGAAAGATAGATGTCGGGCTCACCGTCGTCTCGACGCACGAAGCCATGGCCGTCTCGATGGCCGAACACCGTGCCTTCGATGTCGGTCGATGGGGAAGGCGTGGGAACGGGTTGGCTTGTGGCTTGATTTCTTGTCATGCTATACTTCGCTTTGCAGTAATAGCCCAGGTGGCGGAATTGGTAGACGCACTAGTTTCAGGTACTAGCGCTTAGCGGCGTGGAGGTTCGAGTCCTCTCCTGGGCACCAGAAAAAACAAAGGCCAGCATGAAAATGCTGGCCTTTTTGTGTTGTGAACAAACCCCTGCGCGCAGCGCAGTCGTCGTGGCGCGCCATGCTGACAGCGCATTCTCCGCTCACGACATTGGCGGCGATGCCACCAAACTGCCGCAAGCTCAAACCGAAAACTTTTTCGCCAGCCCATCCGGCCTGAGGTTATCGTATTCCTCGAACGGCTGGTGAATCCAAGGACTGGTCTGCAGCATCTCCACGTGGTATTCCGGAACATAGCTCGAGCCGCCCTTGACCCAGATCACCGCGGTACGCAGTTCGGTGATCGAAGGCACGCCGCGCAGCCGCTCGACCACGGCCTGCAGCGTGACACCAGAGTCAGACAGATCATCGACCAGCAGCACTCGACCCGCCAGTTCACCCTTGGGCATCGTGATGTACTTGGCGAGATCGAGACGGCCCTGGATGGTGCCGGATTCAGCGCGGTATGAACTCGTCGACATGATCGCCAAGGGCTTGTCGAATACTCTAGACAGCACATCGCCCGGCCGCATACCGCCACGCGCCAGACACAAGATCTGGTCGAATTCCCAGCCTGAATTCGCCACCTTGAGCGCCAGGCGCTCAATCAGCAAGTGGTATTCATCCCAACTCACATATAGGTGCTTGCCATCGTCGGTGAGCATTCTCTGTCTCCTGAGGTTTCTTGTGGCAGTGGGCGATGAGGGGTCAGAACCACTCAAGTCTTGTACGGATGGCGCAGCAAGATCGTGTGCTCGCGATCAGGTCCTGTCGACACCATGGCGATGCTGACGCCAATCAGGGCCTGGATGCGCTCCAGATAGGCCCGCGCATTGGCCGGCAGCGCATCCCACTGGGTGACGCCGAAACTGCTGTCAGTCCAGCCGGGAAAAGTTTCGAACACAGGCTCGCAGGCAGCGATTTCGTCTGCGTCCAGCGGCAGGATGTCAACATCTCGGCCGTCAAGCTTGTAGCCAACACAGACCTTGATCTCTTGCAGGCCATCCAGCACGTCGAGCTTGGTAATGCACAAGCCCGTGACGCCGTTGATGATCATCGATCGCTTGAGCGCCGCCGCGTCGAGCCAGCCGCAGCGCCGCATGCGTCCCGTGACGACACCGCGCTCCTGACCAACCGTTGACAAATGGTGGCCGACCGTGCCGACCGCATTGATGTCGAGCTCGGTCGGGAACGGTCCGCCGCCAACGCGCGTGGTGTAGGCCTTGGTGATACCCAGGATGTAGTGCAGCATGCCAGGGCCAACGCCGGCACCGGCCGCCGCGTTGCCAGCCACACAGTTGCTGGAGGTCACATAGGGGTAGGTGCCATGGTCGATGTCGAGCAAGGTGCCTTGGGCGCCTTCGAACAAGATATTGGCGCCAGCGCGACTGGCGTTGTGAATCTGGTAGCCGACGTCAGCCATCATCGGCTTGAGTTGCTCAGCCGCTTTCATCGCTTCATCGAAGATCGGTTGAAATTCAAGTCGCTCGCCTTGCAGATATCCCGCGAGCGAAAAATTGTGCAAGGCCAGCAGTTCACGCAACTTGGTCGCAAAACGCTCAGGATGCTTCAAGTCCTGGACTCGCAGCGCGCGACGCGCCACCTTGTCTTCATAGGCCGGTCCGATACCCTTGCCGGTGGTGCCGATCTTGCCGGCGCCGCTGGTCTCGCGCAAAGCTTCTCGCGCCTTGTCGACAGCGACATGGAAAGGCAGGATCAAGGGGCAGGACTCGCTGATGAACAGACGGGACCGAACCTCGACCCCGATGCCCTCGAGCCGCTCGATCTCAAGCAACAAATGGGTCGGGTCGACCACGACGCCATTGCCGATGTAGCAGGGTACGCCGTCGCGCATGATGCCCGAAGGGATCAGTTGCAGCGCCGTCTTGACACCCTTGATCACCAGCGTGTGGCCAGCGTTGTGACCGCCTTGAAAACGCACCACGCCCTGGGCGTGGTCGGTCAGCCAATCCACCACCTTGCCCTTGCCTTCGTCACCCCATTGCGTGCCGACGACCACCACGTTGCGGCCGGGCCTAAGATTCTCGCCTTGTTGCATGTTTGCAGATTTCCAGTTGACGGGTCAGCGGCTCAGCGCCTCAGGATTCAGAGCGCACGCAGCACCCAACGGTCGTCCGAGGCCACCAGCTCGCGGTCGCAATCGAACTCCTCGCCCTCGTGCTCATGGCCGGGCAGGACGCAGACCACGATGTCGCCCTGCTCTCGCAAACGACGTATCGCCTGGCGCAACAAAGGATCCTCGCTCCAGCACGCGCGGACCGCCGTGCGGCGAAGATCGGGGGCGACACAGGCACCCAGCACTTTCAGATCGGTGGAAAACCCCACCGCAGGCCGGTTGCGACCAAACACCGCACCGACCTCGTCGTAGCGCCCTCCGCGCAACACCGCATCCGTGGCGCCGGGAGCATAGACGGCAAAGCGTGCGCCAGAGTAATAGGCATAGCCGCCCGTGTCGGCAAGGTCGAAGCCCACCTGCACATCAGGGTGAACCTGTGCAACATGGCGCGCCAGCCAAGTCAAGTCATTGAGCGCGGCACTGATGGACGCCCGCGCCGGCAACTGCCGCCTGGCTTGATCGAGCATCGACAGATCGCCGTACAAATTCGGCAAGGCCAGCAAGCCAGCGCGAGCTTCGGCGGGGAATCGAAGCGAAAGCTTGTCGAGCGTTGTCAGATCCTTCACTGCCAACGCGGCGATCACCTCGCCCAGCGAGGCTTCGTCGACCGCGACACCCTCCATCACGCCCCGAACGATGCGCGCATCGGCCAGATCGAGCACCAGTCCACTCAGGCCCGCAGCCCGCAGGCCATCCAGCGCCAAGTCCTGCACTTCCAGGTCAGCCTCCAGGCCGGCATGACCGTAGATCTCCGCGCCGAATTGCAGCGGCTCGCGCGTCGCCTGAGGCGACTGCGGCCGAGTGTGCAGCACAGGCCCGCAATAGCACAAGCGTGTCACACCCTGGCGATTGAGCAGATGGGCGTCGATGCGTGCGACTTGCGGTGTCGTGTCGGCACGGATACCCAAGGACCGACCGCTGAGCTGGTCAACCAGCTTGAAGGTACGCAAGTCCAACGCCAGACCGGTACCGGTCAGCAGCGACTCCAGGTGCTCGAGCAAAGGAGGCATCACCTGCTCGAAGCCATAGCTGCGAGCCATCTCCAACAGGCTGCGGCGCAGGTCTTCGAGGCGCCGCGCTTCGGCCGGCAGCACATCGGCAATGTGCTCGGGCAGCAGCCAAGCTGAGGACATGGAACAAACCCGAGAGAATTAAAGAGAAGATTGTAGCGGCGGTCATCGTCGCGCCGACTTCAGGCGCTGCCAAACGCCAAAGCCGCGGTCAGTGCAAGATCGCCAGCAACAGCAAGCCCAGCAGCATGCTCGACAGGCCCAGAAAACGAATCTGGCCGTCACTCATACGCATCGCGCGCTCGAAGGCCTTGCGCCACATCGTCGGGCTCAGGAAAGGCAGAAAGCCCTCAAAGACCAGCATCAGCGCCAGCGCGCCAATAACCCAATCGGCCACCGCGTCTCGCCGGGATTCAGCGCTTGGCCGCTGGCGCCGGTGCGGCAGGCCCTGCACCCCGCATGGCCTTGAAGAAATCGCTTGAAGGATCGACCACCATCACGTCGCTCTTGCTGCGAAAACTGGCGCGGTAGGCCTCCAGGCTGCGGTAAAACTGTGCAAACTGCTGATCGCGACCAAAAGCGTCGGCGTACAGCGCAGAGGCCTTGGCATCGCCCTGGCCTTTGAGCTTTTGCGCATCACGGTAGGCCTCGGCGATGATCACCTCGCGCTGTTTATCGGCGTCTGCACGAATCTTCTCACCTTCGGCCGCACCCTGTGAGCGCAACTCATTGGCCACTTGCTTGCGTTCGGACTCCATGCGGCGATACACCGAATCGGTGATGTCAGCGACAAAGTCCACCCGCTTGATCCGCACGTCGACGATCTCGATACCGAAGGCCTTGGCCTCATCGACCAGGCGGTTGCGCACATCCTGCATGACCTTGTCACGCTCCGCAGCAAGCACACCGCGCACGGTGCGCCGGGTTATCTCCTCATTGAAGGCCGCCTGCACCACCGGGCTGAGCCGACTCTCAACATTGCGGATGTCGGTTCCGTTGTTACGGATGAATTGACGCGGCTCGGCAATCCGCCACTTGACAAGCCAGTCGATCACCAAGCTCTTCTTTTCGGCGGTGAAGATCGGACGGGTCTCGGGGCTGTCGAGCGTCTGCACCCGCTTATCAAGAAACACCACGTTCTGGAAAGGCGGCGGCAGCTTGAACTTCAGGCCAGGCTCAGCGATCACTTCCTTGATCTCGCCCAGTGCATACACCACCGCGAGCTGACGCTGGTCGACGATGAAAAGCGTCGAGGTCAAGAGCATCAATGCCGACAATACGCCGGCTACGATCAATCCGATTCGGTTCATGTTGTTCTGACTCAAAGGTTGGGGCAGCTTTGGCGCCGGCTCACGGTCACCGGGCGTCGCGTTCGCGGCTGCGACCGCCATCGCGCGAACGTGCGTCAGCACCTGCTGCACCAGCAGCACCGGCATCGGTCGGCAGCGCGGCCGACGGCGGTGCCTGCGGCACCACTTGCACACTGCCCGAGGGCGAGCCCTGCTGCATCAGTTTGTCCAACGGCAGGTAAAGCAGGTTGCTGCCGCTTCGGGCGTCGACCATCACCTTGCTGACGCTCGAATAGACCTGTTGCATGGTGTCGATGTACATCCGGTCACGCGTCACAGCCGGTGCTTTCTGGTACTCCGTGAGCACTGAGCGGAAGCGCTGCGCATCGCCTTCGGCCTGCGCCACCACGCGCTGGCCATAGCCATCAGCCTCCTCACGCAAACGAGCAGCGGTACCCCGCGCCTTGGGGATCACGTCGCTGGCATAGGCCTGACCTTCGTTCTTGAAACGATCCCGATCGGCACCTGCCTTGACCGCATCGTTGAACGCCGCCGTCACTTGGTCGGGCACCTGCACGTTCTGCACGTTGACGTTGACAATCAGGATGCCGGCCTTGAGCCGGTCGAGCTGGCCCTGGATGGACTTGACCAGATCGGCAGCGATCGCATCGCGTTGCTCGTAGAGCACCGAGTCGACCTTGCTCTTGCCAACGATCTCGCGCACAGCAGACTCGCTGGCCTGCTCGACCGCCTTGTCCGGATCGCGGTTCTCGAACAGAAAATTCTTCGCGTCCTTGAGCCGGTATTGCACGGTGAAGCGAATGTCGATGATGTTCTCGTCTTGCGTCAGCATCGAGGAGTCGCGCAGACCGGTGGTCTGCGCAACCGCACTGCGGCCGATTTCGGCCGAGCGAAGCTGCGTGACTGCGACGGTTTCATGTCCTTGAAAAGGATATGGAAAGCGCCATTGAAAGCCCGCATCGACCGTCGCGCTGTAACGACCGAAGGTGGTGACGATGGCTTGCTGGCCTTCTTGCACGATGAAAAATCCGCTGCCTGCCCAGACCACCAGCGCGACAAATCCGATCAGCCCAAGGCCAATGCCAGCGCTTTTCATGTCGGGCTGGAACGAAGGCCCATCCTTGCCAGGGTCTCGCTGCGGTGTTTGGCCGCCGCCCTTGCCATTGAACAAGCCCGTCAGCTTCTTGTTGAAATCACGCCACAACTCGTCGAGGTCGGGCGGGCCATCGTTGCGGCCGTTGGCCATGTGCAGTGGCTGGCGTCGCAGCAGGCCGGCGATCAAGCGCTGCGCCGATCCAGCCAACGCTGCGAGGCGAACCCGCAGTGTGATGGCCAGGGCGTCATGGGAAGAGTTTGCATGCATATTCATCAGGCCTGCGAGGGCGAGGGTAATGTGACGTTGTCTGCGGCAGTCTCGTCCGCCAAGGCCGCAACACCCCCAGTTGGGGACTGCCCAGGTGGATTCAAGCCCTGGGAACCAGCAGCTTTGGCGATCAAGCCACGCAAGGTATCGAGTCCGGTGGCGTTCAAAGCGCTGACAAAGACGCGCGGCACCGCAGCCCCGCCCAGGCCTTCGACCCAGTCCTGCAATTCACGAGGCGGCGCTTCGAGTTGGTCGAGCTTGTTGAAAACCAGAATCTGCGGCAACTCGGCGGCACCAATCTCGTACAAGACGCGCTCGACCTCGTCGCGCTGCTGCTGCTGCACCGGGCTTGCGGCATCGATCACATGCAACAGCAGATCGGCATCGGTCGCCTCCTGCAGCGTGGCCTCGAAGGCCTCGACCAGTTTGTGGGGCAGATCTCGGATGAAGCCCACGGTATCTGACAGCGACACGCTGCCACCCAAGGCCTCGAGATAGAGCGATCGGGTCGTGGTGTCGAGCGTGGCGAACAATTGATCGGCGGCAAATGCGCGCGCCTTGACCAGCGCATTGAACAAGGTGCTCTTGCCAGCGTTGGTATAGCCCACCAGCGAGACCCGGAAGGTCCCGCTGCTGCGTCGTTTGTCGCGCTGGGTGCCGCGCTGGCGTTTGACCTTGTCGAGTCGAGCCTTCACCGACTTGATGCGCTCACCGATCATGCGCTTGTCGAGTTCGATCTGCGCCTCGCCTGGTCCACCGCGCTGGCCAGCGCCTCCAGTCTGGCGCTCCAAATGGCTCCAGCGGCGCACCAGTCGCGACGACAGGTACTGCAGACGCGCAAGCTCTACTTGGAGCTTGCCTTCATGGCTTTGCGCGCGCTGAGCAAAGATCTCCAGGATCAGCGCAGTGCGGTCAGCCACCGCAACCCCGAGGTGACGCTCCAGATTGCGCTGTTGTGCCGGCGACAGCGCCTGGTCAAAAATCACACATTCGGCGCCGTGCATCTGCACCAAGGTCTTGACCTCATCGGCCTTGCCGCTGCCGATGAACAGCGCTGCATCGGGCGCCTTGCGCCGTGCGATCACCCGCTCAACGGGCACGTCGCCAGCGCTTTCGGCCAGCAGCGCCAGTTCGTCAAGCGTCGCGTCAAAGGACTTGCTTTTGCCGAAATCCACACCGACCAGCACCACCCGCGCGGGCCCGTCGCGAGTCAGGGTCGACGCTTGCCGCTGCTCAGGGCTCAAGCTGTTGGAGTTGGTCACCGCCTTGCCGGTGGATTGCGTCAAGCCTGGTCGACCGGATCGGCGGCGCTGAAGGTCACCGGGCGACCCGGCACCACGGTCGAGATCGCATGCTTGTAGACCATCTGGGTCACAGTGTTGCGCAACAGCACGACGTACTGGTCAAAGGATTCGATGTGGCCCTGCAGCTTGATGCCGTTGACAAGGTAGATCGAAACCGGCACATGCTCCTTGCGCAGCAGGTTCAGGAAGGGGTCTTGAAGCAGTTGACCTTTGTTGCTCACGATATGACTCCGTGTTCGAAAGTTTGGATGCGAAGACCTTATCACATCAGGGAAAGTGCGTAGATGCCGAGGTCGATGCGCCCGGCAGGCTGGTGCAACATCGTGCGCAAAGCCGCCCCGCAGAGGCTCTCACGGCTCAAGCCAGGTTTGAGCCGAAACGGCTTGCAGCGATGGCGGCCTTGGAGTTTTTCAGGGCTTACCCTGATCGAATGGATTGCTCGCCGACTTGAACTGGATACGCAATGGCGTGCCGACCAGCTTGAAATGCTCACGCACCCTGCCCTCCAGAAAGCGCTTGTAAGCCTCGGTCACATGCTCCAAGCCGGTGCCATGGATGACAACGATCGGCGGGTTTTGGCCGCCCTGGTGAGCATAGCGCAGCTTCGGACGGAAAGCGCCATTGCGCTGAGGCGCCTGATGCACGACCGCCTCCTGCAACAAACGGGTCAGGATCGGCGTGGGCATCTTGCGGATGGCCGAAGCATGGGCATCGGCGATCGCCTTCCACACCGGCGCCAGGCCCTGGCGTTTGATGGCCGAAATATGCAGCACTGGCGCAAACTTCAGGAACGACAGCCGCTGTTCGATCGACCGCGCAAGCATCTCGCGCTGGTAGGCATCTACCGCATCCCACTTGTTGATCGCAATCACCACCGCGCGGCCGGCCTCGAGGATGTAGCCGGCGATGTGGGCATCCTGGTCGCTCACACCCTGGGTCGCATCGATCAGCAACAGCACCACGTTGGCGTCAGAAATCGCCTGCAAGGTCTTGACCACCGAGAACTTCTCGATCGCCTCGAAGACCTTGCCCTTGCGACGCAGTCCGGCAGTGTCGATCAATTCAAACTGCTGACCGGCGCGCTCGAAGGGGACGCTGATCGCATCGCGCGTGGTGCCGGGTTGGTCGAAAGCCACCAGGCGCTCTTCCCCCAGCCAGGTATTGATCAAGGTGCTCTTGCCAACGTTGGGCCGTCCTGCGACTGCCAGCCGGATGGGCTTGTTTTCCAGCGACTCTGCTTCTTCGAGCTCGGGTTCGGGAAAATCGACCAGCGCGGCGTCGATCAGGCTGCGGATCCCCTGGCCGTGCGAAGCCGAGATGGGGTGTGGCTCGCCCATGCCGAGTTCGTGGAACTCGGCCAGCAGCGGCGATTCACTCAGGCCTTCGGCCTTGTTGACACACAGCAGCACGCGCTTGTTGGCCCCTCGCAGGTAGCGCGCGATGTCGTGATCCTGGCCCGATACGCCATTGCGCGCGTCGACGACGAAGATCACCGCGTCGGCCTCGGCCACTGCGGCCTTGGTCTGGCGCGCCATCATCGCGACGATGCCGGTGGGCTTCTCGGGCTCAAACCCCCCGGTGTCGATGACGATGAACTCATGCCCGCCCTGCTTCGCGTCGCCATAGTGGCGGTCGCGGGTCAACCCGGCATAGTCCGCGACGATCGCGTCCCGGCTCTTGGTCAGGCGGTTGAACAAGGTGGACTTGCCCACGTTGGGCCGCCCTACCAGGGCGATCACCGGTTTCATGGTCGTGGGCCTTCGCTCAGGGAATCAAGGAGAAAACAGGGGCCAAGCCCCAGGGCATCACTCTGAACGAAAGGCAAACAATCCACCATTGCGAGTGACCACCAAGGCTGTCGTGCCCGCCAGCACCGGCTGTGCCACGACCGGTGACCCATCGGTTGGCAATCGCAGCAAAGTCTTGCCGTCTTCACGGTCAAGCAGATGAACCTGGCCTTCACTGTCGCCAAACATCACCGTCTTGCCAAACGACAGCGGCGCGCTCAAACCACGGTACAGCAAGCGCTCATTGGTCCAGGCCAGTTCACCATTGGCCGCACGCCAGGCGCTCAATCGATCCGAGGCATCACCTCCGAAGACGAAGTCGGCGTCACCGCCAACAGCTTGCTGCCCGCCGGCATTCCGGCTCCAGCGCAGCGTGGCACGGTCGGTGCCAGCAACCGTGACACAGCCGACAGCGGTCTGGAAAGCACGAGCACACAAGTTGTCCCCCTGGCGAAGCATCGGGCCAACCAGATCATTCAGGCGCTCGACCTCGTTGGTACCGCGCGGCGAGGTGATGGCCAGCTCCCATCGAACGCTGCCAGCGGTCGGGTCCAGACCCAGCATCACCGCGCCGACCCCCGCGACCAAGGTGTTCTTGAAAGCGGCGAGCACGCCGGGTTGGGCCAGCGTGAGCGCCTCGCCGGCACGCTGAAAAGTCCACAGCCTGCGGCCGTCGATCGCGTCGAAGGCATGTACCACGCGGTCCACACCGATCACGAACACCCGCTCGCCCGCCACCACAGGCGCGGTGCTGGTGCGAGACGACAGCCTGGCACTCCACAGCTTGGCGCCCTTGTCCATCACCACGAGCTCGTTGTCGCGCGTCACGACCGCTGCAAATCGCCCATCGCTCCCGATGCCAGCTGACAGCGAACTCCCAACCCGGCCTCGCCACCGCTCGCTGCCGCTGTGTGCGTCGATCGCCAGCACAGTGCCATCGGTGCCGGCGACGATGAAGCTGCTGTCTCGCACCGCAACCGAAAGCGCAAACTGCACTGAATCAAGCTTGGCAGTCCAGACCTGACGCGCGGCAATTCTGGGCGTGAAGGACTCCAGGGCACTGGGTTTGGGCTTGTCAGCCGCGCAACCCACCAGGGCCGACAAAGCCAACCATGCCAAGGCGCAAGTGGCAAGGCGACGTGTCACTTGGCAACTCCTGACGCGGTAGCTGCCGGCGGCGCGGCCAGCGCGGTGAGCTTGGCTTCGATCAGGTGGCGGTAGTCCAGCTTGTCACCCATGTCCTTGAAGGCGATCTGGTAAGCGGCCTGAGCTTGCTCCTTCTTGCCTTGGGCCAACAGTACATCGCCGCGGCGGTCCGCCACCAGGGCCGAAAACTCCTTGGACTTGGCCTCGTCCAAGGCCTTCAACGCTGCGTCGTACTGCTTGGCCTCGAGCAACAAGCCTGCCAGTCGCAGTCGGGCGATGCTGCGGTACTCTTCTTCCTTGGCGTTGTCGCCGACCCAGCTCAGACTGGTCTTTGCCGCGTCAGCCTGACCTTTTTCGTACTGCACCTTGGCTGCCAGCAGGCCGCCTTGCTGGGCCAGCGCCGTGCGGCCATAGCGATCCTTGAGATCGGCAAAGATTCGACCCACCTTGTCCGCATCACCAGCAGCGGCAGCTTTGTCGAGTTCATCGAACACCACGCCGGCCTTGGCGGTCTGGTCACGCTGGTACCAACCCCAACCGTTCCATCCGGCGAAAGCCAGCAAACAAGCGGTGATCAGCCAGGCGATCAGATTGCCGTACTGCTTCCAGAAAGCCTTGATATCTTCGAGTTGTTCCTGCTCTTGCAGGTCAAGCGGATTCGCCATGAAGGGCCTGTCGTCGTTGCTCGGGGATCGAGCCTGGGATTATGCGTTGCGCAGTTCATGCGCCCAGGCGGCAGCGCCGACCAAGGGTCGCAGCACCTGCGGCACGGTGGCATCGCGCAGCGGCTTTACCGCCACCATGCCCTGCGCCAATTCGCTGGCACCGAACACCAGCGCATGGCGAGCGCCACTGGCGTCGGCTTTCTTGAACTGCGATTTCATGCTGCCAAGGCCGGCCGCGCCGCCGGCATGCATCACCACCGCGACACCCGCTTCACGCAGCGTCTCGACCAAGGCGATGGCTGGACTCAGCGCTGCGACGTCGGGCAAGACCGCGTACACATCGGGGGCCAGCACAGGTGGCTCGATCCCGCTTTGTTGCAGCAGATCGAGCACCCGCTCCAAGCCCATGCCCCAGCCCACGCCAGGCGCAGGCTTGCCACCGATCATCTCGACCAGGCCGTCGTAGCGTCCGCCACCGCATATCGTGCCTTGGGCGCCGAGCTTTGGCGTGATCCACTCGAACACCGTGTGCGTGTAGTAATCCATGCCACGCACCAGGCGCGGGTTGATCGTGTACGCCTGCCCGACGGCATCGAGCGCAGACCTGACCGCGTCCAGATGCTTGAGCGAGCCCTCACCCAGAAAGCTCATCAACTGCGGCGCAGCGTCGACCAAGCCTTGCATCGCTGGGTTCTTGGTGTCGAGGATGCGCAGCGGGTTGCTGTGCAGTCGACGCTGGGCCTCGGCGTCGAGTTGGTCGGCATGGGCTTCGAAGTAGGCGATCAGCGCAGCACGGTGGGCGCGGCGCTCATCGGGCACGCCCAGGCTGTTGATCTCCAGACGCACATCGGCCAAACCCAGGTCGCGCCACAGCGCGCGCGCCATCAGGATCACCTCGGCATCGGTCTCGGGTCCGCCGAAACCCAGCGCCTCCACCCCCACCTGGTGAAACTGACGGTAGCGCCCGCGCTGCGGCCGCTCGTGGCGGAACATCGGGCCGATGTAGTACAGACGCTTGCCGCCGTCGTAGAGCATCGAGTGCTCGATTGCCGCACGCACCACACCCGCGGTATTCTCAGGTCTGAGCGTCAGCGGGTCGCCATTCATGCTGTCGACAAAAGAGTACATCTCTTTTTCGACGATGTCGGTCACCTCCCCCAGACCGCGCACGAACAGCGGCGTGGGCTCGACGATGGGCGTTCGGATGTTCTGGTAGCCGTAGCGGCGCATCAGCGCACGCAGCCTGTCTTCGAGCCATTCCCAGCGTCGGGATTCCGGCGGCAGGATGTCGTTCATGCCTTTGACGGCTTGCAGTGTTTCTGCCATGTCTTGTCGAGCCCGTTCGGGCTGCTCAATGCAAATTCGGGTCAGCCCGCGGGGATCGCGCGGCGGGAACGGCAACTGTCAGCGAAGCTCGACAGCGGCGCCGAAGCGGCGCTCGATATAGTCCTCGACGATGCGATGGAACTCCTGCGCGATGCCGGCCCCGCGCAGCGTCATCGCTTTCTGACCATCGATGAAGACGGGTGCTGCCGGTGCCTCGCCAGTGCCTGGCAGGCTGATGCCGATGTCTGCATGCTTGCTCTCGCCGGGGCCGTTGACGATGCAACCCATCACCGCCAGCCTGAGGTTTTCGACCCCTGGGTACTTGGCCTTCCACACCGGCATCATCGCGCGCAAGTGGTCGTCGATCTGCTTGGCCAGTTCCTGGAAAGTCGTGCTGGTGGTGCGGCCACAACCCGGGCAGGCGGTCACGCTGGGGTTGAAATTTCGCAGACCCAGCGCTTGCAGGATCTCCAGCGCCACCACCACCTCTTGCGTGCGAGCCTCACCGGGTTGCGGTGTCAGGCTGACCCGGATCGTGTCGCCTATGCCTTGCTGCAGCAACTGACCCATCGACACAGCGGAGGCCACCGTGCCTTTGGTTCCCATGCCGGCCTCGGTCAGGCCCAGGTGCAGCGGGTAATCGCAGCGGCTGCTGAGCGCCTGGTAGACCGTGATCAAGTCCTGCACGCCGCTGACCTTGCAGCTGATGATGATTTGTTCGGCGCGCATGCCGAGTTCCTGCGCCCAGGCCGCCGATTGCAGCGCCGACTGGATCAAGGCCTGGTACATCACCTGCTTGGCATCCCAGGGCTGTTGGCGGCCGGCGTTGTCGTCCATCATCTGGGCCAGCAACTCCTGGTCAAGGCTGCCCCAGTTGACGCCAATGCGCACCGGTTTGTCGTGCCGGCATGCGGCCTCGATCATCTGCGTGAACTGGCGGTCGCGCTTGTGTCCCTTGCCGACATTGCCTGGGTTGATGCGGTACTTAGACAGCGCTGCGGCACAGGCCGGATACTCGGTCAGCAAGGTGTGGCCGTTGTAGTGAAAGTCGCCGATCAGAGGCACATCGATGCCCATGCGGTCGAGCTGCTCACGAATATGTGGCACAGCCTGTGCGGCTTCGGGCGTGTTGACGGTGATACGCACCAACTCCGAACCGGCAATGGCCAGTTCCTTGACTTGGATCGCGGTGCCGATCACGTCCACCGTGTCGGTGTTGGTCATGGACTGCACACGCACCGGCGCGTCGCCACCCAAGGTGACGACCCGGTCGCCCCAGACCACACGGGCTTGGCGCGAGCGCCGTGCAAGCGGCTGCGCAGGAGTGATCAGCAGCAAATCGTCAGGAAGTGCAATGGACATATATCAGCCAAATCAGAGTCGTTGCGGTCAAAGCACAGGCCGGTTCAACGCGGCTGTCACGGCAAGGTGAGACTGGCCGTGTTGTCGCGCGTCGCAGCGCCCAGATCCACCAGCTTGCCGCGAAACTTGAGCTCGGTCCCGCTGACATTGCCGACTTTCAGCCTCAGCGGCAACTTGCCCGTCAATTCCACTGTTTCGCCTTCAGAAACCAAGCGGGAGATCAGTGTCTGCCCACCGCCGTCGGTGGCCTGGATCCAGGTCGGCTTCAGCGCACGGACGACGATGACATCGCC
>JBILYN010000221.1:0-7289 GCA_044377715.1 Aquabacterium sp.
TGCAGAGCAGCATGCCGACGGTCGGGTAGATGATCTCGGCCGACACGCCGTCACGGGCCTGGTCGGCCATGCGTGCATCCGGGTCCCAGCCGCCGCGATGCAGGTCGCTGAACTTCACGCCGGACATCGTGATCTGGTCCGGCGGCTTGCCGGCAGCCGCGACCAGGCCCAGATGGATCGGCCGCTCCATGCCGTCGATCACGAAGACATCGCCGTCACGCTCGGTGGAGACAATTCGCGGCGCCTTGTCGCGCCAGGCCCGGTCGATGTTGGCCGAATAGGTGTCGGGCGCTTCGGTGATGTGCGAGTCGGCAGAGATCAGCGAGTAGTCCACGGCAAGCGTCTCCTCAGGCTTTTCGGGTAGTGTCGTCGGGCATGCGGCCGATTCCGAATTCCACGGCGGGGCTAATATGGCGACGTCGGTCCGTGCACCGCCAGACGGACCTGAAGCTATCAAACGTGAAGGCTCCCCCATGACTCGTGAAATCGACATCATTGTCTTCGGCGCCACCGGCTATACCGGTCGCCTGGTCGCCGAGTATCTGGTCGGGAGCGCCGGCATTGCGACCTGGGCGATGGCCGGCAGAAGCGCCGCCAAACTCGCGCAGGTTCGCGAACTGATCGGCGCGCCGAAGAACACGCCGCTCATCGTCGCCGACGCGCAGGATTCGGCCGCGCTCCACGCCATGGCGGAGCGGGCGAAGGTGGTCCTGACCACTGCCGGTCCTTACCAGCTCTATGGCGATCTGCTGGTCGCAGCCTGCGCGGCCGCCGGCACGGATTATGTCGACCTCGCCGGCGAATCGAACTGGATCGCTCGAATGATCGGCCGGCATCAGGCGATGGCCAGGCAGACCGGCGCGCGCCTGCTGTTCTCGGGCGGGTTCGATTCCGTGCCCTTCGACATGGGCGTGTACTACGTCGAGGAGCAGGCGAAGGCCAGATTCGGCGAGTATGCGCCGCGCGTTCGCGGGCGGGTCCGCGCGATCGATGGCGGACTTTCCGGCGGCACCATGGCGTCGGGTGCAGCCACGGCTGCGGCGGCCAAGACCGATCCTTCGATCGGCACCGTGCTCGCCGACCCATTCGCGCTGACGCCCGGTTTCAAGGGACCCGAACAGCCCGACCTCAACGCTACCTACGAAGACAATGTGACCGGTTCCTGGGTGTCACCTTTCATGATGGCGCGCATCAACACCAAGACCGTGCACCGATCGAACTTCCTGCTGGGGCATTGCTGGGGCAAGGATTTCAAGTACGACGAGATGACGATGACGGCCGGGCCGAACGCGCCGACTGCGGGCTTCTCCGTGGTCCCGACCCTCAAGCCCGGCGAAGGTCCCTCCCGCGAAGAGCGTGAAGCAGGATCGTACGACCTACTCTACATCGCAGAGTATCCGGACGGTCGCATGCTGCGCGCGTCGGTGCACGGCGACCGTGATCCTGGCTACGGATCGACGGCGAAGATCATCGCCGAGTGCGCACTCTGCCTGGTCAACGACGTGTCGCGCGACCAGACACCCGGCGGTTGCTGGACCTCGGTGTCGGCGATGGCGGAACCGTTGATGCAGCGCCTGCAGAGCCGCGCCGGGGTGACGTTCGCCGTCGAGGCATGATCGTCGATCGACCTGTTCGATGAGTACACTGGCTGCACACCCGGGAGATCATCATGCAGGAAAAATCGGTCGAAATCCGCACGCAGGACGGCGTGATGAACACGCTGGTGTTCCATCCCGATCGGCCCGGCCCGTATCCGGTGGTCATCCACTTCATGGATTCGGTCGGAGGATAGGTTTTTCAAACGCCCTTTTCCTTCCCCATGGCGCCCGAACACGACCCTCGACGGCCCTCGACGCGTGTGAATTGGTCTTTGAAGGTGTCTTTGAAGGTGGCTGAGAACTGCTGAGCTTTGGCAGCGCCGCCCCAAACCGTCGTTCTCGGGCGCCGTCTTGGGGTTATCCCTTGTCACTTGGCCGCTTCCATTGGTCCCGCAAACTCTCGGACGCAGCCGACTCCAACAACCCCGGTCGCCAGGTCGTCTGAACGGTCACGGTTGGGCAGCGTCAGGCCCCTTGCTGGGCGCGTCGGGCCACTGGCCCGACCCCTCGCCAGGCACAAACAGTCCACCGGACTGTTTGTGTCCGGGCTCGGCTTGCAGCGCCTGGCCGCGGGTAGGCGCGCGGGGCGGCGCCCGGGCCTGCAACCCCAAGTGCGTGAGGATCTTCTCGATCCGGCCGACGCCCGACACGGGCTATCACTTCGTCGCCCACGCCCCGGTTGACTGGCCGCAAGACAGGCGCCCGCTCGTGGTCGGCTTCGGCCCGTGCGGCATCTTCGCCGCGCTGATCCTCGCGCAGATGGGCCTGCGGCCGATCGTGCTCGAGCGCGGCAAGGAGGTGCGCGAGCGCACCAAGGACACCTGGGGCCTGTGGCGCAAGAACGTGCTGAACCCCGAGTCGAACGTGCAGTTCGGCGAAGGCGGCGCCGGCACGTTCTCCGACGGCAAGCTGTGGAGCCAGATCAGCGACCCGCGGCACCTCACGCGCAAGGTGCTGAACGAGTTCGTGAAGGCCGGCGCGCCGGAAGAGATCCTGTTCGTCGCGAAGCCGCACATCGGTACGTTCCGCCTCGTCGGCGTGGTCGAGAAGATGCGGGCCGAGATCGAGTCGCTGGGTGGTGAAGTTCGCTTCGGGCAGCGCGTGACCGATGTGCTGATCGAGGCCGGGCAGATTCGCGGCGTGACCCTGCACGACGGCACACGGATCGCCTCCGACCACGTCGTGCTCGCGCTCGGCCACAGCGCGCGCGACACCTTCGCGGTGCTGCACGAGCGCGGCGTGTTCATGGAAGCCAAGCCGTTCTCGATCGGCTTTCGCATCGAGCACCCGCAGTCGATCATCGACAACGCGCGCTTCGGCCCGAGCGCCGGCCACCCGATCCTCGGCGCGGCCGACTACAAGCTCGTGCACCACGCGAAGAACGGCCGATCGGTCTACAGCTTCTGCATGTGCCCGGGCGGCACGGTGGTGGCCGCCACCTCGGAGCCGGGCCGCGTCGTGACCAACGGCATGAGCCAGTATTCGCGCAACGAGCGCAACGCGAACGCCGGCATCGTCGTCGGCATTTCGCCGCAGGACTACCGGCAGGACGGCAAGAGCGACGGCCCCGTGAACCCGCTCGACGGCATGGCATTCCAGCGCTTCTGGGAGTCGCGCGCGTTCGAACTCGGCGGCGGCACCTACGAAGCGCCCGGCCAGCTTGTCGGGGACTTCATCAAAGGCCAGGCATCGACCGCGTTCGGCAGCGTGTTGCCCTCGTACAAGCCCGGCGTAAAGCTCACCGACCTCGGCGCGCGCGGCAACGCCGCGCTGCCCGGCTACGCGATCGACGCGATCCGCGAGGCGCTGCCCGCATTCGAGCGCCAGATCAAGGGCTTCAGCATGCCGGACGCGATGCTGACCGGCGTCGAAACCCGCACCTCGTCGCCGCTGCGAATCACGCGCGGGCGCGACTTCCAGAGCCTGAACGTGAAGGGCCTGTACCCGGCCGGCGAAGGCGCGGGCTACGCCGGCGGGATCATGTCGGCGGGCGTCGACGGCATCGAGGTCGCCGAGGCGCTCGCGCGCAACCTGCTCGGCCTGCCCACGGCCTGACAACGCACGCACCGACTTCCGTCTGTCGGCCCGATCTGCAGCCTGTCGCAAACCCGGCGCGCCGGCCGGGTCACCCCGCTACAGTGTCCTACATCAGTAACACACTGAACGGGACGACATGCACACCTGGAACGAGACCACGCCGATCTACCGGCAGCTGGCCGACCGCCTGACCGGCCAACTGCTCGCAGGCGACCCGCCCGAGGGCGAAGCGATGCCGTCGGTGCGGGTGCTCGCCGGCCAGTACCTGATCAATCCGCTGACGGTCGGCCGCGCGCTGCAGATGCTGGTCGACGACGGCCTGGTCGAGAGCCGGCGCGGCGTCGGCATGTACGTGCAAATCGGCGCGCGCGCCCGGCTGCGGCGCAGCGAACGCGAGCGCTTTCTCAAACACGAATGGCCGCTGCTGCGCGCGCGGCTTCTGCAGCTCGGCATCGAACCCGACCAACTCAACTGGGATCTCTGATGGACAACCTGATCGAAGCCAGCCACCTGTCGGTGCGCTACCGCCAGAAGACCGCCGTCGACGACATCGGGTTCACGGTCGCGAAAGGCCGCGTCGTCGGCCTGCTCGGGCACAACGGCGCCGGCAAGACCTCGCTGATGAAGGCGCTCGCGGGCATCGTGCCGTTCAGCGGCGAGTTGCACGTGCTCGGGCTCGACCCGCAGCGCCAGCGCGTCGCGATGCTCGAATCGCTGTGCTACATCCCCGACGTCGCGATCCTGCCGCGCTGGGCCCGCGTCGAGCAGCTGATCACGCTGATGGCCGGGCTGCAGCCGCGCTTCTCGGCCGAGCGCGCGCGGGCGCTGCTGAAGCGCACCAGCGTCGGCCTGCGCGACCGTGTGAAGACGCTGTCGAAGGGCATGGTGGTGCAGGTGCACCTCGCGCTGATCGCGGCGATCGACGCGAAGGTGATGATCCTCGACGAGCCGACGCTCGGCCTGGACATCCTCTCGCGCAAGTCGTTCTACGAGATGCTGGTCGAGGAATGGTGCGACGGCGAGCGCAGCGTGCTGATCTCGACGCACCAGGTCGAGGAGATCCAGCCGCTGCTCAGCGACGTGATCATGCTAAACGAAGGCCGCATCGTGCTTTCCACCAGCCTCGTCGACATGGACCAGCGCTTCGTCGGCCTGAGCCACGACGCGGCCGCCGCCGACCGCATCGCCGCCGCGCACCCGCTGCTGCGCTACCGCCAGATGGGCCAGTCGGCCGCGCTGTTCGACGGCCCGCCGCCGGCCGAGATCGCCGCGCTGGGCCAACGCTTCCAGCCGAGTCTGGTCGACCTGTTCGTCGCGCTGACGCGCGCGCCCGAAATGAACCGGACGGTGGGCTGAGATGGCCACGTCGCAAGGAGAACCCCGCATGTCCCGTTTCAACACCTTGCTGCTGCGCGAGTGGATGCAGCATCACCGCGGCTGGCTCGCGATGATGCTGGTGCCGCCGTTGCTGCTGCTCGTGCTCGTGCCATTCGGCTCGGTCGAGATCGGCCCCGGCGAACTCGGCCCTGTGCCGGCGCTCGGCCTGATGCTGGTGACAATGTTCGCGGTGCCGGCCGTGGTACTCGGCATCACGGTGGTGGCGCTGCTGTTCCAGACGCCGGGCCTCGCGCGCCGCGACCGGCAGGACCGCTCGATCGAGTTCTGGCTCTCGTTGCCGACCACGCACTCGGCCAGCGTCGCCGCGCCGGTGCTGATGCACTTCGTGCTCGTGCCGCTGCTCGCGCTGCTGGTGGGCGCGGCGTTCAGCTACCTCGTCGGCGGCGCGTTGATCTGGAAAGCGTTCGGCGTGGGCGAGGCCTTCGCCCTGCCTTGGGGTGCGCTGGTGGGCGTCGGCATGGCCGGCCTCGCGCGCGCGCTGCTCGGGCTGCTGCTCGCCTGCGCGTGGGTGATGCCGCTGCTGCTGGCGGTGATGGCCGCCTCGGCCTGGTTGAAGCGCTGGGGCACGCCGGTGCTCGCGCTGACGCTGTCGATCGGGCACAAGTTGCTGGCCACGCTGTACGGCGTTACCGCGATCGGCGACACCGTCGTCGGCCTGCTGATCAACGCGCGCCGGGCGATGGTTCACGGCACGCCGCCGAGCCCGAAAGGCGGCGCCGAGGTGGCGCAGGCCTGGCTGAGCGACGCGCCGAACTGGTTCTTCAGCGATGGGCTGATGGCCTTGCGCGACCTCGGCCAGCCGTTGTTCCTGTTCGCGATCGCCGCGAGCGCCGGGTGCTTCGCGCTGCTGGTGCTGCGCCGCAGCCGCAACGGCTGAGCGGCGGCCGAAGCCATCGCGTGTTCGATGCCCGGGATCAGACCCTGAATCGCCGCGCCTCGAACCAGCGCTGCAGCAGGCAGAACACGAACAGCAGCGCACCGATCACGATGCGCGTCCACCACGAGCTGAGGCTGCCGTCGAACGCGATCAGCGTCTGGATGATGCCCAGGATCAGCACGCCGAACAGCGTGCCGGCCACATAGCCGACGCCGCCGCTCAGCAGCGTGCCGCCGATCACGACGGCGGCGATCGCGTCGAGTTCGAGGCCGACCGCGTGCAGGCCGTAGCCCGACAGCATGTAGAACGTGAACACCACGCCGGCCAGCGCCGAGTAGAAGCCGCTGAAGGTGTAGACCAGCACCGTGGTGCGGGCCACCGGCAGGCCCATCAGCAAGGCCGAGGGCTCGCTGCCGCCGATCGCGTAGACGGTGCGGCCGAACTCGGTCGCGTGCGCGAGCCAGATACCGACCGCCACCATCGCCAAAGCGAGTAGCGCACTGACGGTGATCGATGCACCCGAACCCCAGAGCGGAATGCGCGTCTGCGAGATCGCGGTGTAGGTCGCGTCGGTGATGCTGATCGAGTCGATGCTGATCAGGTAGCACAGGCCGCGCGCGAGGAACATGCCCGCGAGCGTGACGATGAAGGGCTGCAGCCGGAAGCGCTGGATCAGCCAGCCCATGAACGCGCCGAACGCAGTGCCGATCGCGAGCACCAGGGGAATGGCCTGCGCCGCGCTCCAGTGGTGGTGCTCGACGAGCGCGGCCGAGACCATCGTCGTCAGCGCGATCACCGAACCGACCGAGAGGATAGGTTTTTCAAACGCCCTTTTCCTTCCCCATGGCGCCCCGAACACGGCCCTCGACGGCCCTCGACGCGTGTGAATCGGTCTTTGAAGGTGGCTGAGAACTGCTGAGCTTTGGCAGCGCCGCCCCAAACCGTCGTTCTCGGGCGCCGTCTTGGGGTTCTCCCTTGTCACTTGGCCGCTTCCATTGGTCCCGCAAACTCCCGGACGCAGCCGACTCCAGCAACCCCGGTCGCCAGGTCGTCTGAACGGTCACGGTTGGGCAGCGTCAGGCCCCTTGCAGGGCGCGTCGGGCCAGTGGCCCGACCCCTCGCCAGGCACAAACAGTCCACCGGACTGTTTGTGTCCGGGCTCGGCTTGCAGCGCTTGGCCGCGGGTAGGCGCGCGGGCAGGCGCGCGGGGCGGCGCCCGGGCCTGCAACCCCAAGTGCGTGAGGATCTTCTCGATCACCGGCTGCCAGGGCGCGGAGGCCCTGGCGTTCGCCAGGCACAAACGGTCCTCAGGACCGTTTGTGTCCGGGCTCACCCCACAGGATGGCCGCGATGATCTTCAGCTCGCCGCCGCAGTTCGG
>JBILYN010000222.1:0-7275 GCA_044377715.1 Aquabacterium sp.
GCCAGCAGGCGGGCATTGATCTTTTCGGTCAGGCCACCGTAGGCCAGGAACTCGCGGAAGGCATGCGCGGTGGTGGCAAACCCGCCCGGCACGCGCACGCCGCTGGCTGAGAGCTGGCTGATCATTTCGCCGAGGCTGGCGTTCTTGCCGCCAACAACCTCGACATCGGTCATTCTCAGCTTTTCAAACGGCAAGGCCAAGGCGGCCGCCAATGGGGTGGATGACATGGGAAAGCTCCGGGATGGTGGGAAATCGGTGCTGTCCGGCAGGCGGCGGCCCCGGCACTGCCGCGCCAAGACGCATCCACGCATGCCGGCTCGTAGCTTCGACAAACGGGGGCCATTGGGGCGGGGGCTGGGACGGGCTTCATCGGTTGCTTAAGCCATGATTCTAAGGACCACAACCCCTATCATCACCGGACTTCGATCGAACGCCGACCAGCGGCGGCCCCACATGCCCAATCGCAGCGTGTTCTTTGTCTCAGACGGCACCGGGATCACCGCCGAGACCTTCGGTAACTCGATCCTGGCGCAGTTTTCAGCCAAACCGCGCCATGTGCGCAGGCCCTTCATCGACACCGTCGACAAGGCGCTGGCGGTCGTCGGCGAGATCAATCAGGTAGCCGACGCTGAAGCACGAAGGCCTATCGTCTTCATCACCCTGGTCAACGACGAGGTGCGGCAAATTCTCACCGACCCAAGCTGCCGAGGCTTGGTACTCGACATGTTCAAGGCCTTTGTCGAGCCCTTGGAGCTTGAATTCGCAGTCAAGAGCAACCACCGCGTCGGGCGTTTCTCGGATGCCGCCAAGAGCAGCGAGTACAACGACCGAATCGAGGCGATCAACTTTTCGCTCGCGCATGACGACGGTCAATCGGCCCGCAATCTGGCCAGCGCCGACGTGATCCTGCTGGGCGTGAGCCGCAGCGGCAAGACGCCGACCTCGCTCTACCTGGCGATGCAGCACGGCATCAAGGCCGCCAACTACCCGCTGATCCCAGAGGACTTCGAGCGCCACAGGTTGCCGACGCCGCTGGCGCCGCACATCAGCAAGTGCTTCGGCCTGACGATAGACCCGGGCCGCCTGTCCCAGATCCGCAACGAACGCCGGCCCGGCAGCCAGTACGCCGCTCTCGAGAACTGCCGTCACGAGGTGCACGAAGCCGAATCGATGATGCGGCGCAGCGGCGTGGCCTGGCTCAGCTCGACCCACAAGTCGATCGAGGAGATCGCCACCACCATCCTGCGCGACATCCGGCCGGACCGGCTGATCTACTGACGGATCAACCCATGCGTCACATCCATCACCCAGGAACGGCTGCGGCCCAGCGCAACACCGTGCTGGACGCCAGCTTGCAGTCCTGCCAGCTCCAACTGCAGCCAGGCCGCTCGTTGCTCGCGGCGCTGACCGAAGCGTTCGCGCCCAGCGGCGCGACCAGCGCCGTGCTGACGCTGTCTGGCGGCGAACTGTTCCCGTTCGCCCATGTGATGCCAGCACTTTCGAAGAGCCCGGCGCACGCGGTGTACTTCAGCGATCAATTCGATGCCCAGGCCCCTGTGCAGCTCGAATTCGCCACCGTCACCTACGGGCTGCGCGATGGCCATGCCTGGCTGCACTGCCACGCCGTCTGGACCGACGCCGAGGGTATGAGGCATTGCGGCCATCTGCTGCCTGACGAGTCCATGCTGACAACAAGCCTGCTAGCCAAAGCTTGGGTTTTGACAGGCGCAGGCTTCGAGGTCGTGCCTGACGAGGAAACGCACTTTTCGCTGTTCAAGCCAGCGGCCTGGCCCGCGAAAACGCCCGCACAAACTTCCACGCAAACGCCCGCACCAACGCCCGCACCATCGCCAGGACCGACGCCCGGACCAACGGCGCGCCCGGCGCTGGCGATCCGAATCGCACCGAACCAAGATGTCTGCAGCGCGCTGGAATCGATCTGCCGCGAGCACGGCATCCAGCAGGCCAGCGTTCGGGGCGGTGTCGGCAGCACGGTCGGCGCTTGGTTTGACGACGGTCGCCGGGTCGAAGCCTTCGTCACCGAAACCCTGGTGCGCCATGGCCGCGTGCACCCCGGACCCGACGGCCAGCCACTGGCCGAGATCGACGTCAGCATGGTCGACCATCTCGGCGGCCAGGCCAGCGGCCGGCTGATGCGGGGCGCGAATCCAGTGCTGGTGACCTTCGAACTGGTGCTCGAGCTGACCTGAACCAGCGCGTCAAATCACCGGAACCCGATCGAGGTCCAGGGCACGAAGGCGACGATCATGGTGCCGATCAACAACTCGGCCATGCCGCCAACGATCGGGCCAATGCCTTCGTCTGGGTTGACCCGGCCTACCGCACAAGCCGCACAAGCCGCGTAACGCCCACGCCAGGCAATCGAAAGTGGCCAGACCGAAGCCGATCGGGTTGCCGGCAAACACGCAGCTTCATGGACAGCCGTGGCTGCGAAAAAATCAATCGGCGCTGACGTGTAGGACATCTCCACGTGCGAACAACAACGCACGCACCTCGTTCTTGGTGATCTTGCCGTAGCCCGATTTTGGCAGGCTGTCCCAGAAAAAGATTTGGCGCGGCCAGCGGTAGCGCGCCAATCGCCCGTCCAGGAAAGCCATGAGCGCATCGGCGCTGACGGCGTCGGCGCCAATGCGACGCACCACCACGGCCACACCAACCTCACCCCACTGGCGGTCGGGCACGCCCAGCACCGCCACCTCGGCCACGCCGGGGTGGCTCAACAGCAGCTCCTCGGCCTCGCGGGGGTAGACATTGGACCCACCCGAGATGTACATGTCGGACTCGCGGCCGGTGATGAAGAGCAGACCGCGTGCGTCCAACGTCCCCAGGTCGCCGGTGTGAAACCAGCCGCCGCGCAAGGCCTTCGCGCTGGCCTCCGGGTTGTCGTGGTAGCCGGCGAACACCGCCGGCCCGCGAACGCAGATCTCGCCAACCTGGCCCACCGCCAGTGGCTTCATCTGGTCGTCGAGCACCGCCACCTCCATACCGGTGCGCGGCAGGCCGCAAGCGCCGATGTGAGCATTGGGGTCGGCATCATCGGCCGAGTGCATGCGCGCTGGCAGCACGGTGATGCAGCCGGTCACCTCGCCCAGGCCAAAGTACTGCACCAGCACCAGTCCGAGCTTTTGCAGCGCCAGCCGCTGGTCGGCGCGGTACATCGGCGAACCGGCATAGACCATGAAGCGCAGCGATGAATGGTCGTGCTGATCGACTGCAGGGTGCTCGACCAGCATCTTGACGATGGTCGGCACGGTGAACAGGTTGCTGACGCGGTGGCGCTCCACCAATTGCCAGACCTGCGCCGGATCCATCTTCTCGCTCGGCAGCAGCACGGTGGCCGCGCCACGCGCGACATTGAGCAGTGCGTGGATGCCCGCGCCATGCGACAGCGGCGCCACCGCGATCGAGACGTCCTGCTCGGTGGTGCCAGGGATCAGGTCGGCAAGATGATTCGTGACGACAAATGCCATCTGGCCGTGGGTCAGCACCGCGGCCTTGGGCTTACCGGTGGTGCCCGAGGTATAGAAGAACCACAGCGGGTCGTCATGGCTCACCGTGACCTCGGCAGGCGCAGCGCCCAGGTGCTGTTCGATCAGCGCCTCGTAAGACAGCCCGCCTGCCGGCGGATCGCCGATCCAGACCACCTGTGCTAGCGCCGGCGCAGCTGAACTGACCGCCTGCGCATGGTCCGCGAACAGCGGCTCGACCAGCATCGTCACCGCGCCGCTTGATGCCGCCAGGTAGGCCACCTCGCTAGGCGCCAGTCTGAAGTTGGTCGGCACCCAGACGCAGCCCATCCGGAATGCGGCCCAGCCGCTCTCGAACATCGCCAGGTTGTTGCGCGACTGCAGCAGGATGCGGTCGCCCTTCTTGAGCCCTAGCGAGCGCAGCGCGGCCACGAGCGCGTCCACCCGGGCATCGATCTGGGCCCAGGTCCAACGCTGTTCACCTTGGATCAGCGCGGTGCGGTCCGGCCACAACCGGGCTGTATGGCTGAGCAGGCGCGCCAGGTTGCAGGTCTGTGCGGCAGGCATCACCTTCAGCCCACCGCTTCGAGCACGCTCAAGTAGTTGGCCACCGCCGCACCACCCATGTTGAACACCGCGCCCAGCCTGGCATTGGGTACCTGCATGTCACCCGCAGTGCCCGAGAGTTGCATCGCGGCCATCACATGCTGCGACACGCCGGTCGCGCCAATCGGGTGGCCGCGCGACTTCAAGCCGCCTGAAGGGTTGACCGGCAGCCGGCCTCCCTTGAGGGTGATACCGTCCAGGATCACCCGCGCGCCCTGGCCGTGGGGTGCCAAGCCCATGGCCTCGTACTCCAGCAATTCAGCGATCGTGAAGCAGTCATGGGTCTCGACGAACTGCAGATCGCCCAGCGTGGCGCCTGCATCCGCCAAGCCGCGTGACCAGGCCAGCGCGGCACCCTCGAAGCGGGTCGGGTCGCGGCGCGACAAAGGCAGGAACTCGTTGACCTGGGTGCGCGAGCGCCAACGCACGGCCGGCACCTGCGCGCCAGCGACAGGCTCCAGCGACAGCACCAGCGCAGCCGCGCCGTCCGACACCAGCGAGCAGTCGCTGCGCTTGAGCGGGCCGGCGACAAACGGGTTCTTGTCCGACGGCTGGCGGCAGAAATCGAAGCCCAGGTCGCGACGCATGTGGGCGTAAGGGTTGTGCACGCCATTGGCGTGGTTCTTGGCGGAGATCGCTGCCAGCGCGTCGCTCTGGTCACCGAAACGCTCGAAATAGCCGGCGGTGATCTGGCCGAACACGCCAGCAAAACCACCCGGCGTGTCGCCCTCCTCCGCGACATAGGAGCAACGCAGCAGCACCTCGCCGATCTGCGCATTGGGCATGGTGTTCATCTTCTCGAATCCCACCACCAACACTCTCTTGAGCCGGCCGCTGCCCAGCGCGTCGAGCGCTGCCCAGATCGCTGCCGATCCGGTCGCGCAGGCGTTTTCCAGCCGAACCGATGGCGTGTGCCGCAGCGCGGGAATGGCGAGTGCGGCCATCGCACCGCTGAAATCCTGGCGCAGGAAGCCACCATTGAAATGGCCGACGAAAACACCGTCGATGTCGGCCGGATCCAGCCCGGCGCTGGCGATGGCTTGCAGAGCGGCGTCGCGAAACAAAGCCTCGGCATCGATGGCGTCGAGTTTGCCGAACGGGGTGTGGCCCCAGCCGATGATGTGCGGGATGGACATATGGGTCTCCTAAAGCCTCGGCGATGCGCGCCAGATCCCGAGTGTCGCCGACATAGGCTCGAGGTCCTTCGAATTTCAGGCTGCTGTCAGACTTCATGACGGCATCCTTCTCCCCGGTCGCGGTGGTCACTGGCGGCGCACGCGGCATCGGCCTGGCCGTGGCGCAATGGTTCCTGAGCCATGGCCACCGCGTCGCGCTGCGGGACACCGACGCGGCCACACTGCGCGCCACCGAAGCCGCGCTCGACGACCCGTCGCGCGCGCAGGCGATCCCCTGCGACGTGTCGCAACCAGCCCAGGTGACAGACGCTACCGTGCAAACCGAAAGCCATTTCGGCCGCATCGACGCGCTCGTCAACAACGCCGGCGTCGCAGTGTTCAAGCCTATTGGCCAGACCAGCTTCGAGGAGCGGCAGACGATGCTGGGGATCCACCTGACCCAGCAGCAGGCCACCGAACTCGGCACCATGGGCATCCGCGTCAACGCAGTCGCGCTTGGGCCGATCGACACCGAGATGGCCAAGCTGGTGCACAGCGCGGCGATTGGCTCGGACTACCGCGATGTGATCCCGCTCGAGCGTTACGGCACGACCGACGCGATTGCCAACGCGATGGGCTTTCTGCGCAGCGCGGCTGCCAACTCTGTCAACGCTCAGGTGCCGGCAGTGGACGGCGGCTTCGACGCAGCCGGCGTGGGCTTGCCCACGCTGCGCAAGACCGCAGCGGCCCCGGCACGTCAGGTCGCGGGCAAGACCAGGCTGCGCCGCAGCGATTCGTAAAGGCACACTGCAGCAGCAGCGGCGACATTGAGTGACTCCTCGCCGCCGGGCTGAGGGATGCGCAGCACCTGGGCACAGCGCGCCAGCAGGTCGGGCGCGACACCTTGGCCTTCATGGCCCAGCACCCAAGCGCAGGGCTGTGGCAGGCGGGCGCTGTGCAGCGTTTGGTCGGTGGCCAGAGAGGTACCGACCAGCGGTACGCGAAGCGCCGCCAAATCGTCAGGCACCAGCCCTTCGACCAGCCGCAGACCGAAGTGCGCGCCCATGCCGGCGCGCAAGACCTTGGGCGACCACAAACCAGCCGTGCCCTGCAGCGCAAGCACCTGGCCGACACCAAAAGCCGCCGCGCTGCGCAGGATGCTGCCGACATTGCCGGCGTCCTGCACCCGGTCAAGCACCACCGTGGCTGAATCAGGATCGATCGCCGGGGCCTCGGGCAGGGTCAACAAGAAGCCCAATCGAGCCGGCGACTCGAGCGCGCTGAAACCGTCGAACAGCGCGTCGCTGACCCGAACCACCCGCGGCGCCCAGCAGGCCAAGGCGCGAAGACCCGGCAACGCCCAGGCGCTGTCGGCCACCACGGCCTGAATCGGCTGCAGACCGCGCGCCTGCAGCGCAGAACAAAGGTGCTCGCCTTCAAGCCACAGCAAGCCGAGTTTGCGGTAAGCGCCAGGGTCGCGCGCGAGCTTGCGCAGCCTGACGAGCAAGGGGTTGTCGCGCGCGCTGAGCGTGACGGGTTCGATCAAGCTGCGTCACCATCCGCTGCCACCAGCACCGCGCGAACGGGCGCATAGCTGCGGCGGTGCACCGGGCAGGCGCCGTGCTGACGCAAGGCCGCCAGATGCGCGGCCGTGGGGTAGCCCTTGTGCGCAGCGAAACCGTAGTTGGGATAGTCTCGGTCAAGCGCCAGGCAGAGTCGGTCGCGGTAGACCTTGGCCAAGATAGACGCGGCCGAGATCGCCGGCACCTTGGCATCGCCGCTGACGATGGCCGCGGCCGGCATGTTCAACACCGGCAGCTGATTGCCGTCGACCAGCACCCGGTGAGGCACCAGCCGCAAGCCTTCGACCGCGCGGCGCATCGCCAGCAAGCTCGCTTGCAGGATGTTCAGACGGTCGATCTCCTCAACGCTGGCCTCGGCGATGCAGCAAGCCAGCGCCTTGGCGCGAATCTCGTCGAACAAGCGCTCCCGCTTGCGCGGGCTCAACACCTTGGAGTCGGCCAATCCAGCGATCGGCTGCCGGTCGTCGAGGATCACCGCGGCGG